>JACQWT010000235.1 GCA_016209145.1 Deltaproteobacteria bacterium | reverse complement strand
GTGCAGGGGCCGCACGCGCCGGCGATGCACTTCTCGCCAGCGCCGCAGCCCTTGCCGCAGGTGCCGCAGTTGCCCTCGTCGCCCGCGAGCTCGACGCAGCTCCCGGCGCAGCAGCTCTTGCCCTGGCAGGGCGGCGAGCAGACGTTGGCCGCGGGGCCACCGCCGCCGCCCTGACCGCCAGTGCTTGTGTCCCCGCCCGCGCCGGCCTGCCCTCCGCCGCTGCCGGCGTGGCCGCCGGAGCCGGAGCCCCGGCTCACGTCGGCGTCATCGCCGCCGCAGGCGCCAACCGTTCCTACCACCAGCAGGCCCAGCGCACCTGCCAGCCCCACGATCCTGAGCGTTGCCGTCCCGGCCTCGTTGCGCCTGAACTGGCGCGAGGCTTGCATTCTCTCTCTCTCGTCAACCCTTCGCTGTCCGCGCCGCCTGCGCCGCCCAGGCGCGATCGCCTCCTCTATTCCCGGAAAGCGGGAATAGAGGGGCCGACGGCGAGGGGATCGCCTCCTCTATTCCCGGTTTTCGGGAATAGAGGCCGCGGTGGCAAGGCGTAGCCTGCGCTAGAGCTGCGTGTACGGCCCCGGCACGACGTACACGTCGTCCACGTGCGCCATCGCCATCGTGCCCCAGCAGACGAGCTTGTACTTGATGGCGAAGGCCAGGGCCTCGGCCACGCCTGCTTTGGGCGCGAGGATGGCGAGGTTGGAACGGCGCACGCCCCACCAGCCCGGGCCGTGCTCGAGCAGGGACTTGTGCAGATCGAGGGCGGCCTCCTCGACCGAGTCCCGCACCGCGAGGCGCAGGCGCACGCGGTCGCCGTCCTCGGGGTCCGTGCCCGGGAACTCGTACCAGTAGAGGTTCCCGCGGGCCATGACCGGCTCGTCCTTGACGCCCAGGCCCTGCAGGAAGCGGCTGAAGTCGTCCTTGGTCAGCGGCTTCGTCACCGCGTGGGTGTCGACGTCCTTGCAGGCTTCGTCCCTGATCTTGAGCTCGCCAAGCGTGAAGGAGGGGCCTTCGTCGTTCTCCGGCGTCCACAAGAGCTTGCGGACCTCACCGGAGTCGTAGTCCGGGTAGCGCGATCCGGCGTGCAGGCCGATGCATCCGCCCAGGAAAAGGGGAAAAGCGAGCAGGGCGGAGAGAAGCTGGTGGGGGCTCATGGTCGTCGGTGCCCGGCGCGGCCGGCAGGGCCGCGGGCGCGCCTACTATCGGACGGGCCGGCCCCGCTGCCCAACTTTTTGCGTTCTTTTGGTAGAAATGCGCCTCTGGCGTAAAGTGGGCCGCGTGAGGATCCTCCAATCCTGTCTGTTCGGCTGGGTGCTGGCCGCGGCCCTGGGCTGGGGTTGCGGCGGCTCGCCCTCGGCCCCCTCGCGCGACGAGGTCTTCTACCTGCACGAGCGCGGCGTCATAGACGGCCGCTTCAGTTGGGAGCGCTACTACCCGCCGCTCGACCGCGCCGAGACCCCCCGGCTGCCGCGGCGCGCGGGCGTGTCGATCTTCAACGACGACGTGCGGCTCTCGCGTCCCATCGACTGGTACCTGCGCACGGCCGACTACACGCCGCAGCGGCGCCAGATCTCCTACCAGTCGCCGCGGCAGTTCGTCTTCTCCATCTACGAGCGGCTCGATCCGGTCGCGCAGCCCTGGGGCGAGGTGCTCAAGCGCTACGAGGAGGAGGTCAAGAAGGAGGGCTCGACCATCCTCGCCGCGCGCCTGCCCGTGTCCGGGGCCAACGCCCAGGCCCGCGGCTACTTGCTCAAGACCAAGCTCGCCTCGCGGCCCGACTACGACAACTTCGCCCACGAGATCCTGGTGCGCTCACCCCAGCGCATCCTGCTCGTGCAGATCGTCCACGGCGAGAACGTCGAGGAAGCGATCGACGAGATGGGCGCCGTGCTGACCAGCATGCTCGTGTACTGAGCTCGCCGGTCGCAACCGTTCGCGCATTCCAACACGCGGCTCGTCAGGCGGCCGCGAGCGCGCGGCGGGACTGGCTAGCGGAGCAGCGCTCCGGAGGCCCGGGCCGCAGCGTACTCCTGTACGTGAGGACCCGGGCCGAGGACGTAAGCCGCGATCGCGGCCGACTCGGCGAGCCGTCGTTGCTAGCGCCGCAGTGCGTGAACGCATACCGCCGGTCACGGCAGCGGCGGCGGCTCGCCCCGGTCCTCCTCTTCCTCCTCCGGGCCGGCCGGAGGCGGGGCGTCCTCCAGGGGCACCGTGATCTCGAAGATGCCGGCCGCGCTGCCGCCCAGCCACGCGGTGCGCGAGAGCGTGGCGGCACGCGGCGAGGCGAGCTGGAAGCGCGGCGCGGCCTCCAGATCCACGTGCAGCTCGAGCATCACGTCGTGGATGCCCGGCGTGAAGGTGTTGATCACGCTCTGCAGGAAAGGCCGGCGGTGCCCGCCCGGGAGGAAGGAAAGGTAGTCGTCGTACTGGAGCGGGCCGAGCACCACCGTGTAGCGACCGCTGCCGTCGTACACGTAGCGCCCGATGACCAGATCCTCGCCGAGTTGGTGGTTGGCGACACCGAGCTTGTTGCGCACGGGCTTCTCGATCAGCGTCCAATGGCCCACGAACTGCTCGATCTGCACGCCGATGCCGTCCAGAAGCTCGTCGAGCACGACCTGCAGCCCGCGCGCCGAGCGTGACTTGCTGGCCAAGAGCGGCGCGAACTTCAGGAAGTAGAAGGGGTTGATCAGGGTCTTGCCCTTGCCGAAGCCGTCCAAGCCCACGGCGCAGAACATGCGCCGGGTGAACGTGTCGTGGCCGTCGCGCAGGTAGCCCACGCTCAGGCGGTACTTGGCCCAAGCGCGGTAGCAGAGCGTGAGCAGCCGGTGATGGAGCACGTCGAGCAACTCGCGCACCGGCTGCGGCCCGCCCTGGTGCACACTGAGCGAGATCTCCTCGACGAAGTGAGTCGGCAGCGGCGAGGCCGAGCCGTAGAGGCCGAGGAAGGCTACGCTCACCTGGGCGCGGCGCACGCCGTCGGCGAGCGGGCGGTAGCCGAGCTCGCTCACGTCGCTCGAGGCGAACACGAGCGAGGGGGCGGCGCGCAAGCGGATGCGCTCCTCGCGCGCCGGACCCGTGTAGCCGAGCCGAGGCGTGCGCGGGAACAGCCTCTCCAGCAGGTAGAGCAGCCGATAGAACGAGAAGCGCCGGGCCACGGTCCCGTAGGCCGCCAGCGCCTGCTCGACCTGTGCCGGGCTCAAATCAGCGTCACGCTGCCGCTCTTCGGGTCCCATGTGTACACCGCGCGCGTGCCAGCCCCCGTGACGGTGAGCTTGGTGAAGGAGTTGAGCGAGACGTAGGAGGCGAACATCCGATCGAGCAGGCTCGCAAAGAGGTACATGTCACCCTCGCCGGCGAAGCCGTTCTCGTCGAGCTCGATCTCGGTGGCAATGCCGCGCACCGGCGCGCCGCGGTAGAGCCGGTCGGTGGGACGCACCTGCACGCTCTTGATGGCCGCCAGCCGGAGCTGGTTCGCCCGTGCCTCCTGGCGGTCGTAGACAGCCTGGAAGTTGTAGATGTCCACCGTGCCGCGCAGCACATCGAGCTCGGCGAGCGAGCGATAGCTCATGGCCATGTGCGCCAGCACGCGCCACTGCAGCTCGCGGCCCACCGGCGGCGGCAGCGGCTGGGTGACCCCCACGAGGTTGGCGAAGGTGGCCACCGCCGGGGACGTCGCCGTGGCGACGCGGATGTCGCCCATCTTGAGCTGCGCGGGGTACTGGCGGTTCGTGCAAGTGGCCTCGACGCTGATCACATCGAACTCCGGGATGGTGCCCGAGTCCTGGGGTGTGCCGAAGGACAGGTACACGTCTATCCCCTCGCCGATCGTCGCGGGACGGACGTGCTGCTGGTAGAAGACCTGGCCGGCGGCGGCGGTGTCGCGGCCGATCTCGTGCTGGAAGGAGAAGAAGCTCGGGATGTCCACGCGCTGGCTCGTGCGCCGGGCGATGCCCGTCACCCGGTCGATCGAGTAGATCTCGAACGCCTGGGGCGTTCCGCCGGCGGGGCGCGCAAGGTACTCGTGCTTGGTGGCATCCGGCTTGATTGGGTCGGTGGTGTGGGCGAAGAGGTTGACGACCGGGGTGCAGAACAGGCGGATGTTGTCCTTGCCGACGCGCGTGCCGGGCGGCAGCCCGTCCTTGAACTGCAGCAGGATGGCGAAGCGGTCGCCGAGCCGATCGGCGGGCAGCGCGCCGAGGCCCGAAACCTCGAAGAAGGCGAACTTCTGCGGCAGGCAGAAGTACTCCTGGAGCAGGCGGTAGCCCGGGTAGACCGTCTTGGGATAGGGGATGAGGCTTTCCTGCTCGGCGAAGCCGCCCAGGGCGACGGCCTTGGCGGGCAGGGTGAGCACGGCGCTGTCGCCGCGGCTCGGGTCGATGGCGGCAATGGCGACGCTCTCCAGGTGGGCGCCGACCCAGAGCCGGACGTCGTCCTGCAGGCGGCGCTCGCCGTGCATGTAGAAGCGGATCTTCTCCAGGCCCAGGGCGGCAAGCGAGGCGCCGCCCGTGACCTTGACCTCGATGCGCAGCGTCTGCGCCAGGTGGGCCCCAGTATCCACGCGCACGTCCTCGACCGCCAGCGGCAAGAGCTCGACATCCTGGGTAGTCCGAAAGCGGCAGCTCGTGCCCTCCACCGGCACCGAGCCCACCTCGGCCCCGCGCTCGACCATGACGCGCTCGCGCACGACGTTGGGCAGCGGCGTGAACTCCACGACCGAGGTGGCGGGGATCTGGCGGATGTAGTGCGGGAACAGGAGCTGGGCGACCGAGTGGATGACCTCGGGCAGCTCGTCGTCGATCTTCTGGCGCAGCTTGCCCGTCAGGAAGGCCACGCCCTCGAGCAGCCTTTCGACGTCGGGATCGCCCCCCCGCTCGGCCAGCAAGGGCGCGATCGCCGGGTACGCGGCGGCGAACTCCTGACCCAGCTCGCGCAGGTAGGTGAGCTCGTCCTGGTAGTACTTGTTGAACACGCCGCTTACCCGATCTTTACGTTGCTGCTCTCGTCGACGGCGGTGCTGAAGCGCACGGGCCGGCGCTGGCCATCGGGCAGCACGAGCTGGGCCGAGATCTCGAAATGCACCGACATGTCGCTGGGCTCCTCGCCCTCGACCGAGCGCACCTGCACGTTCTTGAGCCGCGGCTCGTACTGCAGGATGCTGTTCTTGATGGCCCGCTGCATGATCCCGATGGCGTCGGGGAAGTCGTGCAGCAACTCGGACAGCTCCACGATGCCGTAGTCCGGGCAGGTCAGCGAGCTGCCCTGGCGCGTGTTGAGCATGCGCTGCAAGTTCTCGACCACGACCTGTTCGAGGTCGTCGCCGCGGTAGACCACGCGCTCCGCCGACGTGGGGTCGGCCAGGCGCTTCAAGCGCCCGAGCAGGGAAGCGCCGCTCATGGCGGGCATGCTACTCGCGCCGGCCACGGCTGTCAGCAGTTGGCAGCGCCCCTACCGCAGCAGGCCCTGGGCTTCGAGGAAGTCCAGCAGAAGCAACGGATCGGCCCCGTCCCCGGTTGGATAGCGCGGCTCCTCGCTGCCAACGTGCAGATGGTCGCGCGGATGCGTCGGGCCCGAGGCGCGGTCGGGATCGCGGTCATAGCGGAACCACCTTTCGCCTTTCGCGAAGTGGAAGCAGTAGCCGAACAGGCTCCAGTTGCCCGCGACGTGCTCGAAGTCAACGCGCAACCTCAGCGTCGCGCCGTTGGCGAACTGCAGGTCACGCGGCTGCTCCGGCCTTCTGCGGTCGGCCGTCTCGATCAGGGTTTGCGATCGATCTCTCGTGTTGGGAGCCGCCACTACGTCGTCGACGTTTGCCGGACCGAGCCCGCGCCCCTTCAGCTCGATGAGCCTAGCTCGCAGGCGCGAACGGTACTCGCTGGGGGTCATGGCATCACGTCCGACCAAGCACCCGGGCCAGCGCGGCCCAGCGGCTGGCGTCATCGGGTGTCACCGCCAGCGCCTCTCCCGCCCGCCACCGGCGCAGGAACTCCTCGGTGCACATGCCGTGCTTGCGCTCCAGCTCCTGCAGGGCCGGCTCCAGCGCGGACGCGGCGACAAGTCCACCCCGAAGGGCCGCGCGCTCCACCCGACCGCCGACGTACGAGAGAAGATCTGGCGCCAAGGCGGAGAGATCCGGGTAGCGGTCCGCCCGCGCCCAGAAGGTTGCGGCGCGCTCTGCCAG
This sequence comes from Deltaproteobacteria bacterium, assembly GCA_016209145.1. GTDB lineage: Bacteria > Myxococcota_A > Polyangia > Polyangiales > Polyangiaceae > JACQWT01. The sequence goes on along the minus strand of JACQWT010000235.1, from coordinate 412 downwards.
GGCGTCGCGGTGCTGGTTGAGCGCGCCGCCATGCTCGTCCATTGCGTCCTCCACGCCCGTGACGAAGCTCACGCCTCCGGGCTCGCTGCGCACGAGCTCCTGCAGCGCACCGGCGGTGCGCAGGTCCCAGTGCCGCACCGAGACCTTGCGGACGTACCGGAGTTCGGCCTCCACGGCATCGAGCACGAGATCCCGCGTCAGGTAGTCGTCGAAGAGAACCACTGCCACGAAGGGGAGGCCGCCCTGCGCGAGCGCGCCAAGCGCAGCCGCGACTCGGTCGGGATCGTCCGGCTCTAGGAGCGTGTCGGGCGAAACCCGCCAGGGCTCGTGTGTGGCTGTGACAGCAGGTGGCCGACGGTGCGCAAGGCGTTGCGGCTAGCCGCGGCCCGGTCGTCAGTCGGTCGGGGTCGCT
>JACQWT010000101.1 GCA_016209145.1 Deltaproteobacteria bacterium | reverse complement strand
CGCGCGCCGCCCGGCGGCCGACCGCCACGAGCTTCCCGGCGAAGCGCCAGCGCACCAGGTTCTCGATGACCTTCTTGCCGAGGTTGTCCGCGGCGTCGGATACGCCGACGACCACGATGCCTTGGGGATCGAAGAAAGTCCGCATGCTCCTCGGCCCCGGCGCTACGGCGCCCGCGCCGCCGCGCACGGATGCGCCGCCGGCGGCGGCTCCTTCACCGGCCGTCCGTCCCGCCAAGTGACGGGCACCTGCGCCCAGAGCTGGCGCACGAGGTCGCAGTAGCCGGCGTGGAACACGCCCAGATCCCAGACAGTCTCGTCGCCCAGATCGGTCGCCGCGTACAGGCGCGTCCCGTCGAGCACCAGGTGGGCGACGCTGCCGTGAAGCCGCGTGCGGGCCAGGCGCCGGCCGTCGTCGCGGCCCCACAGGCCCACGAGACCGCTGGCGTAGCCCACGACGAGGGTGCCGGCCGGACCGGGCACGATCTGCGCCACCGGGCTCGACGGCACCTGTTCGAAGGAGTAGCGCGGCGCGGCGAGCGCCGGGTCGAGCGGGACGAGCTCCAGGATGCCGTTCTCGAACCCGGCAACCACGAACGGACCGCTCGCCGCGAGAGCAGTCACGCCCGGCCCCACGTCGCGCCGCCCGGCAGGCCGGAGCGCAGCGTCGAAGAGCAGGATACGCTCGCCGGCCGCCACCAACACCATCCCGCCGGCCGTAGCCGCCTCCGGCCGCGGCGCGCCCGCCGATGCGCCCTGCCCGCCGTCCGCGGGGCGGGATGCGGCGCCGAGCGGCGCCGGGCTCCAACCGAGCGCGCTCGGCGGGCCATCCACATCGAGCTGGGTCGTGCGGCCAGAGGCAAACACCGCCACCGCTGCCGGCCGCCCCGGCGGGGCGCTGCCCGTGCGCGCGACGCAGCCGTCCGGGATGGCAATCACCTGCTCCAGCCCCGGCAGACGATACTCGGCCAGCATCTCGTCGCGGCTCATGCGCCAGAGCTGGACCGCGTCGTCGTCGAGTTGCACGCAAAGCAGGTCTCCGCTCGGATCCTGCGCCGCGTGGTGGGCTCGGCCCTCGAGCAGCACGCGAAGCTGGGGGCCTGCGCCGGCCGCGGCCGCCAGGGCCGCCCCGGTGGCCGCCGATCCATCGTCCGCGCCTTCCGTTGCGGCGCGGCCTGGCTGGCGCTCGGCGGCAAGCATCTCCCAGCCCCGATGCGAGAGCAGCAGGGGCTGGGCCCCGAGCGCGCGTGCCCGCAGTAGCGCGGGCCCACGCCAGTAGGGCTTGCCCGTCGAGGCGCGCCACAAGCGCACGGTCCCGTCGTCACCGGCCGTGGCGCCGAGCTCGCCATCGGGGGAGAAAGTCATGCCGTCCACGTCCCCGCGGTGGCCGCGCAGTGCGATCTGGCTTCCCGTGGCCGGGTCGATAACCGCGGCCACCCCGTCCGAGCCGGGGACGCCGAGCCGTCGGCCGCTCCGATCGAACTCCAGCCAGTGCGCGCGGCCGGGCAGCTTGGCGAGCGTGCGGCTGCTTCCCGCCGCCACGTCCCAGAGCAGCACGAGCCCGTCCTTGCCACCCGAGGCGAGCGTCCGGCCGTCAGGGCCGAAGCTCACGCCCGAAACGAAGTCGCCGTGCCCGCGTAGCTCCCGCGGCGCTGCGGGCTTGGGCTCCGGCCCCGGCGGCGACACCTTCGCCGGGAGGCTCCACAGCCGCACGACGCGGTCGTAGCAACCCGTCGCCAGCGTGCGCCCGTCCGGGCTGAACGCCGCCGAGAGCACGCCCGCGCCCGGCACCGAGAGGACGCCGTCCGAGGCACCGGTCGCCGGATCCCAGAGCCGTACGCTCTGGTCGAGGCTGGCCGAGGCGAGCAGGCTGCCGTCGGCACGGAAGGCCACGTCGTAGATGCCGGCGCTGTGGCCGACGAGCACCTGCTGCACCGCGCCGGAGCTCGTGGCCCAAAGGAGCAGGGAGCCGTCGAGCGCGCCCGAGGCAAGAAGCCGGCCGTCGGGGCTGTAGCGCACGGCGGTGACGGTGCCCCCGTGACGGCGCAGGGCACCCCGCCGCCGGCCGGTGTGCACGTCCCAGAGCCTGATGGCCTTGTCGCTGCCGCCGGAGGCCAGCGTGCGCCCGTCCGGCGAGAAGGCGACGCGCGCGGCGTGATCGGGAATGTCGTCCTCCAGCGGCACGCCCTCCTGCCTGCCGGGATCCCAGAGACGCACCGCGTTGTCGCGCCCCGCCGAGACGACCTTGCTGCCGTCGGGGCTGAAGGCAACGCCCACGACCGGGTCGTCGTGACCGCGCAGCACGCGCTCCTCCCGGCCGGTGGCCACGTCCCAGAGCCGCACGGTGGTGTCCAGGCCGGCCGAGACGAGCCGGCGGCCGGAGGGCGCGAACGCCACGGCGCGCAGCCCGGCTTCGTGGCCACGCAGCACGCGCAGCTCCTTGCCCGAGGCGACGTCCCAGAGCCGCACCGTCTTGTCGACCCCTGCGGAGGCGCCGAGCCGGCCGTCCCGGCTCAGGCCGAGCGCGGCGACGCCGCCCTCGTGGCCCTCCATGGAACGTACGAGCTCGCCCGACGCTACCTTCCACAGACGCACGGCGCCGTCGAGCCCGGCGGACAGAAGCGTTGCTCCGTCCGGCGCGAAGGCCACGCCGCGCACGCCGGCATGGTGAGCGGCAATCTCGCGCCGCTGGCTGCGGGTCGCGACGTCCCAGAGCCGGATCTTCCCGTCGTCGCTGCCGGCCGCCAGCACGATCCCGTCCGGGCTGAAGGCCAGGGCCCAGGTGTCCGGAGAGTCGAGCGGTGCGCCGGCCGCCTCCGTTCCAGCGCCGAGATCCCAAAGTCGCACGTTGCGGTCCCACCCGCCCGAGGCGAGCTGCCGGCCGTCCGGCGAGAACGCCACCGCGACGACCTGGTCGCGGTGGCCGCGCAACACCCGCCTGTCCCGGGTGGCAACGTCGAACAGGTACACGGCCCTGTCCTGCGAGGCCACGGCCACGCTCGCGCCGTCCGGCGAGAACGCGGTGCCGTAGTTCGCCGCGCCCAGGCGCACCGCCCAGAGCACCGGCTCGCGGCGCAGCCGCCACCACAGCGCCCGCGCCTCGGGCGAGTCGCCGAGCTCCAGAGCGGCGCGCAGCTTGGCGCGCGCCTCGAACAGCTCGCCGTCCTCCAGGGCCGCGCGCGCTCCTTCGCGCAGCGCCTGGGTGCGCTGCACGTCGGCCTGCTGCCGCTCGGCCTCGGCGCGCTCGCGCTGCGCGTCAGCCTCGCGCTTGAGCACGGCCAGCACCAGCACCATCGCGCCGAGCACGGCCATGGCCGCGGCCACGAGCAGGCGGCGGCGCCGGTCGCGCCGCGCCTGGCGCCGGCGGCCCTGCTCCAGGAACCGGCGCACGAAATCGGGCACGGCCGCGCTGCAGCGCTCGAGCTGCGCGAGAGCCGCGCGCAGCGCCGGCCCCTGCCACAGCTCCTCCGGGAGCTGCCCGCGCCTGTCCCAGAGCTCGGCCGCTTGCCCCACCTCCGCCAGGAAGGCGAGGTCAGCCCGGCCCGCGTCGAGCCACGTTCCCAGCGTGTCCCAGGCGTGGATGAGTGACTCGTGGGCAAGCTCGAGCATGGGCTCGCTCCCGGGCGCGAGGCGCGCGCGGCGCACGGTGACGAGCCGGGCCTCGGTCAGCCGCGCGAGCACGGGCTCGGCATCGGGGCCGAGGCCCTCGATAGCGCGGCTACGCGGCAGGAGCCGGCGCGTGCGCTCCGGCGTCACCAGCCGCACGCAGAGCTCCCGGGCGGCACGCTGCTCGCCCGGCGAGAGGCTGGCGAGCACGCCGTCGGCATGCCGGGCGAGCGCGCCCCCAACGCCTCCCATGCGCTCGTAGGCCGCGCGCAGCAGGAGCTTGCGGTCGCGATCGCGCTCGTTCCAGAGCATCTGCGCCGCGAACTGCAACAGGGGCAGGCAGGCAGGCTCGTCGCGTACCGCCGCTACCATCTCGGCCACGAGCTCCGGATCGTCGTAGCCATAGCCCACGGCCTGGGCGGGCTTGAGTAGCGTCTCTTTCAGCGCCTCGGCGTCCGGCCGCTGGATCAGCGTAAGATGGGAGAGGCTGCGGCGCATCGCCGGGCTGGAAGCGACGCGGTCGATGAAGTCGTGCCGCAGCGTGACGACGACGCGAACCGGATCGAGCGCATGGTCGGCGGCCGCGCCGATGGCGTCGAGAAACGCGCGTGGCCCCTCCGGCTCGGAAGCAATGGTGAACAGCTCCTCCAACTGGTCCACGAAGAGCAGCACCTTGGCGCCGCTCTTCTGCGCGATGGCGCGAAGCTCGAGTGCCAGTCGGTGCGGAGCGGCCCGTAGTCGTCCGGCGAGCGCCTCGACTTGCTGGAAGCCATGGCTGTCGAGCAGCACCTCGGAGCTCGGCCGGTCCTCGGCCGCCCCCGCGCCGGAGGAGCGCTCGCCCGACACGCAAGGCCACGGGCCGGACCGGCCCGGCCGCAGCAGGCCGTGCAAGATCGGCCGGGTCGGCTCTTCCACGAGGCTCGCCGGGAGCGAACGCGCCTCGCCGCTCGGGCTCAGAAGCTGGGCGGCGAGCGCCTCGAGTGGGCGGCTGCCCGGCCGCAAGGCGAGCACGAGCCAGGGCTCCTGCTCGCGCAGCCGGGGGATCACGCCGGCCTGGACGAACGAGCTCTTCCCGCCGCCGGAGGGCCCGACCACGCACAGGACCGGTTCGAGCCGGACGCGCTCGACGAAGGCGACGACCTCGGCCTCGCGGCCGAAGTACAGCTCGGCGTGGCGCTCGGCAAAGGGGAGCAGGCCGCGAAAGGGCGCCTCCTCGCCGCCACGCACGCGCCCCTCCGGCGCGAGCAGGCCGCGCAGCTCGATAGCGAGTTGCTCGGCGCGCGGCCGGCTGGCCGGATCCTTGTCGAGGCAGCGCATTATCAGATCTGCCACGGGGGGCGGGAGCACTCCCTGGGGATCGACCGGGGGGACCGGCTCCGGGCCGCACACCCGCATCACCAGCGCCACGGGGTCGTCGCCCGGATAGGGCCGCCGGTGGGCGCACAGCTCGTAGAGGATGAGCCCGAGCGACCAGACGTCGGCCGCGCCCGTGCAGGAAGCCTCGATCCAGCGCTCCGGCGCCATGTAGGACGGCGTGCCCGCGCCCCAGCTCGGCTGGACGTGATCGCCGCTCGGCAACTCGATGTCCTCGCCGCCGGCCGCGTCCTTGCGGCGCTGCCGGATGGTCTTGGCGAGCCCGAAGTCCACGACGCGCACCCGGCCGTCGCGCGGAATGACCACGTTGGCCGGCTTGAGATCCAAGTGCAGCACGCCGTGCCGGTGCGCCTCGGCCAGGGCCTCGGCGATGGCCAGGCCCATGCGCATCGCCTCCTGGAGGCTCGGCGGCCGCTCGGCCCTGCGCTGGCGCAGGTTCTGCCCCTCCAGGTACTCCAGGGCCACGTAGGGCTGGCCGTGGTGCTCGCCCACGGCGTGGATGGCCACGATGTTCGGATGCTTGAGCGCCACCTTGCGCCCGAGCTTGGTGTCGCGCGAGAGGTAGATCTCGCCCATCGATCCGCGGCCGAGCAGCCGCATGACCTCGAACTGGTCGACGAGATCGCCGCGTCGCAGCAGGGGCTCGGATGCGTCCGTCGGCGCCTGATCGACGAGCGGGGTCGCCTCCGCCCCTGCGCCGGCCGTGCTCCGCCGATCCGCCTGCATGCCGCCTCCGCCGCGATACCGCCGCGGCGGTCAGGATGGCATTGCTCGGGCGCCGCGGGAACAGCGGATTTGCGTCGCCGGCCGGCTCACACGAAGATGATCTGCGCCCCCTCGGCCTTGTCGAAGAAGTCCATCGCGGTCAGCACGCCGTCGATCTGCGGCACGAGATCCTCGCGCGTGAGCTTGAACATGTCCATGGCCAGGCCGCAGCCGTAGAGCTCGGCCCCCGCGTCCTTGAGGATCTGCAAGAACTCGCGCACGCCGGGGATGTCGAGCTTCGCGATCTCCTTCTTCATCATGCGGCTCGCCAGCGCCTCCATCCCGGGCAGGCCGCCCAGGGCCGTGGGCATGCCCATGGACGGGTTGCCGACGGGCGAGACGTGCAGTCGGTCGACCTTCTTCTCGGTCACCACGTCGAGCCCCCAGAAGGTGAAGAAGATCATCGCCCCGATGCCGCTCATGCGCGCGGCATTGGCGAGGATCAGCGCGGGGTAGGCCATGTCGAGGCTTCCCTTGGACAAGATGATTGCGACCTTGCGTTCGGTGGCGGCCGGAAGCGCCGGCTGCGGGCCGCTGCCAGGCGCGGCCGGCTCTGCTTGTGCTGTGGCTGTCATGACTTCCTCCTGGGGGGGCTACTCGCGGCAGAAGCCGAGGACCTTCCAGTGCTCGGGTGTGAGCACGAGCCCGAGCTCGCGGGCGATCGCCTCGGCGATCTCCGGAGTCCACTGTCCGGAGTCGGCGAGAAAGCCCTCCGCGTCGAGCGTGACGGCCTTGCCGGCGTACTGGTGCGTGGTCATGGGATGCTCCTATGTGCTGGCGGCAGCCTCGAGGGGCGGCCGCCGCTTGCCGGAGAGAGAGAACTGCGCCGAGACGGGCAACGGACGACCGGGCAGCAGCGCGTTCCAGTAGAGCCAGCGGAAGGCGAGCTTGCCCAGGTGGTTCGTGCGGCTCTCCTCGAGCAGCGAGAAGGGGCCGATGCCCGGCAGCGGATAGCGGCCGGGCAGGGGCTCGACGTCGTAGTTGAAGTCGAGGAGCAATGCCTGGCCGAAGCCGCTCTCGACGAAGCAGTTGGCGTGGCCGTCGAAGGACGCCTCGGGCGCCTGGCCACGCATGGCGCGCGAGAGGTTCTCGACCAGGACATCCGCCTCGAAGTGGGCCACCGAGCCTGCCTTGGAGGTGGGCAGATCGGTCGCATCGCCCAGCACGAACACGCCGTCGTGTCCCTTCGCCACGAGGGTGCGCTGGTCGGTCGGAACGAAGCCGAGCTCGTTGCCCATGCCAGAGTCCTCGATGAGCCTTGCGCCGGAGTGCGTGGGGACGGAGACGAGCAGGTCGTACGCCACCTCGCGGCCGTCGAACGAGCGCAGCACCCGCTGCTCGGGATCCACCTCCGCGGTCGCGAGCTCCGTCTCGACCCGGATCCCCTTGCGCTCGACGAGGCGGCCGAGCAGCGCCGCCGCGAGCGGGCGCGTGAACGCGCCGTCGAGCGGCGTGGCGTACACCAGTTCGACGCGGTCGCGCAGGCCGCGCCGCGTGAAGTGCTCGTCGGCCAGCATCAGGAACTCGAGCGGCGCGACCGGGCACTTGATGGGCACCTCGACGACGTTCACCACGAGCCGCCCGCCCGCGAAGTGCTCCAGCGCCGCGCGCAACGCCTGGGCCCCCTGCAGCGTGTAGAAGTCGTGGGCGTCACCGCGCGCGCCGGCCTCGACCAGGCCGGGCGTGAGCTCGGGACGCAGGCGCGCGCCGGTCGCGATGACGAGCAGGTCGTAGGGGATGGTATCGCCGCCCGCGAGCACCACCCGTCGCGCCGCAGTGGCGAGCCGCTCCACCTCCTGCTCCACCCAGCTCGCTCCGGGCGCGAGCGTGCGGGCGCGGGGCCGCTCCAGGGCCGCGTCGTCGCGCGCGCCAAACGGCAGGAAGAGCAGGCCGGGCTGGTAGAGATGCGCCGGCGACGGATCGATGATGGTCAGATCCCAGTCGGATCCGAGACGACGTACTGCACCTGGAGTGCCGCTGTTCAACATGGCGAAAGCACACAAGTCTGTCGGCCATGCCGAGCAGACTGCAACGCGGCGTTGCAACACTTGGTTGCAACGCTCCCATTGCAGGATGAGCGCTCAGCCCTCGCGCGACGGGCGGTGGAGCCCGTGCTCGCGCATCTTGCGCCACAGGGTCGTGCGGCTCATGCCCAGGGCGCGGGCGGCCTGGTCGCGGCGCCACCGGGCAGCCTCCAGGGCGGCGAGGATCTGCTTGCGCTCGGGTGGCTCGTGAGGCTCGCCACCGGCCGCTTGCGCCGAGGGCGCAGGCGCGCCGTCCGGGCCGCGAGACGCCCGGTCGCCAGCAATCTCGGGCGGGAGATCCTCGGGCAGCAGCGTCTGGCCCCGGCAAACGGCCAAGGCGTACTCGAGCGCGTTCTCCAGCTCGCGTACGTTGCCCGGCCAGGCGTACCGGAGCAGAGCGCGCAGCGCGTCGGGCGAGAGGCGCAGCGCGCGGCCGGCGCGGGCGCCCACGCGGGCGAGCAAGGTGCGGGCGAGCGGCTCGATGTCCTCCGCGCGCTGGCGCAGGGGTGGAAGCTCGATCGGCACCACCCGGAGCCGGTAGAAAAGATCCTCGCGAAAGCGGCCCGCGGCCACCGCCCGGCGCAGATCCACGTTGGTGGCGGCGATGATGCGGGCGTTGGTCTCCCGCGGCTCGCTCTCGCCCACGCGCTCGAACGAGCGCTCTTGCAGCACGCGCAGGAGCTTGACCTGCAGGTGCACGGGCACGTCCGCCACCTCGTCGAGGAAGAGCGTGCCGCCGCGCGCAAGCTCGAAGCGCCCCACGCGGTCGCGCACCGCGCCGGTGAACGCGCCGCGTACGTGCCCGAAGAGCTAGCTCTCCAGGAGCTCGCCGGGCAGCGCCCCGCAGTTGACGGCGACGAAGGGGCCGGCGCGCCGGGGCGAGCTGGCGTGGATGGCGCGGGCCACGACCTCCTTGCCCGTGCCGCTCTCGCCCGCAAGCAGCACCGTGGCCTCGCTTTGCTGGAGGCTCTCGACGAGGCGGAACACGCGCACCATGGCCGGCGAGCGGGCAATCATGCCGCCGAACCCGGTGGGTGCGCCGTCCGTCTCGCCGGCCTCCTCGGCCGGCCGGATGACTACGAGGTAGCGCGCCTCGGCGTCGCACACGCCGTAGGGATCGTGGTCGAGCGGCGCCACCGTGATGGTCACGAGCCGCAGCCCCTCGCCCGCGGCGCGCAGCAGGGCGCGCCAGCCCTCGCGCCTCTCGCCCGCGAGCAGTGCCTGGCGCAGCGGGCCGGCCGGCCCGAACAGCTCCTCCCCGAGCAGCTCGGCCGCGGGGCGGCCCACCAAGGCCAAGCTCGCCCCGTCGCCCAGGAGCCGGTCGACGCGCTCGGAAGCGTGGTTGACGCGCAGCTCCGCGTCGAGCGTCATGCAGATCCGTCCGAGCGAGCCGAAGGCGGCGCTGACCGCGGCCCACGCGGCATGGCGGGCGGTATCGAGCGGGAGTGGCGCTTCGCGCACGGGGCAACTCTGGCAGAGCGGGGCGCGGCAGGCAACGCGGGGGGTAGTCAGGGTCCCGGCAAAGTCGGAAAAGGCCACGGGCTACCGGCTACGGGCTACGGGTTACGGGCTACGGGATGCAGGAGAAGCCAAGAGCCCGTTTTCCCGTAGCCCGTGGCCAGCAGCCTGTAGCCGGCGACGGACTTTGTCCGTCGCCCTGGGGGGGGTAGTTGCCATGGATCGCCGCGCGCTCTCGCGGTAGGTTGGCCTGCCCGCTCGTCGGCCGCCCCGCATGTCACGAGCGCGCTCCTCGCCATGCTTCGAGCCCGACCGCTGCCCGCTCGCCGGCCGCCCGCGCTGCGGCCGTGGCTGCCGGTGCTGCTTGCCCTGGCGCTGCCCGTCGCCGCGGGCCCGGCCCGGGCTCAGCCTGCGGGGGAGCCCCCGGACGCCGCGGCCCCGAACAGGAGCGCGCCCCCGAGCGATCAGGCGTACGACCACCTCGGCCGGCCCATCCCGCGCGCCACCCCGCCGCCCAAGCCCGCCGTCACGCCGCCCCAACCGCTGGGGTACGTCCCGCCCGAGTACCCGCCCCTGGCGCGCGAGCAGGGCATCGAGGGCGAGGTGATCCTCAAGCTCGACGTCGGCGCCGACGGTACGGTGCGCAAGGCGGTCGTGCACCGGGCGGGCGGGCACGGCTTCGACGAGGCAGCAGTGGCAGCGGCGGCCCAGCTTCGCTTCGAGCCGGCGCGCCGAGCCGACGGCACGGCCGTGGCAGCGAGGATCCTCTACCGCTACGAGTTCTCCTTGAAGCCGCCCGAGCCCAAGCCGGCCGGGCCGGCGCCGACCGCGCCGGCCCGGCGCGAAGGTACTGCTCGATCCGGGCGAAGGCCGGCCGCAGACGGCGCTGGCCGGAGCCGCCGGCGAGCTCGTCTTCGACAAGCTCCCGCGCGGCGGCTACCGGCTCACGGTCTCGGCCGACGGCTACGAGGGCCTGACCGTGGCCGAGCAGGTCTCGGCCGGCGAGGAGACAATCGCGACGTACCGGCTGCCGGCCGTGGCCGCGGCCGAGGCCCTGGAGGTGGTCATCGAGGGCGCTCGGCCGGAGCGCGAGGTGACCAAGCGCACGCTCGAGCAACGCGAGATCGCCCGCATCCCGGGCACGAGCGGCGACGCCCTGCGCTCGATCGAGAGCCTGCCGGGCGTGGCGCGGCCGCCCCTCATCGCCGGCATGCTGGTCGTGCGCGGCGCGGGGCCGATGGACACCGAGACCTTCATCGACCACGTGCCCGTGCCGATGATCTACCACTTCGGCGGGCTGAGCTCGGTGGTGCCGACCGAGCTCCTGAGCAAAATAGACTTCTACCCGGGCAACTTCGGCGCCCAGTACGGGCGCGTGCTGGGCGGCATCATCGACGCCGGCATGCGCTCGCCGCGCTCCGACGGCTACCACGGCCTGGCCCAGGCCGATCTGATCGATGCGCGGCTCATGCTGGAGGGGCCCATTCCCGCTATGCCCGGCTGGACCTTCGCCGTGGCGGCGCGGCGCAGCCACATGGACGCCTGGCTCCGGCCCGTGCTCCGCGAGCTCGGCGCCTCGGCGGCCACGGCCCCGATCTACTGGGACTACCAGCTCATGATCGAGACGAAGCCCACCGCCCGCTCCCGCTACCGCGCCTCGTTCTACGGCTCGGACGACCGGCTCGAGCTGTTGCTCGACGAGCCGCCGGGGGGCCAGCCGACGCTGGGCAGCGACATCGGCGTGCACACCTCGTTCGCGCGTCTGGTCTTCACTTACGACTACGACTTCACCGACCGGGACGAGCTGCGCACGAACTTCGCCCTGGGAGCGGAGGACGTGACCTTCGGCATGGGCCCGATCGAGGCCAACTTGAAGTTCCGCTCGCTCACCGGCCACGCCGAGCTCCGCCACCGCCTGGCGCGGCAGGCCAAGATCGATCTGGGCTTCGATCTCTTCAGCGGCCTGTACCGCATCTTCCTGCGGGTGCCGCAGGAGGGGCGGCCGGGCCAGCCGTCGGGGCAGCCCTTCAGCACCCGCAGCACGCAGCAGGCGAGCGATACGGGCCTGGGCTTGCGGCCCTCGACCTACCTCGAGCTCGAGCTCAGCCCCACCGCCCAGCTCCACATCGTTCCCGGCCTGCGCTTCGACATCGCCACCGAGTCCGACCGGCCCATCGAGGTTACGCCCCGGCTCAACGCCCGCTACAGCATCATGGGCGGCTTCCCGCAGACCACGCTAAAAGGTGGCATCGGCGTGTTCTTGCAGCCGCCGCAGCTCCAGGAGGAGCTCGAGCCCATCGGCTCGGGCGGCCTCAAGCCGAACCGCGCCATCCACTACGGCCTGGGCGTGGAGCAGGACATCACGCGCCAGATCGAGCTTTCGGTGGAGGGCTTCTACAAGCAACTCGACCAGCTCGTCGTGCCCAACTGCCAGTCAAGCGGCGCGGAGCTCGAGTACACGAACGACGGCCGCGGCTACATCGTGGGCGGCGAGCTCCTGCTCAAGTACAAGCCGAGCGAGCGCTTCTTCGGGTGGCTCGCCTACACGCTGTCGCGCAGCGTGCGGCAGAACAGCGCGGACGAGCCCGAGTACCTGGCCGACTTCGACCAGCCGCACATTCTCACGCTGCTCGGCAGCTACCGCCTCGGCCACGGGTGGGAGCTGGGCGCCCGCTTCCGGCTCGTCTCGGGCAACCTCGTCACGCCCTACGTCTGCGATGCCTCGATCCAGCAGTGCGACCCGAACCGCATCGGCGCGCTGCTGCACGGCTCGAGCGGGATCTACCGTCCCCTTCCCTCGGGCAGCTTCCGCAGCGAGCGGCTGCCCCTGTACCACGAGCTCGACGTGCGCGTGGACAAGCGCTGGAAGTTCGCGAGCTGGCAGTTCTCGGCCTACCTCGACGTGATCAACGCCGACAACCAGCGCAACGTGGAGGGTGTGGAGTACAACTACAACTTCACGCGGCGCGAGTACGTGACGGGGTTGCCGATCATTCCCAGCATCGGGCTGCGGGGTGAGTTCTAGGGCCTACGCCAGCCGCCGGCACTCCAGGTAGAAGCGCTTCTCGTGGGCCTCGCCCATGGAGAAGGTCTTGCGCGGCAGCACGCCGTCCCAGATGACCGACTTGAACAGGTCGCGCTTGTCCATCGCCGGCAGGTAGAAGCCGGCGTTCCCCTCGTGGCGGCCGAGGCTCTCGACCGCCGCGGCGCCGTGCACGTAGTCGATGCGCGCCGTCCCGGCATCTTCCAGGAAGCCGTCGAGCACCTCCTGCAGCGTCCCGACGGCAAGCAGCGCATCGGGATCGCGCACCTCGACGACGGCGCAGCCACTTGGCCGCACCACGCCGATGCGGTGGCGGCCGGGCGCGCGCGCCTCGATGGCCGCCTTCATCTCGGCCACCGCGCCGACTGGCCGCACACGGCACCGCGCGCCGTGGCGCTGCTGGAGGGCCGCCACGGGGTCGGCCCCGCCGCTCAGCCCGAAGAGCACGCGGTGGATAGGCTCGAAGACCAGCGCCGGATCGTGCAGGCTCACGAGCTCGACCAGGGCCCAGCGGGCCGGCCCTTGCTTGGTCTCGTCCCAGATCGCCTTCGCGGTAGCGAGGGAGTGGTTGCCGTCGCCCATGGCGTAGAGCAGCACGGGCCGCGGCTCGCCCAGACCGTAGCGGCAGGCGAAGGCCTCGGGATGCGCGAGTGCCGCGAGCCCATCCATCACCGCCTGCTCCAAGCGCCGGTCGCCGACGCGCCAGCCGCACAGCCGGCCCGCGCCCATCATCAGGTCGAAGTCGTAGAGCGGCTCCAGGCGCCGCTTGGCCTCGGCGAGCGGGCCCAGGACGCGGTCCTCGGCATCGTCGACCAGGACCATGATGTGGGGAAGCTCGAGCGGCGCCCCGCGGCGGATCTTCACACGCGGAGGAATGCGCTCGACGATGGTCGCCTCGGTCGCACGCACCAGGCTCTGCGAGCCGCGCCGGAAGTCGTACTGCTCCAGATCGAGGCACAGGACGACGCCCCGGCGCGTTCCGGTGGAGATCTGCCGCTCGACGTACACGAGCCCGTCGTAGGGAACGAGCAGGCCCCGGTCCAGGTACGCCTGCATCGCCCGGCGGATCCCCGCGATCCTCGCCTCGGGGTCCTTCTCGCCCAGGAATGCCTCGGGGTAGATGAGGCGCAGCGCCGAGGGCGCCTGACCCACGAGCTCGTCCACGCGCCGCCAGTAGTCGGGCTCCGCGGTGTACTGGTCGCAGGCCACGACCGCCCACTTCTGCAAGTCGGTCCCGGGCGCGGGCAGCAGCACCTCGGGCACAGCCACGCCCAGCTTCTCGTGGATTCTCACTACGGCGATCCTCCTGTCGCCCCGCGCCCCGGGGCCGGCGGCGCCGGCTCGCCCGGATCCGAGATGGCCGTGACGCGCGGGCTCTCGTCCGGCCCCATACTCTGGTGCACGTCGCGGTGCACCACCGCCACGGGCGTGCGGGGGTCGCTGCCAAGGCGCTCGGCCAGCTCCTCCGCCAGGGCCACGGACCTGTGCCGGCCGCCGGTGCAGCCGACCGCGACGCTCAGGTAGGTCTTGCCCTCGCGCTGGTAGCGCGGCAGGCAGAAACGCAGAAGCGGCTCCAGGAGCTCCAGGAGCTCGGCGCAGCCGGGCGAGCGCAGCACGAAGTCGCGCACCGCCGGATCCGTGCCGGGCAGATCGCGCAGGCGCTCGACGAAGAAGGGATTGTCCAGGAAGCGTACGTCGAAGACCAGATCGGCATCGAGCGGGATGCCGTGCTTGAACCCGAAAGAAACCAGGCGCGTGCGCAGGCGCGAGCGCGGCGCCTCGGCAGCCGAGTCGTCCGGACCGAAGGCATCGAGCACGCGGCGGCGAAGCTCGTGGACGGACAGGTGGGCGGTGTCGACGACCAGGGTGGCGCGCTCCCGGATCGGCGCGAGCCGCTGGCGCTCCAGGCGCACGCCGTCGAGCACGGCCAGCTCCGCGCCCGGTCCGGCGGCCGCCAGGGGGTGCGGCCGCCGGCTCTCGCTGTAGCGGCGCACCAGCACGTCGTCGGCGGCGTCGAGGAAGAGCACGCTCAGGCGCTGCACCTCGGCGGCAAGCTCCTCGATGGCGCCCACGGCCGAGTCCAGGAAGGCGCCGACGCGCACGTCCATCCCGAGCGCGATGCGTCGCAGCCCGCCGGCGGAGCAAACGCGCACCGTCTCCGCCACCAGCCCGGGCGGCAGGTTGTCGACGCAGTAGTAGCCGAGATCCTCGAGGGCCCGCAGGGCAGTCGACTTGCCCGCCCCGGAAAGCCCGGTGACCACGGCCACGCGCGCCGGACGCCGGCTCACGGCTACCTGCGACGCGGCGCGCTAGCCGCGCGACCGGCCGGCGGCCGCCTCCACGAGATCGATGGACGCGTACATGTCCTCGCTCCGCTCGCTACCGTGAATGTGCGTCGCCCCCGCCGACAGGCGCACGTCCGCCACGTGCACCTTGCCGTCCACCGAGAGCGTCACCTGGGCGGTCATGGCCTGGCGGAGGAACTTCTGCAACTTGGCGACTTTGTCTTGCGCGTACTTCTTGACGGCATCGGTTCCCGCCATCTGTCGGAACGTGGTCGTGATGTTCATCCGGATCCCTTCTCGCTGTGCGGCCGTCCCGCGGGCTTCGGATCGGGCACCTGGGCTCCCGGCGGGCCGGGCGGTGGGTACGAGGCAGGGGCGACGAGCAACCGGCGGCGCGAAGCGAGGAAGCGCGGCGGAGATCTCGCCTCGTTCGCCGCCGGGATCGCTGCAGATCGCCCATGCGTCGGCCAATCGTACCATCACTAGGCGGGAAACGGTGCAATTACCTCGTGGAGCCGAGGGGCGGCTGCCACCGGCCGACCACGGAGAGTCAGCTCGCGGACGGGTGGAAACAACGCACGCCGGCGCGCGGCACGTGGATCAGGCCACGCGTGACGAGCGTGAGCATCCGGGAGCTGGTCGTCCGCTGACCGCCGTCGACGCCGGGATGGGGCTCACTTCACGCAATCGCCCTCCCTGGCGGTGCACTGCTGAAACGTCCGGCACAGCTCCGCGTCCTTGCAGTCCGCGTCGGTCGCCGCGATGCACGCGCCCGCCCGGGCCGTGCACCGGCCGTACTTCTTGCAGGAGCGCTCGCTCTTGGTGCGGCAGTCATCATCCGAAGCCGCCACGCACGAGCCGCCCTGGGACGTGCACTTGCCCTTCCACGGAAACGTGGAATGTGGAACAGAGAACAGGGAATGTGGAATGTCATCCCTGGACACTGGACTCGCAGAAACGATCGAGCCCTGGGCAGGCAGGCAGGCTCCGGAGCAGCGCGGCGGCGAACCCCTTCAGGCGCCGGACGAGGTCATCGCCCTTGCGGCCCTCCGCTTGCCCTTGCCGATCGCTGCCATTCCACATTCCACATTCCCCGCAGCGGGCGCCAGGCCGTGGCCACGCCTGCCGGCGTTTCTTGGCCCGTGCCTCGACCGCAAGGATCTCGGGCGGATGGATCTGCCAACGGCGAGGAGGCACCGGCGGCCGGCACGACGACACGCCGGCAGCCGACGGCCGCAACCGGCAGCGTCCTAAGGCAGCGCCGGGCTCTGCCCCGTGTCGGCGGCCGAGATGTTGAGCCGGCCGAAGATCTCGTCGGCCCGGGCCTGCATCTGCCAGGCCTCGGCCCGGGCGTTCTCGTCGTCCGTGAACTCCGGCTCGCTCTGCAAGAAGCGGGCGTAGGCCTTGAACGTGCGGGCCAGCTCCACCTCGTTGCCGGTCTGCTCGAAGATGGCCACGGCGCGGGCGAAGTACTCGCGCGCGCTCTTGGTGTGGGCGGCGCCCCAGCCGCCGGCCGCGGTGATCTCCCCGAGCGTGCGCAGTGCCGTGCCCAGGTGCACCTTGCTGCGCACCGCGGCGAACAGGTCCACGGCCCGCCCGATGCAGTCGCGCGCCCGCACCAGATCGCCCTGGAGCATGTATGCCTTGCCCAGGCCGCGCAGCACTTCCGCCAGCCCGAGCTTGTCGCCCAGCTCGTCGCACAGCTCCTCGGCCTGCCGCAGCACATCGATGGCCTTGTTGGGCTGGCCGCTGCGGTAGTGCGTCTCGCCGATATTCGTCAGCACCAGCGCCAGCTTGTTGCGATCGCCCACCTCCTTGGCCACCTCGCGCGCCTGCTCGAAGAGCTGTAGGGCGCGCTCGAAGTCGCGCTGGTCCTGGGCCACCGTGCCCAGGTTGTTGAGCGTGACCACCACCCCCACCAGGTCGCCAATCTCGCGCCGGATGCGCAGCGACTGGTCGAAGGCGACCCGCGCCTCCTTGAAGTCGCCGGAGTCCTGCAGCACGAGCCCGAGGTTGTTGAGCGAAAGGGCAATCGAGCGCGGATCGCCCAGCGCCTGGCGGCGGCGCAACCCCTCGCGCAGCTCGCCCAGGGCAAGGTCATACTCGCCCTTCAACCAGTGCAGCTTGCCGATGTCGTCGATGGTAGAGGCGACCCCCCGCTCGTCGCCGGCCGACTCGAAGAGGGCCAGGGCCGTCTGGAGGTGCTGCCCGGCCTCGTCGAGCGAGCCGATCTCCCGGTGCAGCCGCCCGATGCGGTTGTGCGCGGCGCCGCCCTTGCCCCGCAGATCGAGCCGGTAGGCCAGGGTGCGCATCTCGCCGAAGGCGGCCAGGGCGTCGTCGATGTGGCCCGTGAGCTGCAGCACGTCGCCGTAGTTGTGCAGCGCTCCCAGCCGGCGCACCACCGCCGCCTCGCCCAGCAGCTCCAGCCCCTTCTGGAAGTACTCGCCGGCGCGGCTGTTGCTGTAGCGCTGGCGCGCCAGATCGCCGGCGCGCAGGTAGGTCAGCCCGGCCTCGTAGCCGTCGCCGCCGAGCTCGCGATGGCGCGCCAGCATCGCAGCGTACTCGACGTTCGTCTGCACGTTCTCCTGATGCTCCATCCAGTCGGCGATGATCCGGTGCAGGCGGCGCCTGGCGGCCGTGCTCAGGTGCTGCTCGACGGCCTCGCGCTCCTTGTTGTGCTTGAAGATGTACTCATCCGTGCCCGGGAACGTGCTGTCGGGCAGCTTCAGGAGGTAGTCGCGCTCGACGAGATCGGCGAGGAGCTCGTCGATCCGCTCGGCGTCCTCGTCGTCGCTCGCGTTCCAGAACCCCGGGGCGGGCTGGTCGGCACGGCGCAGGGCGACGAATCCCCCCCGCCAGAACACGCTGCCCATCACCGATGCCTGCTCCAGGAGCGCGCGCTCCTCGGCATCGAGCGCCCCGATGCGCGCGCTCACGGCATCCTCGATGGTAAGCGGCAGCTTGGCGCTCGACAGCTTCTCCAGATCGATCTCCCACTGAGGAGCCGTGGCAAGCGCGGTGCGCTCCCGCAGCACGCCGACGTCGTGATAGATGCGCACCATCTGCTCGAGCATCATGGGGTTGCCGCCAGCGTAGGCGCACGCCGCCTCCACGAGCTGCCCGGCCGGCGCGGTGCAAGGAGCGAGCAGCGCCGCCATCACCTTGGCCGCCGACTCGTCGTCGAGCGGCGGCAGGTCGATGACGCGATGGCGCGCCTCGCCAATGCGCGGCCAGTCCTCGTAGCGGCCGACGAGCTCGCTGCGGGCGGCGCAGATCATCAGCACCGGCCCCTGCACGTACTCCAAGAGGTAGCGCAGCAAGCCCAGCGAGTCGTCGTGGGCGTTGTGCAGATCCTCGAAGACGAGGCACAGGGGGGAGTGGCTGGCGTCGGCCTCGATGAAGGCCTTGACCACGGCGCGGCGCACGAGCTCACTCTGGTGCGACTCATCCTTCAACGCACGAGTAAGCGGGCTCTCCTCGAAGGGCAGATCCAGGAGCTGCCCGAGGAAGTAGATCACGTCGCCCACCTTGCGGTCGTCCAGCACCTTGGAGACCTGCGCCCGGACCTGCGCTTTGGCGGCCTCGGGGTTCATGCCCTCGACCAGCCCGAAGCGCGCGCGCAGGAGGCGCGCGAAGATCCCGTAGGAAGTGGGCAAGTCGCGCGCGCTGCCGCGGAACACCTTGAGGGGTCGCTTCGTGCCCTCGCGCTGGCGCAGGATGAAGTCCTGGATGAGCCGCGTCTTGCCGATGCCCGCCGGCCCGAGCACCGTGACGACGCGCGCCTCGGCGCGGCTGCGCATCGTCTCCATCGCCTCGTCGAGCAGCCGCATCTCCTCGTCGCGGCCGAGCAGCGGCGCACGTGCGCCCCGCTCGGAACCCCACCCCGTGGTCATCTCGCCCATGGACTACCTCTTGCGGCTTCATTTAGCAGGCTTGGCGGCGCGATGGGGCGCATCTTTTGACCCGGCCATTGCCTTCTCCCGCCGCCCGGCCGACGATGGAAGCAGGCGACCCGCCGATGAGCGCGCAGCGATCCGTAGATTCGGTCCCCGACGGCGAGCCCGAACCGTGCCCCGAGGAGCCCGCCACCGAGGCGCCGGCCGAGCACGACCCCGTGGAGATCTGCCGCTGCATCGCCCTGTGCTTCAGCGCCGGCGAGCTCGGCCGCTTCGCCCAGGAGCTCGGCGTGCCCGCGGACCCGGGCGCGCGGCTCGAAGAAGCGGCCCACGCGCTTGTCCGCGCCATCCAGGGCCGGGGCGAGCTGGGAAACCTCGTCGAGTTGCTCCAGGAGCGCAAGCCGCTCGTGCAGTGGCCATCGCCCCGGCCGTGCGCGCAGCCCCCGCCGCAGCCAGAGCCGCTGCCCACAGCGCCGCCGCAGCCGCTACCGGCGCCCCCGTCGTCCGAACCGGGGCCGGCGGCTCCCCCGCCCCTGCTCGATCCCTACGTCTCGGGCCGGTTCGAGGAGGCCGCCACCACGGATGCGGCGGCGCCGCCCGGCGGCGTACCGGCGCGAACGCCCCGTCGGGCGGCGCCGGCCATGGCGCTGGCGACGCTGGCAGCCGCCGCCGTCATGGCGGCCGTGGCGGTCGGCTTTCACCTGGGACGCGGAAGCACGGGGGCGGGCGCAGCGGCCGAGAACGCGGCGCGCCCCGCGTCCATGGCCTCGGCCGAGCTCGCCCGTGCGGTCGCGTCCATGGCCGAGGCCTGCGGTGTCGATCCGACGGGCAGTCCGCCCCGCAGCGCCCTGCTGCTCGCCTTTCGGCGCTGCCGCCAGGCCCGCCCGGGCGCGTACACCAACGACCTGGCCGCAGGCGCCGGCCCCGCGCTCCCGGGCCTGGGTCTGAGCGGCGGCCCGAGCTTGCCGGCCGCGCCGGGCCCGATCGAGCGCCGCCGCAGCGCGACCGAGCCGCCGGCGTGCTTGCGGGGATGCGAGCAGCGCCACGCGCTGTGCCGGGCCAACGAGTGTGGACCGGAGCCGGGGCTCGCGAGCCAGTTCCCGGCCTATCAGCGCTGCCTTTCGGCTTGTCTGAGCGAGGCGTCGCGCTGCCGGCTGGCCTGCCGGTAGCGACGCCGGCCTACACGGGTCAGCTCTTGCCCTCGTACTCGCGCAGGAACTCGCGCACCCGCCCGAGAATGACGCCGAGCGCCACGCGGTTCTGTCCTCCCTCGGGGATGATCACGTCGGCCCAGCACTTCGATGGCTCGACGAAGGCGAGATGCATCGGGCGCACGGTCTCGTAGTACTGTTGGCGGATCTGGGCGAAGGAGCGGCCGCGCTGCTCGAGATCGCGACGGATGCGCCGCATGAGCCGGATGTCCGCGGCAGTATCCACGAACAGCTTCAGATCGAAGCGCCGACGCAAATCTGCATCCACCAGCACCAGAATGCCTTCGACCACGAGCACCGGGCGAGGCTGCAGCGAATCACGCTCCGGCAAGCGGGCATGGTGCTCGAAGTCGTAGCGCGGCTTGAGCACCGGCCTGCCGGCGCACAGCTCGTCGAGCTGCTGGATGAGCAACGGCAGCTCGATGGCGTCGGGGTGGTCGAAGTTCTGGCGGCAGCGCTCCTCGAAGGGCAGCGCCGCGAGATCGCGGTAGTAGCAGTCCTGCTCGATGAGGGCCATCGAGCCCTCGCCCAGGGCCTCGGCCAGCGCCCGGGCAATCGTGGTCTTGCCCGAGCCGCTGCCCCCGGCCACCCCGATGACGAAGGGGGCACGGCGGCTGGCCGCTGCGTCTAGCGACACGCTTGCACGCGTCGGGCACGGGCGAAGCGGTAGGCCGCGCCGGCCTGCTCCTTGTGTTTCGTCGCCACGACGTGGGCCGTCTTCTGCGCGGCGCACGCGGGCGGGCCGCTGTCGTGCTGCCCGCGAATGCAGCCGACGTACGCGGCCGCCGCGGCGTCGGCCCGGCGCACGGCCTCCGAGAGCTGGCGCTGGGCGACGCGCTCCTCGTCGGCGGCGGTCTTGCAGTTGGGGCCGGCCGCCGCCTCGCCTCCAAGCAGGCACAGCATCGCGCTCGCCAGCACGGCAACCCCACCACCCATCGTCGTTCTCATTGGCGGTCTCCGGCGCCCGACGGCCGTCTGTCCGAGAGGGCGCCGAGCGGGGGGTGATTGTACCACGAAGCCAGGGAGCACCGCCGCCGAAGCGAGGAGGCTCATTCCAACATCCACTCCCAGGCCGGCCGGACGTCGATGGTGGTGCCCTCGGTGACGAGCCGGTCGCGCTGGCTCATGGTGAGGATCAACGACCGACGCCTCTTGCCCGGGAGCCGGGAGGCGCGGACAAGCCCTTTGAGCTCGCGCCCGCGGTTCTGCTCCGTTAGCTCCGCACAGACCTGGATGAGCTCGTCGTCCGTGACGAAGTCGCACTCCCAGGAGTCCTTCTCGGCGGCGTACGCCGCGGCCACGTGCCGGCCGCGAAGAGCGAGGAAGACGGCGTTCTCGAGGCGGTGCCCGAGATCCCGGCTGGGCGGCGCCCCCGCGCGACGCAGGCCGTTGTCGACGACGTAGTATTTGTTCGGGGCGACCACCCGCTTCTTGAGCGACGGGCTGAACTTGGGGAGCGCGAGCAGAAGGTAGGCATCCTGGAGGTACTCGACGTAGCGCGACGTCTGGCCGACGGTGGGGATGGCGAGCCCCTTGGTAAGCGACTGCAACGAGTAGGGCCGCCCCGTGCTCGCGAGCAGGAAGAGCGCGAGGTTCATCACGTGCCGGGTCCCGCGCAGCCGGTGGCGCACGGCAATGTCACGCTGCACGATGTCCCGGAGCAGCTCCTGCAGCACCTGGGGGCTGCGCTCGCGCAGGTACGCGGGGAAGCCCCCGTCCTGGAGGTAGGAGGCAAGCGACGCCGTGCCGAGACGCTGCCGCGTGTACGCGAGGTACTCGCGATAGCCGAAGGGGAGCACCTCGTAGGAGAGGTGCCTGCCGGTGAGCTTGGCGCCGAGCTCGCGTCCCAGGAGCGAGGCGTTCGATCCCGTGATGCAGACCGTGCGGCCGCGATCGAGGAGCGACCGGACCAGCCGCTGCCACTCGGGCACCTCTTGGACCTCGTCCAGGAACACAGCGCTTTCGGGCGCCAGCTCGTCGAGCACGGAAAGAAATGTGACGAAATCGGCCGGACCGAGGCCGTACAGGCGGGTGTCCTCGAGATTGCAGTAGAACGCCGCCTCGTGCCTCCTCATGAGCTGCGCTTGGAGGACGCTCTTCCCCGAGCGCCGCACCCCGGTCAGGACAACCGCCTGGCCCGAGCGCCGCGGGAGCTCGTCCATGAGCTCCCGGGCCACCTCGGGCTCCGGCCGAGCCGGCAGGCGAGGATCCCCGAGGACCTCCAGAAGTGTATCTCTCAAGAACACACTGGTGTTATATCGTAGAGTACAGCTTGCAGCCAGCCTTTCGCGAAGGTTTCTCAGTCGTCCCCAGGGTCCCGGCAGAGTCGCCGGGACCAGGCTCCAGGCTTCGGGCTACGGGAGAAGCCAAGAGCCCGTCTTCCCGTAGCCTGTGGCCAGTAGCCCGTAGCCGGCGACGGGCTTTGTCCGTCGCCCTGCCGTCGTCCCATCGCCCCCTTCCCCGCCACGGCCGGCTCGGCCTAGCATGACCGCATGGCTCGCCATGCCGCGATCTGGCTCCTCCAGCTTCTCGCCGCCGCAAGCTGCTCGTCGCCCGAGGATGAGCCGGCCTCACCGCCCACCGACGGCGGCGCCGCCGGGGCCGCCGGGGCCGGCGGCGCGGGGGGCACCGGCCCGAGCGGCGACATCGTCGGCTCTGTGGCGCGCTACGGCTACGGCTTCGACCTCGCCAGCGCCAGCGCGCGCGCGGAGCTGGCGGTTGCGGTCGAGCCGCCGGGCGGCGACTGCTTTGCGGTGCGCTCCGAGCTCCAGGTCACCGAGCCTGCCTGGAACGCGCAGCCGGCCGAGAGCAGCGTGCTCGAGAACGGCGTGCTGCGGGTGTGTGGTCCCGGCGTGCCGGGCGGGGCCGAGCTCCTGGTCGGCGCGCGGGCGGCGGTGCCGGAGCAGACCTTCCTCGGGCTCGACGTCGGCTTCTCGCGCCAGAAGGATCTGGCGGGAGGGAGCTTTTCCTACCTCCTGAGCTGGGTCGGCGGCTGCGACCACTTCGGGCCGTGCGACGACGATCCGGGGCGGCTGTCCCACTTCGCGTTCGAGGTGAGCCACGGCCCCGACGATGTCGTGCTCTGCCCGGGCGCGGTCAGCGCCGAGCCGGGGCTCACGCGCTGCACGCTGGACGGGACGCGCGCGCCCACCTACTCGGCGTTCGCGATCGCCGCCGATCCGAAATGGGTGCGCAAGCCGTTCCTCAAGGCCGCCGCCGTGGACATCGTTTTCTACGAGGTGCCGGGGGGCAAGATCGCCCAGTCGCTCGATCCGGCCCTGATAGGCGACTTCATGGAGTGGATCACCTCTCTCCTCGGCCCCTTCCCCTACGGCCCAGAGCTGCGCCTTGCCGGCGGGCCCACCGCCTGGCTCGGTTTCGAGCATCCGGCCAACATCATCCTGTACGAGAAGCTCCAGAAGCTCCAGACCGGCTACGCCGACACGGCCCTACACGTCGTCGTGCACGAGATCGTGCACCAGTGGGCCGGAGACCGCACCACGCTCGCCTCCGTGGCCGACTTCGTCTGGAAGGAGGCGACGTGCGAGTACCTGACGTACGTCTTCGAGGACGAGCTCGCGCCGGCCGGACAGGCCGCCGCTTCGCTCGCCTACTGGGACGACGTCTCTCTGCAGGCCGACTACCACCCGCGTCCCACCGACGATCCCCTGCCGGCGCTCCAGGACTTCTACGGCGACACCTACGGCCCGGGGCCCATGGTGCTGTACGTGCAGCTCGAGAGCATGCTGGGCCGAGACGTGGTGCTGTCCGCGATCAAGAGCTTCCTCGCGGAGCCGGTCGCGCGCAGCGTGGCGGATCTGAAGGCCGCGCTGGAGGGAGCGTCCGGCCAGGATCTGTCCGCCTACTTCGACGCCTGGGTGTTCGGCAGCGGCCCGCCCTCCTGGCCGCACTTCGAGGCGAGCTCTGCCGCGGCGGACGGCAAGGTGACGGTAACCGTCACGCAGCAAGGCGAGCAGCTCTACGGCTGCGCCGTCGAGGTGAGGATCGTGGGCGAGAAGAGCTCGACCACCGCGCTCGTGGACTTCGGCCTCGCGCCCAAGAGCCCCAGCGCCAGCGCTACCGTGCCCTTCGCGGAGCCGGTGGTCAGCATCGAGGTCGATCCCGGCCACCGGGTCATCGGTACGAGCGGCAACGAGCCGGCCTCGCGGGCCAAGAAGCCGCGGCCGGTGTGGATCCTCTGAATGGCTCCGGCAGCCGATCTCGACACCAGCGCCGACGTGGCGGGCCCCCTGGGCACGCTGGCCTTGAGCCCGGTGCGGCCCCACAGCCCCACGGCCACGTTGCGCGCGGTCAAGTGGCACCAGGATCTGGACCGGCTGGGCCTCGATCTGCCCTTCGCCGTGGTCCACGACTTCGGCCTGGTCCTGTGCAGCGGCGCCGAGCAGGTGAGCTTCGCGCCGCGCTGCGATCCCGCCTTGCTGGGCGACGCCGCGCTGTACGCCGGACAGGAGGGCGACCTCTTGACCGCCTACGCCGGCCTGCTGCGCGAGGCGCGACAGAGCGAGGCGGCGCGCCGGGCGCTGCGCTTGCAGATGGGCGACGATCTCGTGGTGGTCGTCTTGGCCCGCCTGCTGGGCGAGGTCGCGCGGCGCATCACGTGCCCGCCGGCCTATCGCGCCCGCCTGCCGCTGGGCGGCTCGCTCTTCGAGCGCCTCGATCCGCCCCAGCTCGCGCGCCTGTACCGCGCCGTCGACCGCAGCTTCGAGCGAGAAGCCCTGCGCGCGCTGGGCGAGGCGCGGCTGCTCGTCCTCACGTTGATCGACGCCCTCGACCTCGACACCTTGCGCCTCTTCGGCATGCTCGGCGCCGCCGAGACCGGGCCTCTGGGACAGATCGAGCTACTTTGCAGCCTGGAGACGCCGGAGGCGAACGACGTCGTGAACTTCTCGCTCCAGATCCTACCGAGCGTGCTCGAGACCAAGGGCGTGCCGGCCGCCGGCACGAGCGCGGGCAGCGGCTACTCCGGCCTGGGCCGCCGCGGCTCGATCGATAGCCTGGTGCTGACCGAGCTGGCCTGGGACGACCTCGAGCTCGGGCGCAGGATCGCCGACTGCGAGGTGTTGTACTACTCGCGCGAGCAGAGCCGCGAGCAGCAGCGCCGCCGCCACCTGCTGCTCGTGGATGCGTCCGCCTCGATGCGGGGAGAGCGCGCCACTTTCGCCAGGGCCCTGGCGCTGGCCACGGGCAAGAAGCTGCTCCTGGCCGGCGAGGACGTGGTGTTCCGCTTCTTCGATGCGCGCCTGTACGAGGCGCACGCTGCCCGGCAGGGGGAGCTGCCGACGGCGCACATCCTGTCTTTCCGGGGCGAGCGCGGGCGCAATCCGCGCCGGGTGTTCACCGAGCTCTGCGCGGCGCTGGAGATCGCCCGGCGGCGCGACGGCCGTCCGGTGCTCGTCCACCTCTTCACCCATGCCGCCCTGTACGTGCCCCGCGAGCTCGTCCAGCAGGTGCGGGCGCTCGGCCAGATCGCGGCGGTGTTCATCCTGCCCTCGGGCGGCAAGCTCGATCTCGACTACCTCGATCTGCTCGCGGCAAAATGGGTGGTCGATCACGGCTCGCTCGGCGCGGTCGAGGAGCGGGCGCGGGCGGCTCACCGTATCCTGGGCGTGGCAGGCGCCGCGGCGCCGGCACACGCCGCGGCGAGCGCGGGACGGGCCGCGTAGCGGTATGCGTTCACGCATTGCGGCGCCAGCAACGACGGCTCGCCGAGTCGACCGCGATCGCGGGGCAGGGGTGACGCGCCCGAAGGGCGCGTCGGGACCCCAACCCCGTCCCGAAGGGACGGACTTACGTCCTCGGCCCGGGTCCTCACGTACAGGAGTACGCTGCGGCCCGGGCCTCCGGGCGCGCTCATGCGCGCAGCCCCGCCTGACGAGCCGGGTGTTGGAATGCGTGAACGGTTACCGCTGGTAGCCTTGCGTCCGGAAAGTGGACCCGGCGGGCGCCGTCCGCTACAGGATGGCTCCATGTCGCGTAGCGGGAAGCCAATCGCCGTGGTCGCCCTGTGGCTGTGCGCCTGTACCCAGCCCAGCGGCGACCGGCTGCCGGCCCAGGCCACCGCGCCGCAGTTCGTCCGCCCGAGCGCCGCCGCCGGCGCCCCGGCGAGCTCCGCTGCCGCGCTCCC
>JACQWT010000254.1 GCA_016209145.1 Deltaproteobacteria bacterium | reverse complement strand
GCGGCCCCGAAGGAGTAGTACGACCATTTCGAGGGGCCGCAACGACGGCCGGCGAAGCGGATCGCCGATGCCGGCGACGGGAGGGATTGCTGCTCACACTCTCAGGCCAAGTCCGCGCGCCACAGATGCACGGCCCGCTCCGCCATGCGCTTGTGTCGCGATTCGAGCCGTTCCGGCGTCCACTCGTCGGGAGCGACGGCGGGGATCCGGGAAGCGGGCAGAGTGGGCGCCGCCGCTAGTCACAATGGAGCCGGTCGCTCCATTGTGACTAGCGGCCGAGAAGCTGCAGGCAGCCATGCAGCGGGATCTCGATCCAGTCCGGGCGCCGGCCGAGCTCGTAGTACAGCTCGTAGACGGCCTTCTCGAGCAGCAGCGTGTCGAGCAGCACGCGCAGCTCCGCGCGCTGGCCGGGCACGAGGGGCGTGGCGCGCGTCAGATCGAGATGCCCCTGGAGGAAGGCCCAGCTCACCCAGATCTGCCAGAGATCCGCCCAGCGGGCCGCGGCCTCGTGCGTCCGCCGGGTCACCAGCCCTCGTTCGACCGCCTCGCGCAGGCCCGAGCGGGCCGCGTAGTGGAAGGAGCGCAGCATGCCCGCCACGTCCACCAGGCACGAGCGCTTGCGTCGCCGGTCGGCCAGTGCTCGGGCCGGCTCGCCCTCGAAGTCGATGATGACGAAGTCCTTGCCCGTGTGCAGCACTTGGCCCAGGTGCAGGTCTCCGTGGCAGCGGATGCGCGGCACCGCAATGGGCTGGTGCAGGAAGGCATCGAACCGGCGCGTGATCTCCGCCTCCTGGCGCAGCAGGGCCCGAGCCGGCCGCCGCTGCCCTTCGGGCAGCCGGGCGAGCTGGCGGCGCAGCAGCCGGAGGGTCTGACCGGCGAGGTTGCGCATCGACTGGTACAGGGACCGGCCGTGAAGCGCCGAGTAGGGCTCGGGGAGAAAGGCCGGATCCTCGGTCTCGGCCGCAAGCGCCAGGTGGAGCTCGGCCGTCCGCCGGCCGAGCAGCCGCGCCGCGCCGAGATAGGCCCCGATCATCCGCCGGGCCCAGTCCGGCGGCTGCTCGTCGAGCAGAGCCGCCAGCGACCGGGCGGCATTCTCCGGCGGACGCTCGCGCCGGGCCAGCGCCCGCTCGAAGAAGCGGCGCAGCTCCTCGCGCGTGAATCGCCAGGCATCCCCGCGGTTCGGGACGAAGCCCTGCAGCACGGCGAGCGTGGTGGGCTCGGCGCACCGGCTCCGGTACTCGAGCCAGCCGTGGAGCGGAGGCACGTGCGGAAAGGAGGCGCGAGCGGTCAGGAACCGCCCCATCTCCAGCTCGGGGCTCACGCCTTCGTCCAGGCGCCGGAGCACCTTGAGCATGAACCGGTCGGCGTAGGCGACCGAGGAGTTGCTCTGCTCGGCCGTGAGCAGCCTCGGGGCGAGCGTCCGCGGGGCCTCGCGGCCCAGGCGGCGGTAGGCCGCAGTGGCGACGCCGCGCAGCTCGCCGCCGTGCAGGCCCTGCAAGTGACCGCGGTGCTCGAACAGGCCGAGCAGCGTCTGGCAGTACGCCGGATCGACCAGCCCGTCGTAGAGCAGGCCCCTGGTCGCGCTGCCCCCCGCTGCCGGGTGCAGCTCGGCAATGGCCGCCCGCGGCCAACGGGATCGGACCTCGCGCGCGGCGTCGGCCGTCGCGATGGCTAGCGGCAGCAGGTAGCTCTCCGGCTCGCCCTGCGCGTACTCCACCGCGGCAACCACCAGGTAGGCGTCTCTGGGCCCGGCGGGCAGAGCCACGGCCTCGACGATCGCCAGCTTCTGCAGCGCCTGGGCCTTGCCGGCAAACCAGCGACGGCCGCCCAGGTGCGAGCTCAGGGCCTGCTCGAGCAGGTCGCGGTCCTCACCGAACGCCTCCCCCAGGGCCGAGCCGCGGAGCTGCACCGCGGGCAGCTCGCGTCCCGAGCCGGCGGCCAGCACGGCCCCGCCCCGGGGTGGCTCCAGCGCGAACCAGTAGAAGCCGTGGGGGCCCAGCGTGAGGAAGTAGGGCCGCTCCCCGATGCGCGGAAAGGGGCTGCGGCCGAACAGCTCGACGGGCACCAGCCCGCCGTAGGCCGACAGGTCGAGGCGCACGAGCTGTACGAAGCGGGACAGGTTGGCCACCACCAGGATGCGCTCGTCGTCGAGCCGCCGCACGAAGGCCAGCACCTTCGGATTGTCCGGATCGAGCCAGGCGATGTCACCGCGGCCGAAGGCCCGGTGGCGCTTGCGCAGGGCGATGATGCGCTTCATCCACCACAGCAGCGAGTGGCGGCTGCGCTGCTGCGCCTCGACGTTGAGCGCCTCGTAGTGGTACTCGTGGTCCACGATGGGCGGCAGGAAAAGCTGCTGCGCGTCGGCGCGGGAGAAGCCGGCGTTTCGGTCCGCGCTCCACTGCATGGGCGTGCGCACCCCGTTCCGATCGCCGAGGTACACGTTGTCGCCCATGCCGATCTCGTCGCCGTAGTAGACGACGGGCGTGCCCGGCAGCGACAGCAGCAGGCCGTTGAGCAGCTCGATCGCCCGGCGGTTGTTGCCGAGCAGCGGAGCGAGCCGGCGCCGGATGCCGAGGTTGATGCGCGTGCGCGGCTCCTGCGCGTAGGCCCGGTACAGGTAGTCGCGCTCCTCGTCGGTCACCATCTCCAGGGTGAGCTCGTCGTGGTTGCGCAGGAACAAGGCCCACTGGCAGGTGTGGTGCAGCGGCGGCGTCTGCGCCCAGATGTCGGTGAGCGGGAAGCGATCCTCCATGCGCAGCGCGAGGAACAGCCGCGGCATGAGGGGGAAGTGGAAGGCCATGTGGCACTCCTTGCCCTCGGCCAGATACGCCGCGGCGTCCTCGGGCCACTGGTTGGCCTCGGCGAGCAGCAGCCGGCGGCGGAACCGCCGGTCGATGTGACGGCGCAGCTCGCGCAGGAAGGCATGGGTTTCGGGCAGGTTCTCGCAGCTCGTCCCCCTGCGCTCGAACAGGTACGGCACGGCGTCGAGCCGCAGCCCGTCGACGCCGAGGCCGAGCCAGAAGTCCACCACCTTGACAGTCTCGCGGCGTACGTCCGGACTGTCGAAGTTGAGGTCGGGTTGATGGGCGTAGAAGCGGTGCCAGTAGTAGGCTCGGGCCACCGGGTCCCAGGTCCAGTTCGACGGCTCGAAGTCCTTGAAGATGACCCGCGCCTGGCGATACCGGTCGACGGTGTCGCTCCAGACGTAGTAGCTGCGCGGGCGGCTGCCGGGCGCCGCACGCCTGGCTCGCTGGAACCAGGGGTGCCGATCGGAGGTGTGGTTGAGCACCAGCTCCGTGACGACCCGGAGGCCGCGCCGCTGCGCCTCGCGCAGCAGCAGCTTGAAGTCGGCCAGGGTGCCGCACTCGGGGTGCACGGAGCAGTAGTCCGAGATGTCGTAGCCGTCGTCGCGCAGCGGCGAGGGGTAGAAGGGCAACAGCCACAGCGCGGTCACGCCGAGGTCCTCGAGGTAGTCGAGCTTCTCGGTCAGGCCGCGGAAGTCGCCGATCCCGTCGGCATTGCTGTCGTGGAACGAGCGCACGCGCAGCTCGTAGAAAACGGCGTCCTTGTACCAGAGCGGGTCGTCGTCCCAGGCGCCAGGCCGATCCATGCGCGTGCGTCTCCGTAGAGGGCGGGGTCGAAGGGGGAGCAAGGCGAACTTAGCGCGCCAGTGGCGGAGCGCAACGCCGCCGCTGCCGAGACGCGGGCCTACCGCGTGCCGCTGGCCCGCTTGCTGCAAGAGGAGCAGGAGGAGGCCCGGCTGCTGCCGGGACTGCGCCGCACCGACGAGGCGGTCCACAACGTCCCCGGGCTGGGGAAGAACCGCGTGCGCTCAGGAGGACCGCATCGCCGGGACCGTGCGATCCGCCGCGTCCACGACGATGGCGCGCAGATCGTCGAGGTTGCCGACGAAGGTAACCGACGAGCATCTTGACATCGTGAGCCCGGGGCGCTACTCGACCGTTGGGTGCCACGGCTGTCGGCGGTGGCAGGTTCGTTTCGGTTGGTCGGGCCGCCATCCGAGGTGCGAGTGTGAGTCTCGCGCACTTCAGGATGAGCATCCCCACCCCCCTCAACACCCAGGCGAACCGGCCTGCCGAGCGTTCCGACGGACCGTTCTGGGCGGCGTTGTCACGGCCTGCAGGCGGGGGTACGGGGCTCGCTTCTAGCGTTGGCGAGCCCTGGCCTCGCTGCGGGCCGGCCCGCGCTTCTTCCCAGGTCTCCTGTGCCGGGCCGTCATGCCGCCGCCCCGGCCGTGGCCCCACTTTCTCCCCCACGAGATGAAACCGACGCGAACGGCGGCCGCGCTCGTGGCATTGCTGGTCCTGCTCCACTCATCGGCGGCGCTCGCCGCGGGCGGCGGTCACGGCGATCCTGTGGCTCCCGTCGTGCTTTCGCTCGCCGTGATCCTGTTGGCGGCCAAGCTGGGCGCCGACCTGGCGATGCGCCTGCGACAGCCGGCGGTGCTGGGCGAGTTGGTGGCGGGCGTGGTGCTCGGCAATCTTCCCCTCGCCGGCTTCTCCGGGCTCGCGCCCGTCGCGAGCGACTCGTCCATCGACATGCTCGCCCGGCTCGGGGTCCTCGTGCTGCTGTTCGAAGTCGGGCTGGAATCGACGGTGCGGCAGATGCTCAAGGTGGGGCCTTCTGCCCTGCTGGTCGCCTGCCTGGGCGTGGCAGCACCGTTCGCCCTCGGGTGGGCGGTGGGGGCGTGGCTGCTTCCCCACTCGAGCGGCTACGTGCACGCCTTCATCGGGGCCACGCTGTGCGCCACCAGCGTGGGCATCACGGCGCGCGTGCTCCAGGATCTCGGCCGCTCGCAGAGCAGCGAGGCCCGGATCATCCTCGGGGCGGCCGTGATCGACGACGTGCTCGGCCTGGTCGTGCTGGCGGTGGTTGCCGGCGTGATCGGCTCGGCCAACCTGGGCGGCTCGCTCTCGTTCGCCGAGATCGGGCTCACGGTAGGCAAGGCCACGGCGTTTCTCGTGGGCTCGCTGGCGCTCGGCGTCTACCTCTCGCCCCGGCTGTTCTCCGTGGCATCGAGGCTGCGGGCGCGCGGTGTGCTCCTGGCGGTCGGGCTGGGCCTCTGCTTCCTGCTCTCCTGGCTCGCGGACGCCATCGGGCTCGCGCCCATCGTCGGGGCATTCGCCGCCGGGCTCGTGCTCGAGGACATCCACAGCCGCGACTTCGTCGAGCGCGGCGAGCAGCCGCTCGAGACCTTGGTACAACCCATCTCGTCGTTTCTCGCACCTGTCTTCTTCGTGCTGATGGGCATGCGGACCGATCTGCGCGCTTTCGCCGAGCCAGGCGTGCTCGGCCTGGCGGCGGCGCTCACTTTGGCGGCGATCGTCGGCAAGCAGGCCTGCTCGCTCGGGGTGCTCGGCCGAGGCGTCGATCGTCTGTCGGTGGGCATCGGCATGATCCCGCGGGGCGAGGTGGGTCTCATCTTCGCCAACATTGGGTTGGCGCTCACGGTCGGGGGCGAGCGGATCGTGGATCGGCCGACGTTCTCGGCCGTGGTCATCATGGTTATTGCGACCACGCTGGTCACGCCGCCGGCGCTGCGCTGGAGCCTGGCGCGGGCCGACCGGCGCCAACCGCTCGGGCCGCCGGCCGCGTGACTGGTCCGCACCCTAGCAATTGCAGAGGTGCCGTTCGGGATTGCACGGCCCGGCGGTGTTGAACTCCCCGATCGCGCCGATGATGCGGCCAGCGCCGCACCGGCTCAAGGCAGGCGCCCGTCCGGCCCGCACCTCCGCAATAGCAGCTCAGGCCTGCAAGCACTGGCAGCCCGTCCAGACCAGCGTCGCCACGACCACAAGTCGTAGGGCAAAGTGCCGCCACTGGCCTGCCGGCGAGCCCTCGTTGCGGGCCGCCGCGGACCGGCGCAGGTCCAGGTAGCGAATCGCGCCCAGGGCGACCACCAGCCCCCAGAAGCCGGCGTCCACGAACGAGAGCGTGAAGCGCGGCTGCCTTCCGACGAGCACCGCGCAGACGAGCAGCCCCGCACCAAGACCTCCGCTGAGCATGCCAAGCAGGGAGACGGGCGCCGGGCCCGTCGTCGCCGGATCGCCGGCTACCGAACGCTTTGTCTCTGCCGCCATTCGCCGCCTCCCGAGCCACTTGGCTCGTCGGCGAATGGCGGCCCGACCACCCGCGGGTCCTGCAGCGGACTGCCCGCCGCACCATTGTGCTCAGAATATGTGCCCTGGGGGCGCGGCGGTCAAGTCCCCTACCCCTCGCGCTCGAACACCGCCGCCGCGCCCATGCCGCCGCCGATGCACATGCTCACCACGCCGTAGCGCGCCTTGCGGCGCTTCATCTCGTGCAGCAGCGTGGCCGTCAGCTTGGCTCCGGTGCAGCCGAGCGGGTGGCCGAGGGCGATGGCCCCGCCGTTGACGTTGACCTTGCCCTTGTCGATGCCGAGCTCGCGGATGCAGTACGCCGCCTGCGAGGCGAACGCCTCGTTGATCTCGAACACATCGATGTCCGCGAGCTTCAGGCCCGCCTTCTCGACGGCCTTGGGGATGGCCACGGCGGGGCCGATGCCCATGATCTCGGGCTCGACGCCGACCACCGCGTAGGAGCGCAGCACGGCCAGCCCGCCCAGGCCGAGCTTCTGGGCCTTCTCGCGCGCCATGATGACGGCGGCGGCGGCGCCGTCCGAGACCTGCGAGCTGTTGCCCGCGGTGCTCGCCCCGGTGGTGGAGAAGGCCGGCTTGAGCTTCCCCAGGCCCTCCATGGACGTGTCGCCCCGGACGCCCTCGTCGACGTCGAAGACGATCTCCTCCCACTTCCCGTCCTTCTCTACGCGGGTGGCGACGGGCACGATCTCCTCCTTGAACCTGCCTTCGGCGATGGCCTTGGCCGCGTTGTGGTGCGAGCGCATGGCCAGCTCGTCCTGCTCCTCGCGGCTGACCTTGAAGCGCTGCGCCACCAGCTCCGAGGTGACGCCCATGGGCATGTAGAACTCCGGACGCTCCGCCATGATCCGGGGGTTGGGTGTCGGTCGATCGCCGCCCATGGGGATCTGGGTCATCGACTCGACGCCGCCGGTCAGGGCGACGTCGTACCAGCCGGCCTGGATGTGCGCCGCGCTCTGCGCCAGCGACTGCAAGCCGGAGGAGCAGAAGCGATTGACCGTCATGGCCGGCACGGTATGCGGGATGCCGGCGGCGAGAGCGCACATGCGCGCCACGTTCATGCCCTGCTCGCCCTCGGGGAAGGCGCAGCCGATGACGACATCGCCGATCTCGGCCGGATCGAGGGCCGGCACCTTGCCGAGCACGCCCTTGATGGCGGCAGTCAAGATGTCGTCGGGGCGGGTATCCTTGAGCGAGCCCTTCTTGGACTTGCCGATCGGCGTGCGCACGGCGGCGACGACGACCACGTCACGGGGATTCTTGCTCATGTCGTTCTCTCCCTAGTTCCTAAGGGGCTTGCCCGTGCTCAGCATGTGCTGGATGCGCTCCTGCGTCTTGGGCTCGCCGCAGAGCGAGATGAACGCCTCGCGCTCGAGATCGAGCACGTGCTGCTCGCCCACCACGGTGTTGGTGGGGATGTCGCCGCCGGTCATGACGTAGGCGATCTTCCTGCCGATCTTGAGATCGTGCTCGGAGGCCCAGCCGCCCTTGTGCATCTGGTACAGGAACAGCTCGATGGCCGCCCGGCCGCTCGGGCCGGGGAGCTTGAGCTTGGGCTTGCGGGGTGGCCGGTAGCCCGCCTTGACCATGCCCAGGGCGAGGAGCTTGGCGTCCTGGATGAGAGCGTCGGGATCGAGCGAGAGCCGGTCCTGCGGCCGCAGGTAGCCCAGGCCCCGCGCCTCCTCGGCGGACATGGACACGGTCGCCATGCCGATGCCCTTGAATGCCTGCTGCACGAAGGGGTTGGGGTCGAACGTGGTGCCCTCGGGAATACCGCCGAGGTAGCGGCAGAGCACCTCGGTGCAGCCGCCGCCGGCGGGGAGCAGGCCCACGCCAACCTCGACCAAACCCATGTACAGCTCGGCGCCGGCCTGGCAGGCCGAGGCGCGCATGGCCACCTCGGCGCCGCCCCCGAGCACGAGGCCCCAGGGTGCGGTCACGACCGGGCGACGGCTGTACTTCGCCCGGCCCAGGATATCTTGCATGCCCTTGACCATCGCGCCGATCTCGTTCCATTTCTGCTGCATGGCCAGGGCGACGATGACGAAGATGTTGGCGCCGGCCGAGAACGCCGTCCCGCCCTGGTTGCCCACCACCAGGGCCTCCCACTTGCCCTCGTCCAGCCAGTCCAGCGCGCGGCCGTAGAGTGCGAAGATCTCCGCATCGAGCGCGTTCATCTTGGAGTGGAACGACAGGCACAGCACGCCGTCGCCGAGATCGATGAGATCG
This sequence comes from Deltaproteobacteria bacterium, assembly GCA_016209145.1. Classification (GTDB taxonomy): domain Bacteria; phylum Myxococcota_A; class Polyangia; order Polyangiales; family Polyangiaceae; genus JACQWT01. Next base: position 25,387 of record JACQWT010000254.1, on the reverse strand, counting down.
GCCGAGTCGTTGGCCGCGACGACAGCGTCCGCCTCCTTGCGGTCCTTCAGGAACAGCCAGCGGCCGGACAGGGGCACGGACTTCGCGCTCGCCGAGGCCGGATCCCAGTAGGTCGTGCGTCCCTCCGCGTCGCGCGCGTAGAAGCTCTCGCGACCCGAGGTGAGCATCGTCTCGATCCAGCCGGGGATCCGGCGTCCGTCCTTCTTCATGCGCTCGACCGAGGCCTTGACGCCGATCGCGTCCCAGCTCTCGAAGGGGCCGAGGTCCCAGGCGAAGCCCCAGCGCATGGCACGATCGACGTTGACGATGTCGTCGGCGATCTCGGGAACGCGGTTGGCGGCATAGATCAGCGCGTCGGCCGTGACGCGCCACGCGAGCTGGGCCGCGGCGTCCGTGCCTGCGAGCATGGCCTTGATGCCCGCGCCCACGTCGCCCGCCCGCTTGGCCGCGCCGATGCTGTCGAAGCGCGGCTTGCCCGCGGGCTTGTACTCGCCGCTCGCGAGCTCGCGGGCGAGGATGACGCTCTTGCCGCCGTCCTTGACCTTCTTGTAGAAGCCCTTGCCCGTCTTGTCGCCCAGGGCGCCCTCCTCGATCATCTTCTTGAGGAAGCCGGGCGAGACAAACGCCGCGCGCACCTCGTCGGCCGCGGCCTTGTCGCGGATGTTGGCCATGACGTGGTCGATGGTGTCCAGGCCCACCAGATCGGCCAGGCGGAACACGCCGCTCTTGGGCCGGCCCATGGGCGGGCCGAAGATGGCGTCGACCGCCTCGATGTCGAGGCCGAGCTCGGGCATGTGCTTGAACACCGAGCAGATGGCATAGGTGCCGATGCGGTTCGCGACGAAGGCAGGCGTGTCCTTGGCGTAGACGATGCCCTTGCCCAGCACCTTCTCGCCGAAGTCGGCCGCCGCGCGCGTGACCTCGGGCAGCGTGTCGGGCCCGCTCACCAGCTCCAGGAGCCGCATGTAGCGCACCGGGTTGAAGAAGTGCATCACGAGGAAGTGCTGGCGCAGCTCGGCCGGCATGCCGGCGCTCATGTCGGCCCAGGCGATGCCCGAGGTGTTCGAGGCCAGGATGCTGCCCGGCGCGCGGTGCTTGGCCACCCAGTCGAAGACCTTCTTCTTGATGGCCACGAGCTCGACCACGACCTCGATGATGAGATCGCAGTCCTTGAGCAGGGCGGCGTCGTCCTCGTAGTTGGCGGGCGTGATGAGCGCCGCGTCGTCCTTGTTGTAGAATGCGGCGGGCTTGAGACGCTTGGCGTTCTCGATGCCGTCCACGGCGAGCTTGGAGCGCTCGCTCTTGGCGGCTCCCGCGGGAACGATGTCGTAGAGCACCGACGGCACCCCGGCGTTGGCCAGGTGCGCGGCGATGCCTTGTCCCATCACGCCGGCGCCGAGCACGGCTACCTTCTTGATTGTGCGACCCATTGGTCCTCCGGTTCGTGAGCGCCCCGGAGCCGGCCGCGGCCACGCCGGCCCGGAGGCAAGAAACGGCTTATGCCGGACCGGCTCCGGATGCAAAGGGCCAATCGCCGCAGGGCCCGCGGCGGCCGCCGTCTAGTGGTAGTATCTGGTTGAGATCAATGCCGTTTCTGGCGGGTGACACTTCCTGGAGAGGCCGATGCCGCAACGCGCCAACGCGCCGCGGCATGGAGCGGAGTGCCTCCCGTCGAGCTCACCGGCCGTCGCCGCCGACCTTGGCCGACGCCGGCTTCTCGTCCTGGGTGATGGCGTAGCGCACCAGCGCGCGCAGGATGGTATTGCGCTGCACGTTGCCGAGCACGAGCTTGAGATCCTCGTACACCGAGGGATCGACCAGCAGCGCCCCGAGCGTGCCCTTGCCGTCCTTGACGGAGCGCACGATGTCGCGCAGATCCGCGCTGGCCTGGGTCACGTTGGCCACGGCGTCCTCGCCGCGGCGCCCGCCGAAAAGCAGATCGTGGGTCAGGCTGTCGGCCTCGCGCACGCTCCGGAGCGCGGCGGCGAGCTCCGCGGCGGCGTCACCCACCTGGCCGAACGGTTTCTCCAGCCCGCGGCCGTAGAGCACGTCGTGGGCGAAGCCTGGCCCGGAACGCACCTGGGCCACGGCCCCGCGCAGCTCGCGCAGCGTGGCGGTGAGCTCGGCGGCCGACACGTCGAGGTTCCCCACGACACGCGAGATCCGCTCGGCCTCCTGCTTGTCGGTAAGGAAACGGTGAGGGTAGCCTTCGCCCTCGGTCACCTGGCGCAAGAGCGCGTTGAGGCCCCGCACGCTTTCGCGCAGATCCTGCTGGAGCTTCTCGTCGCCCAGGGCCCCGGCCGCGCGCCCGAGCTCGCCGATGGCGCCCTCGGCCTTCTCGCTCACCCGGTCGAGCCGGTCCACGAGGTCCTGCGGCTCGACGCTCGGGACGAGCTCGCCCGCCGCGAGCGGCCGGCCCTTCTGGCCCCGGCTGATGACCACCATCTTGTCGCCGAGCAGCCCCCTGCCGGCAATGCGCGCCACGCTGTCGCTGCGGATGCGCCGGGCGTCGCTGCGGGCAACTTCCATCATCACGTGGACCTTGACGTCGCCCGGGTCGTCGCCGTAGCGCACCTCGGCGACCTGCCCGATGCGCACGCCGCCCATGCGCACCGGCGCGCCGCGGCCCAGGCCGGCCACGTCGGAGAACTCCGTCGCGAGCTCGATCGTCGGCGTGAAGACGCGCCGCTGGTCGCCGATGAGAAACACCACCAGCCCGGCCAGCACCAGGCCGAGCAGCACGAACAGCCCGACCTTGACGTCGCTCTTGGTAAAGTTCAAGTTCAGCACGGCCATCCTAGAGTAGCACGCCTCAGGCTTGCAGCAGCGCCTCGACCTCCTCGTGCTCGGGCGCGTGGCCCGCGATGAACTGGACGATGCGCGGGTCCTGTGGGTGCCGGAAGCTCTCGGGCGGACCCGCAGCGATGACCTCGCCGCGGTGGAGCATGGCCATGCGGTCGGAGACGGCGAAGGCGCTGTGCATGTCGTGCGTGACCACGATGCTGGTGACACCGAGGGCGCGCTGCAGGCCGCGGATCAAGTGGCAGATCCGCGTCGTATTGATGGGATCGAGGCCGGTGGTGGGCTCGTCGTAGAGCAGCACCTCGGGCCGCAGGGCAACGGCCCTCGCCAGGGCCACGCGCTTCTTCATGCCGCCCGACAGGTCGGAGGGCCGCATCTGCTCGGTCCCGGGCAGATCCACGAGCCCGAGGGCCCACGCTACCCGCTCGGCGATCTCGCTCTCGCTCATGGTCAGGTAGTAGTGCTCGCGCAACGCGTAGCCGACGTTGCCCGCCACCGAGAACGAGTCGAACAGGGCGCCGCCCTGGAAGAGCATGGCGATGCGCTGCCGCACCTGGCGCAAGCGCGCGGCGTCCATGGCGGTGGTCTCCTCGCCGTGGAAGCGGATGGAGCCGGCGTCCGGCTCGAGCAGCCGGATGAGCAGCTTCAGCATCACGCTCTTGCCCACGCCCGAGCCGCCCATGACCGTGAGCGTCTCGCCGGGAAAGACGTCGAGCGACAGATCGCGCAAGACGACCTTGGGGCCGAATGCCTTGCGCACGGCGCGGAACTGGATCAACGGTTCGGTCAACGGTTCACACCTGCTCCTCCCCGGCTCGTCAGGCGGCCGCGAGCGCGAGCGCGCCCGCAGGCCCGGCCCGGAGCGTACTCCTGTACGTGAGGAGCCGGGCCGAGGACGCAAGCCGCGATCGCGGCCGACTCGGCGAGCCGTCGCTGCGGGCACTGAGATGCTCGATCTGCTACGGGCTGGGGCACAGGCGCTCCACCAGAAGCTCCGCCGCGTCGCCGCCACGCCAGCGGTCGCGCCGGAGCCGGCCCACGAACGAGCGCACCTCCTGGCCAAGGCTGCCGCAGAGCTCGCCCCGCTCGGGCCAGAAGGCACCGAGCGGGCGGCCGGACCAGTCGAGCTGGAGCCGCAAGTGCCCTTTGGCGTCACGCGCCTGCACCACGCGCGCCGGGCCGACCACCACAAGCGGCGCGGGGTTGCCCTCGCCGCAGGGCTCGATCAGGTCGAGATCGGCCAGCACCCGCGCCAGATCATCGCGCTCGTCCAGGCGCACGGGCGACACGCGCTCGCCCGTGTCGCGATCCGTGGCGGCGGCCCCGGCCGCGGCCGCGACCCGGCACCAGCGCTCGCGCAGTGCCGCGATGCGCTCGGCGCGCACCTCGAGGCCGGCCGCTGCCTGGTGGCCGCCGAAGCTCTCCAGCACATCGGCGCACTCGGTGAGGGCATCGTGGATGCGGAAGCCGTCCGGCGCCCGCACCGATCCCCGGCCCGCTGCGCCATCGAGCGCGACGACGATCGCGGGCCGGCGGTAGCGCTGCGCGAGCCGTCCGGCCACTATGCCGACCACGCCCGGGTGCCAGCCCTGGCGCGCCAGCACAAGGGCCGGATCGTCGGCCCAGCCCTGCGCGTCGATGTCGGCCATGGCGTCGGCCAGCATGGCGCGCTGGATCTCGCGCCGCTCGGCCGTGAGGCGCTCGAGCGCAACCGCGATCTCCCGGGCTCGCCCGGCGTCGCGCGCGAGCACCAGCTCCAGGGCAAGCGAGGCGTCGCCCAGCCGGCCCGGAGCGTTCAGGCGCGGCCCGAAGAAGAAAGCGATGTCCTGGGCCGTGGGCCGCTCGAAGCGGCGCCCGGCGCCCGCGCCGAGCGCGCCCAGGCCCGCCCGGCCCCCCGCGCCGAGCACGTCGAGCCCGACCTTGACCAGGACGCGGTTGTCGCCGTCGAGCGGGGCCACGTCGGCCACCGTGCCGATGGCCACCAGATCGAGCAAGGGTCGAAGATCGAGCTCGCGGCCTACCTGCTTGCGCAGCTCGGCGGCGAGCGACAGCGCCAGACCGCAGGAAGCCATCCCCTTGTACGGGAAGCCGCAGTCGGGCCGGCACGGGTTCAAGAAGGCCACGGCCGGCAGCGGGGCGTCGGGCACGAGGTGATGGTCGATGACCACCGCGTCGATCCCGCTCGCGCGCAGAGCGCCAAGCTGGGCGTGATCGCTCGAGCCGCAGTCGCAGGTCACGACCAGGCTGGCGCCCGTGGCGCGCACGCGCTCCAGGGCAGGCTCGGTCAGGCCGTAGCCTGAGCCGAAGCGGCTGGCGAGCACCGGCACCGTCCGGCCGCCCAGCCGGTCGATGGTCTCGGCCATGATGGCCGTCGCCGTGACGCCGTCGCAGTCGTAGTCGCCGAAGAGGCAGACCGTCTCGCGATCCCGGATGGCGCGGGCGATACGCGCTGCCGCCGGAGCGCGGTCGGCCATCCCGTCCGGTGGCGTCAGATGGGCGAGCTTGGGCGCGAGGAAGCGCCGCGTGCGCTCGTCCGCTGCGAAGCCACGGCCGTGCAGGACATCGGCCACGGTGACGCTCAGGCCGAGCGCGTGCGCCAGATCCTCGGCCGCCGGCGAGGCATGAGGCGCCTCGGCGCCGGTTGCCCGATCCATGGCCCGGGCCGTCAGACCCATGCGTGATAACCCAGCAGACAGCCGGCGGCCGAGGCGCCGCGCCGGCCGAGCGCGCCCGCAGCGCCGGGCCCGAGCGTACTCCTGTACGTGAGGGCCCGGCGCGAGGACGTAAGCCGGCCCGCGCGGATGGATCGGCCGCCGTCGTTGCCGTCGAGGAGTTCTTGGCTATCACGCATGGCCGTCAGACCGCCCCTTCGGGCTGCTCGGTGGCGGTGCGGCGGCGCCGGGCGCGCCGGCGCTTGCGCAGCTTGGCGCCGAAGAAGGCCCGATCGATCCACTCGGTGATGGGCGAGGCGATGTAGATCGACGAGTAGGTGCCGAAGATCACGCCCACTTGCATCGTGAAGGCGAAGTCCTTGATCGCACCGGTGCCGAGGAACATGAACGGGATGAGGCAGACAACGACCGTCGACGAGGTGCGGATGGTGCGATCGAACATCTCGGTGATCGAACGGTTGATGACCTGCAGGAAGTTCATCTTGCGCTGTTTGCCCAGGTTCTCGCGGATGCGGTCGTAGACGATGACCGTGTCGTTGATCGAGTAGCCGACGATGGTCAAGAGCGCGGCCACGGTCGAGAGCGAGACCTCGCGGCCCGTGAGCACGTTCGCCCCGACGGCGATGAGCACGTCGTGGAACAGGGCGATGACGCCTCCAGGCGCGAAGCGCATGTCGAACCGGAAGGCGACGTAGACCATGATGGCGAGCAGCGAGATGGCGATGCTGATCAAGGCCGCATCGCGCAGTTGCTTGCCGGCCTTGGGGCCAATCCACTCGGCGCGACGCGGATCGGCCGGCACCGTGTCCTCCCCCAGCTCCTGGCGCAGGCCGTTGACGATCTGGTCGGCCCGCGACTCCAGGAAGAACTCGACCTTGTGGTCGCGCGGGTTCTGCACCACGGGGTTGCCGGCCCCGCGGCGCAGCTTGATGCCGGCGATGTTGCCGAGCTGCCCGGCGATGTCCGCGCGCGGCGGGCACGCCTCGTTGCCCTGCGCCGGGCCACAGGGGTCCTTGGAATAGCGCGCGGAGACCTTGTCGCCGCCCGGGCTGAACTTGACCTCCTCGACGCGCTGCTCCTCGGCACAGCCCTCGCGCGGCGGCTTGCCCCGGTCGTCGACCAGGCACAGGGCGCTCTGGATGGCCTTCTTCTGCTCCTCGGACAGAGCCGTGACCTCCTGCACGCGGATCAAGAACACGTGGGGCACGTCCGCACCCGTGACCGCCACGACATCCGGCGAGGAGAAGCCCACCCGCTGCACCGCCCGGCGCAGGGCGCCGGCCTCGACCGGCTTCTGGAAGGCGATCTCCACCTCGGTGCCGCCCTTGAAGTCGGTGCCGTAGCGGATGCCGGGCACGAAGAGCAGGACGGCGGACATGAGCATGAACACCAGGCTGGCGCCGACGAAATAGGGGCGCTTGCCCATGAAGTCGAAGTCCTGGCCTGGTTTGAACCACCGCATGCTGGTAGCCTCCCGCCTCCCTACACGGCCCCGATCGAGAGCTTGATGTCGCGCCGGCCCCGCACCCAGAACTCGAAGAGCAGCCTCGTCGCCGTCACGCCAGTGTAGAGGTTGGCGAGCACCCCGATGAACAGCGTGATGGCGAAGCCCTTGATCGGGCCGGTGCCGTACTGGGCCAGCACCAGGGCCACGATGAGCGTCGTCAGGTTGCCGTCGAGGATGGCGGTGAAAGCCTTCTCGTAGCCGATGGCCACGGCCGAGCGCGCCGGCTTGCCCTCGCGCAGCTCCTCCTTGATGCGCTCGTTGATGAGCACGTTGGCGTCCACCGCCATGCCGATGGTCAGGGCCAGGCCGCAGATGCCGGGCAGCGTCATCGAGGCCGAGAACATGCTCATCACGGCGAGCTGCAGGCCGAGGTTGAAGAGCACGCCGAAGGTGGCGATGAGGCCCGCCCGGCGGTACCACAAGAGCATGATGGCGATGACGAGCAGGCCGCCCACGCCGGCCGCCAGCAGCCCCTGGCGGATGGAGTCGTCGCCCAGCGAGGCGCCGATGCGCTGCTCGTTGGAAGGCGAGATCGGCGCCGGCAACGCCCCCGAGCGCAGCACCAGCTCCAGCTTGCGTGAGTCCTCGAGTTGCTGCTGGATGCTGCCCGCGCCCATGGTGATCTGCGCCCGGCCGCCGCCGATCTTGGTCTGGATGACCGGCGCGCTTTCCACTTTGCCGTCGAGGATGATGGCGAAGCGACGCTTGACGTTGGCGCCGGTGATGCGCTCGAAGATCTCGCCGCCCAGGGCGGTCATGTCCATGAGCACGTGCCAGCCGCCCAGTCCCCGGTCGCTCTGGTCGGGCACGGCCTGCGCGTCGCGCACGAGATCGCCGGTGATCTCGGCCTTGCCCCAGAGGTAGTAGGTGCGCCAGCCCGCCTCCACGAACTTCTCGGTCTTCTCGTCGAACTCGATGATCTTGCCGAAGCCGATCTCGTGGTCCTGGCCCACGTCGAGCTCGCCCGCCCACTTCTTGAAGCGCTTGAGCGCGCTCTCGATGTCCTCGCCCTCCAGGCGCATGAGCCGGCCGAAGTGGTTGGGCTTGGTCATGCCGGGGCCCACCGGCGCGTTCTCGATGGCGAAGGAGAGGCCCTTGGGCAGGTCGGTGCCGGCCGTCTGCGTGGCGAGCTTCTCGAAAAAGTCGACGTCGTCGTCGAGCATCTTGAACTCGAGCCGCGCGGTCTGGCTGATGATGTCGCGGATCTCCTGGAACATCCGCTCGTTCTCGCCCGGGATCTCGACAATCACGTCCTCGTCGCGCACGGAGAGGGCCGCGTCCTTCAGGCCCAGGCCGTCGATGCGGCGCTGGATGGTCTGCCGCGCCTGGCCCACGGCGCGCTCGCGAATCTGGCTCGCGACCTCGTTGCGCACGCGGAAGACGCCCTCCCGCCGGTCGACGGAGCGCCGCAGGGTCATCTCCCACTGGAACGGCCGCATGAACTCCTCGTCGATGACGTCGGGACACGCCTTGCCGTCCTTGTTCTCGGCCTTGCAGCCGGGGGCGAAGGTGGCGACGATCGTGTCGGCCTGAGCGCGCGGCTTGCGCAGCTCGAGCTTGCCGGCGAGCTTCTGCATCTGCGCGACCGTGGGCTGCTCCTCGGCCTTGGCGAAGCCGAAGGCGCGCGTGAGCGCGGCGCGCAGATCGTCGTAGTAGCGATCGCGCTTGTCCTTGATGGCTTCGTCCACATCGACGGTGTACACGAGCCGCAGTCCGCCCTTGAGATCCAGGCCGCGCACCATGCGGAACGGGATGTTGGCGAGCAGGTAGCGGCCGAAGCCGAGCTCGCCGCGCTTGGCTTCCTCCTCGACCCGGGTGCGCTCCTCGGGCCCCAACGCGGCAATGACCTGCGGGCAGGAGGCGCGCAGCGCCCCGCCGCGCTTGGCGGAGCACAGCACCTCGTCGTGCAGCGTCGGGTAGAGCGAGAAGCCGCCGACCAGCGCGAGGAAGAGCGCCAGCCCGGTCTTGAGCCGCCAGGCATTGGTCAGCCACGGCAGCGCGGCGAACAGCGCCCAGAGCACCATCAGCCCGAAGACCGCCGTGGGCCAGAAGACGCGGTAGTGCTCGGAGATCGCGGCCACGGCGGCCGCGGCACCAGCCCACCACAGCGCCCCGCGGCGTGCGCGGACCAGCCACCCGCCGACCAGGCACAGCAGGGCCACGCCGGCGACGCCGTACTGCAAGATGTTGTGAATCATGAGCGTTCGCTCGGCGCCGGCCCGGCCGCGCAGGCGAGCCTGCCCGGCTACTTCCTCTTCTTGGCGTCCTTCTCTTCGGCGTCCTTGGCGGCCTTGATGATCTTGTCGGCGCTCGACGCGGCCTCACCCTTGGCCTCGCCGCCCTCCAGCCCCTCGATGCCGCTCTTGTACATGAGCACGCTGACGCCAGGGGCGATCTCGACCTTGACGGTGCGCTCGGACACCTCCACGAGCTTCCCGACAATCCCGCTCCGGGTGATCACGCGATCGCCCTTCTTGAGCTTGCCCTCCAGAGACTGGCGCTTCCTCTTCTCGCCGCGGTTCATCCAGAACAGCAGCCCGAAGAGCAGCAGGAAGGGCACGAGCAACGCCATCCCACCGAAAGCGCCGGAGGAGGAGGAGCCGGCCGGGCCCGCGCCGGCCTCGTGGGCGCTCCCGGGCATCTCCTCCTGGGCCTTGACCTGGTTCGGTGCGGGGGCCTTGGGCTGCTCCGCCGCCGCCCGGCCGGGGGCAGGCGCGCTCTGTAGCTTCATGGCACTCAAAGATGGCTCCTCGGAGATCGCGGACGAAACCAGCGCGTGTGCATAGCCCCGATTGGCGCGGCTCGCAAGGTGGGCAGGTGCTAGAGGCAAGGGTTGACAGGAGCGACGTACGCTGGTAGCCAAAATCTACTTGGTTTTTGCAAGATTTCAGCAGCTCCCAGCCAGCTCGCCAGGCTGGCACGACGGGGATGCTGGGCGGCCGGCGCGGCCGGACCCGGAAAACGGGCGCTTGCCGGTGCCGCAGCGGCCGCTGCGGCCCGGCGCAGCGGGCGGCGTTCGCCACAGGCGCGTAGCTCAGTGGGAGAGCACTACCTTGACACGGTAGGGGTCGCTGGTTCAATCCCAGTCGCGCCTACAGTAGTATTTGAAACGGGCCCGGGGCCCACGTGAAAGGGAGGTCCGAGAGCACTGTATGGCACTTCGACGCTTCGATCCCAGGCGCCGCGAACGGGAGCCGCAGAAAAGGATCAACCATCGGATTCGGGTTCCCGAGGTCCGCGTCATCGACGCCAACGGCGAGATGCTCGGGATCCTGAAGACGCCGGACGCGCTGAGAATCGCCCGCGAGCAGGCCATGGATCTCGTCGAGATCAACCCCAAGGCCGTACCGCCGGTCTGCAAGATCCTCGACTTCGGCAAGTTCAAATACGACGAGAAGAAGAAGGCGCGGGAGGCCAAGCGCAAGCAGAGCACCGTGGAGGTCAAGGAGATCAAGCTCCGCCCCAAGACCGACGACCACGATCTCGACTTCAAGATGCGCGCGGCGCGCCGCTTCCTGGAGTCGGGCAACAAGGTGAAATTCACCGTTCGCTTCCGCGGTCGCGAGCTCGCCCATCCGGAGAAGGCGCGCGAGCAGCTCGAGTGGATCGAGCGCCAGTGCGAGGATCTCGGCAACGTCGAGGTGCACGCGGTGATGGAAGGGCGGACGATGGGCATGCTCATCACACCCAAGCCGACCGTGCTGCAGGCGGTCGCTACGTTGCGCGCCGCCGCGGAAAAGAACCGCAAGGAGGCGCTGGCGGCCCGGCTCGCGGCCAAGGGCAAGCCCCGGGAGGACGAGCAGCCCGAAGAGAGCGCGCCACCCGAACCAGGAGCGCCGCCGGCCGATGGGGAAGCCGAAGCCCAGCCTTGAGCCGCGGCCGGGCCGAAGGCGCTGGCTCCCGATAACGGCCGTCTTGCTGCTGCCCTTCGCCGCGCTGGCGCTCGCGACGCGCTGCGCCGCGGTGGCCCTGGCGGAGCGCAGCGCCGGGGCGCTGAGCCAGGCCGCCGCTCAGGTTGCGCCCGCCTCGCGGCCCGACCCGGCGCCCGCGCCGCCGGCCCGGACGTCAGGGGCGACGGCGCCCTCCGATCCGGAGGCCCTGTCCGAGACGCCCGGGCGGAGCGTGTCGGCCAGCCGCGCCGCGGCAAGCCCCGGCGGGGTGCTGGTGCGCGCTCGGCGCACGCAGGCCGCCATCGACACCGGCATGCGCCCCACGGGCAGCGCCGCCCCGGCGAGCGGGCCGCGACCGGCCGGCCTCGTGCTGCACGGCATCGGCGTGCTCGGGGTCGGCGTACGTGACGGCGACGTCGTAACGAGCGTAGGGGGCACGCCGGCGACGAGCGAGGGGGCCATCGTCAGGGCCGTCGCGGGTGCCCTGTACGCGGGCGCTCGCGGCATCACGGCGGAGCTGTGGCGGGGCGAGCAACGCTTCCCTCTCACCGTGGAGTTCCCCGTCGTGCGCGAGGGCAACCGCTGGGTGCGCGTGGATGCCAAGCCGTGCCGCCCCGTGGCGGCCGGCCAGAGTACGCCCGTGCCGGTCTCGCCCCGCGGCCTGGCGACAGCGGGCAACCCTGCCGCGGCGGCGTCGAGCGCCGGGGCGGTGCTTCCTCCCTGCGAGGTGCGCGACGCAGCGGCCGAGGCGCGGCGCGCCGCGGCCTGGCGGCGCTACCTCGGTCCCCGCGCAGGCGGCCGGCGCGCGGCGCCAAGGCGCCCGAACACCGCCGCGCCCGCCACGGTCACGGGAAGCGGGGCGCCCGCGCGTCATCCGCCGTCGTCGTAGTAGCAGAGCCAGCCGGTGTCCTGGGCGCAGTCCTGCGGGCACTGCCAGCAGATCGCACACAGGATCAAGTCGTAGTACTGCTGCGCGCCTAGCGGGTTGCCCGCGCCGCACTTCTGCGCGCACGCGTCCCAGCTCGCCGGGTTGCCCGGGTCGTAGCAGCCATCCATGCACTGCATGAGCTCGGCGCAGGCGTTGCTGTTCATGCAGGTCTCGAGCTGCGCCGAACACGGGCCATCGATCGCGCACTGTACGCACGGGTCGCAGGCGCCCTGGCCGTCGCACTGGCTCGTGCCGCTGGAGCTCGCGCTCGTGCTCGTGCCGCTGGAGCTCGCGCTCGTGCCGCTGCTGCTCGTGCTCGCGCCGCCCGCCCCTTGGCCCCCAACGGCCTCGTCACGAGGCAGCCGAAGCGAGGAGCGGCCGAAGCAGGAGCCCAGCAGCAGGGCCCCAAAGATCACGCCCAGAGCGCGCTTCATGTCCCCATCGCACGACGGGACGGCGCCGGCGTCAACTGCCGGCTGCGGGGCCGGGATCCGGCATGGACGCTGAGCGTCTGATTCCACGTGAGTAGCGCGGCGGGTGGCTCGGCGCATGCTTCGCTGCGCACGAGACATGGCAACTGGAGCGGTCGTTGCGTCGATAGATCCTGGTGGAAACCGGTGAACTGTGAACGGCGAACCGCAGACCGGGAACGGTTCTCTGTTCCCTGTTCGCAGTTCACCGGTTAGCGCCCATGCCGGGATCCGGGGGGGTTGTGTGCCGTCGGCGGGGCGAGTAGAAGCCGACGGCGAGGCTTGCGGGCGATGGGCCGCCCGGCCGGGCGGCCAGCGACGGTCCGCGGAATCTCGCCCTGGACTGGCGCCCGCCGCCGAGGAGAAGACATGACCAGCTCGACCATCAACTGGACCAAGATCGACGAAGCCCCCGCGCTGGCGAGCTTCGCGCTGCTGCCGATCGTCAGGGCCTACCTCAAGGGCTCGGGCATCGTCGCCCATACCAAGGACATCTCGCTCACGGGCCGGATCCTCGCCAACTTCCCCGAGAAGCTCAGGGCGGACCAGAAGGTCCCGGATTGCCTGGCCGAGCTCGGCGCGCTGGCGCAGAAGCCGGAGGCCAACATCATCAAGCTGCCGAACATCAGCGCGACGATCCCGCAGCTCCAGGCGGCCATCAAGGAGCTGCAGCAGAAGGGCTACGACGTCCCCAACTATCCCGAGGACCCCAAGAACGACGCCGAGAAGGCGCTGCAGGCGAGGTTCGCCAAGGTGCTCGGCTCGGCCGTCAACCCGGTGCTGCGCGAGGGCAACTCCGACCGCCGCCCGGCGCTGTCGGTCAAGCGCTTCGCCCAGAAGAACCCGCACAAGATGATGAAGCCCTGGCCGAAGAGCGGCTCCAAGGCCCAGATCGTGCACATGACGGACAAGGACTTCTACGGCAGCGAGAAGTCCACGACCGTGGCCGCGCCGACCACGGTGCGCATCGAGCACGTCGCCGCCGACGGCAAGGTGACGGTGCTAATGGACAAGCTCGCGCTGCTCGCCGGCGAGGTCATCGACGCCGCGGTGATGAACGTCGCGGCGCTGCGCGCCTTCTACGCCGAGCAGATCGAGGTCGCCCGCAAGGAGGGCGTGCTGCGTCAATGTCAATAACGGCATGGTCAACCTCTACGACAAGATCAAGACCCTGCCCGAGTCGCTGCGCGATGAGATCGAGCGCGACCTGCACGCCTGCCAGGAGCACCGCCCGCGCCTGGCGATGGTGGATTCGGCCAAGGGCATCACCAACCTGCACGTGCCCAACGACGTGATCGTCGACGCGTCCATGCCCAACGTCGTGCGCGACGGCGGCAAGATGTGGAACAAGGAAGATCAGCTCCAGGACACCATCGCCATGGTGCCGGACCGCTGCTACGCGACCATGTACCGGGAGATCCTCGAGGACTGCAAGCGGCACGGGCAGTTCGATCCCGCAACCATGGGCAACGTCTCCAACGTCGGCCTGATGGCGCAGAAGGCCGAGGAGTACGGCTCGCACGACAAGACCTTCGAGGTCCACGCCGCAGGCACCGTCCGCGTGGTGGACGCCTCTGGCGCCACGCTGCTCGAGCGACCGGTGGACAAGGGCGACATCTTCCGCATGTGCCAGGCCAAGGACGTGCCCATCCGCGACTGGGTGGGGCTCGCCGTCAAGCGCGCCCGTGCCACCGGCGCCCCGGCCATCTTCTGGCTCGACGACCGGCGGGGCCACGACGCCGAGATCATCAAGAAGGTGAAGCGGTACCTGCCGGAGCACGACACCTCCGGGCTCGATTTGCGCATCATGCGGCCCGTGGATGCCATGCGGTTCTCGCTCGAGCGCGTCCGCAACGGCGAGAACACGATCGCGGTGACCGGCAACGTGCTAAGAGACTATCTTACCGACCTGTTCCCCATCCTCGAGCTCGGGACGAGCGCGCGCATGCTGTCGATCGTTCCGCTGCTCGAGGGCGGCGGGCTGTACGAGACCGGCGCGGGCGGCTCCGCGCCCAAGCACGTCCAGCAGTTCCTCAAGGAAGGCCACCTGCGCTGGGACTCGCTCGGCGAGTACTGCGCCCTGGTGCCCTCCCTCGAGCAGATCGCCGCGCAGACGGGCAGCCCGACCGCGGCCCTGCTGGCCGAGACGCTCGACCAGGCCATCGGCAGGTACCTCGAGAACGCGCGCTACCCCTCGCGCAAGGTGAACGAGATCGACAACCGCGGCAGCACCTTCTACCTGGCGCAGTACTGGGCCCAGACCCTGGCGGCGCAGGACAAGGACGCAGCCATCAAGGCGCGCTTCGCCAAGGTGGCGCACGCGCTCGAGCAGGCCGAGAGCCGGATCGTCGAGGAGCTGCTGGCCGCCCAGGGCAAGCCGGTGGACATCGGCGGCTACTACCTGCCGGATCCGGCAAAGGCCGAGCGCCAGATGCGCCCGAGCGCCACCTTCAACGCCATCATCGACGCGGCCTGACGCGCCTGCTATTCGGGCGCCCCTGGCCCACAACGGGGAAGGAGTAGTGGTCATGAAGAAGCGTTGCGGATGGTGGTCTGTCGCTCTGCTCGCCGCGGCGGGCGTGGCAGCGTACGCCCCGAACGCGGTTGCAGCCGTGCCGGCCACGGTCGCGCAGCAGGGGCGGCTCTACGACGCGCAGACCGGCCAGCCCCTCGGGGGCGACATCGGGCTGCAGTTTGCCGTCTACGAGAACCAGCTCGCGGTCTCTCCGATCTGGATGGAGCTGCAGAAGGTGACCCTGGAGGACGGCTACTTCAGCGTGGCCCTCGGCTCGCAGGTGAAGCTGCCCGCGGAGGTGTTCGACGGCTCGGTGCGCTACCTGGGCATCAGCGTCGGCGGCGACCCGGAGATGACGCCGCGGGCGGCGATCGGCAGCGTCCCGTACGCGCTCGTCGCGGGCAATGCCATTGGAGACATCACGCCAAGCTCCGTGACCATCCCGGACTACGGCGAGGTGATCAACGACAAGGGCCAATGGGTGGGCGATCCCACCGGCCTGCAGGGCCCGCCCGGACCGGCCGGGGCGAAGGGCGATCCCGGGGCGACGGGCCCCCAGGGGCCGGTGGGTCCGAAGGGCGATCCCGGCCCCCAGGGCCCCCAGGGGCTGACCGGCCCCCAGGGCCCGGTGGGCCCGAAGGGCGATCCCGGCCCCCAGGGCCCCCAGGGACCGGTGGGTCCGAAGGGCGATCCCGGTCCCCAGGGCCCCCAGGGGCTGACCGGCCCCCAGGGGCCGACGGGCCCCAAGGGCGACACAGGTGCTCAAGGGCCGGCGGGGCCGCAGGGGCCGCAGGGACCGCAGGGCGCGCAGGGCCCCAAGGGCGACACCGGCGCTTCGCCCTTCGGCCTCAACGGCAATGATGCGTACTACAACGCCGGCAACGTCGGCATCGGGACGGCGGCGCCAGCCACGAAACTGCAGGTCGCCGGCACGGTCACGGCCACGGCATTCGCGGGCAACGGATCCGCATTGACGGGGCTCCCCTACAGCGGCCTGCTGTCGATGCAGACCTTCAGCAAGTCAGGGCCCTTCACCTGGACCAGGCCGGCGGGCGTTTCCAGGATCATGGTGATCGTGACGGGGGCCGGCGGAGGAGGCGGTTCGCACAACACCGATGATGCTCAAGGCGGCGGAGGCGCCGGGGGAACCGCGATCAAGATCATCGACGTCGCCGCGGTACCGTCGGTAGCCGGCACTGTCGGCGCCGGCGGAACCGGATCCTGCGGCAACACCCCCAGCGGCGGAACCGATGGCGGCACCTCATCGTTTGGAGGCTACCTCTCGGCCTCCGGCGGCGCGCGACCGCTCACCTGGGCCGTTGGTGGCCTGGGTGGGATGGGTTCAGGGGGTGACCTCAATCTGAAGGGCAATGACGGCGGGGGCGGCAACATCGACGGCGGAGGCAACGAGGAGACCGGAGGGACGGGCGGCGCGAGCTACTGGGGAGGCGGTGGAGCCGGCGGCTCGATCTGGGGACCCCGCCGGGACGGGGTTCAGGGGAGCGGTGGAGGTGGCACGCACGCCAACACCAACGACTGCGGCGGAGCCGGCGGGGCAGGAATGGTCGTCGTCTTCGAGTACGGCTCCACCTGAGCTCACCCTGGCGGCGCCACGTCGGGGGCGCAACCACCGCCACCCCAGCCTCACGGCGCACGCGTGATAGCCATGCAGACAGCCGGCGGCCGAGGCGCCGCGCCGGCCGAGCGCGCCCGCAGCGCCGGGCCCGAGCGTACTCCTGTACGTGAGGGCCCGGTGCGAGGACGTAAGCCGGCCCGCGCGGATGGATCGGCCGCCGTCGTTGCCGCCGTTCGATTGATTATCAGGCATGGCCTCACGGCGCCAGGAGCAGCACCTTGACCTGGCTGGGCACCAGGCGCATGCCGGGGCAGTTGGTCGAGTTCTGCAGCGCCACGCTCGTAAGGCGCGTGGCCGGGATGCCGCCCACGAGCACGGTGAACGCCGCGGTCAGGTGACGCGCCGGCCCCATCACGGTGCCCGAGGCCACGCCCAGCGCCACGCCGGCGTTGTCGCCGTTGGTCATCACGATGGTGGTCGCCATGTTGTGCGCCGGCGTGCACATGAACAGCACGTTGTAGGCCGCAGGCACGCCCATGGGACCTAAGGCGATGTTGGGGTACGGAATGGGCACCGGTGCCGGCGTGGGCGTGAGGCACACGTCCGGGAAGCCGATGTCGACGCCCATCATCTGCGTGTTGGCAAACATATGACCCTCAGCCGAGGTGGATCTGCTCGGCGTCCACCTTGGCGAGCTTGCGGGCCGAGACGACCGCATTCTCGCCGCGCAGCGTCAGCGTCGCCTCCGCCGTGTAGTCGATCTGGCGCGCACGCACCTGCTCCATCTCGGTCACGCGGCGGTAGAGCCGGCCGACGCGCTGCACGAGCCTTTCGGCCAGGAGCTCGGCGGCGTCGGCGACGGTGGACACCTTCTCGACCTGCGCCTCGATCAGACGGCCCACGTAAACCAGCGTTCCCACCACGAGGCTGCCCTCCAGCGCGCGCAGCCGCACCGCCCGGGCGGCAAGGCTGAGCTCGCCAGCCGAGGTGAGCGCCAGGCCCTCCTGCCCCGCGAGCGAGAGCCGGCCGCGCGGAGCGCTGATCTCGACGTCGCCGTCGAGCTCCAGGCGCGCGCGCGCGCCCTTGCGCTCCAGCACGGCGAGCACCCACGCCTCCCAGCCCGATCCCAGCGCGAGAAGCACGACGTCGCCCGGCTCCGGCCGCAGCAAGCAGCTCGCCGCCCGCCGCGCTGCATGCCTGCGTCCGTCGAGCTGCACCCCGACGCGGTCATCCTGCCCCACCTCGACGACGGTGGCGATCTCCTGGTGAAGCCGTGCGCGATCGAGCTTGCGTGCAAGATTGCTCATGTCCGTCTCCTTAGTGGGTTGGCTGCCATCGCTCGGCCTCCGCCAAATCCGCATCGTCGCCGAGCGCGGAGGCGCGCCCCGGCCCGTACGTAGTGCCCTTCTCCACCACGGCGTGCAGCCGCGTGCGAAACATCGTGGCGCCGGCCAAGTCCGCCCCCGACAGGTCGGCCCCGGAGAGGTCGGCGTAGGTCAAGTTGGCGCCGCCGAGCTTCGCGCCGACGCAGCGGGCACGGTGCAGGACGCACTGCTCCAAGCACGCGTCCGTGGCGTCCGCGTCCGTCAGATCCGCGTCGATGAAGATCGACTGGTAGAGCCGTGCGCCCCGCAGGCTCGCGCCCGCCAGCTTCGCGCCCACGAACAGCGCGTTCTCGGCCTTGGCGCCGTCCAGACGCGCGCCCGCCAGGCACGCGTCCTTGAAGTTGCACCGGGTCAGGGTCGCGTCCGACAGGTCGCAGCGGCTCAAGTCCGCGCCCATCAACTGCGTGAGCGCCAGCGAGGCGCCCGCCAGGCTCTGCCCGGCGAGCTTGCACTCGAGCAACACCGCCAGCTCGATGTGCGCGCCGGTCAGGACGGCCGACCTCAGATCCGCCTTCATGAGCACGGTCTGCTTGAGGCTCGCGCCGGAGAGATCGAGGTTGGCGGTGCTCGTAGCGTCGATCACCACCGTGCGCTCCAGATTGCAGCCGCAAAGCCGCGCGCCCAAGAGGGCCGGCTGCACCAGCATCGCCGTGCCCAGGTCGGCGCCGCCCAGATCGGCATGGGACAGATCCGCCACGCTCAGCCGCGCCGCGAGCAGCCGCGCCTGGCGCAGATCCGCGCCGGCAAGCGAGCACTTGTCCATCACCACCTGGCCGAGATCCGCGCCGCCCAGGAGGGCCTCACCCAGATCGCAGGCGCTCAGGATCGCCTCGCACAGCCTTGCGCCGGCGAGGTTCGCGCGGCGCAAGCAGACGCGCTCCATGATCGCGCCGGACAGGTCGGCGCCGGAGAGATCCAGGCCCGACAGATCGAGCCCGCTCAGGATCTCGCCGTCGCGAACCTTGGCCTCCAGGCTAGCGCGTTGCATCGCTCCTGCGCTCCACGAAGCGGATGAGCTTCATGTTGGCATCGTCGAATACGGTGCCGGCATCGCCGTCCACCTTGGCGAAGTCGACGCGAAACAGGTTGGCGCCGCGGAAGATTGTGCCGCGGATACGGGCCTTCTGGAGGATGCCGTCCATCAGGTTGACCGACGTGAGATCGGCGCGGCTCAGGTCGGCCTTGGCGAACATCGCGCCCCGGGCGGTGGCCCGATAGAAGCGCGCCTCCTCCAGCTTGCACTCGCTCAGATCGGCGCGATCGAGATCGGCCTGTGTGAAGTCGGCCCCGCCCAGATCCGTGCCGCGCAGGTTGGCGCCGCGCAGGCTCGCCTTGACGAAGCTCGCGCCGGGAAAGCGCGAGCCGTGCACGATGCGCAGGTTCTCCAGGCTGGCGTCCGCGAAGCGCGCCTGCGCGCCGCGGCACGACACGAAGGCCGACTTCTCGAGCCGCGCGCCCGAGAAGTCGGCGCCTGCCAGATCGACCTCCACGAAGGCGCACTGGGTGGCCTGGGCGCGGGTCCACAGCGTGCCGGAAAGATCCACGCGCACGAGGAACAGGCTCTCTGCCCGCAGCTCGCCGAAGTCGGCTCCGGCCACGACGGCGTCGGTGAGATCGGCCTGCACCAGGCGCGCGCCGCGCAGCGATGCCTGCGAGAGATCCGCGCCCGCGAGGATGGTGCCGGCGAGATCGGCCTGCCCCAGCGATGCCTGGCGCAGCACTGCCCGGCCGAGATTGGCTCCGGCCAGCTTGGCGCCGTCGAGCCTGGCCCCGGTGAGATCGGCCCGCGCCAGCACGGCGCTCGTGAGATCGGCCGCGCGCAGATCCGCGCCGGCCAGGTTGGCGCGCTCCAGGAACGCCTCACGCAAGTCGGCCCCGTGCAGATCGAGGCCGGACAGATCCACGCCGGTGAGATCGACGCGCGCGTGGCTGCTTCCCGCCCGCCGCGCGCGATCGAGCGCCTCGCGCAGCGCGGCCGCGCGCTCCGCGCCGGGCCGCGGCGCGGGATCGGCGTAGTGGGCGCTCAGACGGTAGGCTTCGCGCATCTGGTCCTCGGCCCGCCGCAGCCGGGGCTCCAGCTCGGGATCGGCGCAAAGGGCGTCCAGCTCGGCGGTGCTCCCTCCCGCGCGGACGAGCTCCGCGCGCAGCTCCCGCAGCTTGGCGAGCTCCTCGTCGGCGCTGAAGCGGGGCGGGCCACCGCGCTGCTGCTCGGCGTCGCGCATCACCGCCTCGTAGTCCAGGCCCGCCTCCTGGCAAGTGCGCCGCAGCTCCTGGCCGAGCTCGGCCTTCTTCTGCTCGGCCTGCTGCTTCTGCTCCTCGACCACCGCGAGGGCGCGCTCCACGACTTGCGGCAGCTCCTCTATCGCGGGCACCGGCTCGTCGGGCGGCAGCGGCTTCAGGTAGTCGAGCCCGTCGGGATCGACCCCGGCCGCGCGCGCCTCCTCGCGCATCTTCTCGCGCTCGATCTCGGCCCGGCGCCGCAGCCGCTGGCGCAAGATCGGCGCGTCGCCGGCGAGCAGACCCACCGCGCCGGCCGGATCCGGGAACGGCGCCGGCTCGCCCTGGTCCGGGGCGGGCGTGAGGTCGGAGTCGCGCAGCGCGTACAGGTAGCCCTTCTCCTTGTCGAGCCGCTGCGCCAGCACGCGCTCGTAGTGCTCGGCCGGGCGCGGCGCGCCCAGCCTCTCGCAGGCGAGCATGAGCTCGCTCACGTCGGCCGCGTCGTCCTCGGCCACCTTGGCAACGCCGCGGAAGACGAGCACGCCGCGCTCGACGTGGGGCAAGAGGCGCACCGTATCGAGGCGCGTGTCCAGCTCGACGAGGGGCCCGCCGGCGCGCAGGCGCAGCCAGGCGCGCGCCCGCAGCCCCGGAAGGCGGCCCTCCAGGCGCGATTTACTCGCGTGCATGCCTTCGACCACGAACGGCTCGTCGCCGGTGAAGTAGCCCTCGATCTGCTGGTCGATGGGCGCCGTCTGGAAGAAAGCCCAGTCGAGATCCTCCGCCAGGCCGGGGAAGCGCTCCTTGAACCAGCGCGAGTCGTACGTACCCACCTTGGAGAAACGCTGCGGCCAGGTGAGGTCGTAGGGCCCGAGGCCGGCCGGCTCAGGTCGATCCGTCGGCGTGCGCACGAGGCGGGCGGGATCCTCGACGTTGGGCAGCGGGTGCACGCTCCGGCCGTCCACGACGACGGGCGCCAGGCCCTTGCCCAGCGGGTTCGGCCCGTAGCCGGCGCCGCCAAAGGCATGCGCCCAGTCGATGGGCATCTGTGCGAAAGGCTCGGGCTCCGTAGCCGCGCCGTGCTTCCAGGATCTATCGCCCACCACCCAGAGCGTCTTGTCGATGGAGCCCAGGGCCACGCGCACCGAGCACGCCGGTCGCGGTGCGCCGCCGGGCACGTAGGCCCGGCCGGTGACCAGCAGCTCGCCGCGAGCCTTCCACATCGCCTCGTCGAGCAGCACGCCCTCGCCCAGCTCGGCGCCAACGAGCTTCCAGAGCTCGACCTCGGGCAGAGGACGCGAGGAACCGAAGCCGAAGTGGACGATGGGCGAGACGACCAGGTAGCTCTGCCGCTCGTGCTCGAAGCAGCGCGTCAGCAGGCCCAGGGACAGCGGCTTGATGACTCTCACGGCTCGGCTCCGCCCGCGGCGAGCTCAGATGATGATCACCAGCGCAAACATGTACAGGTTGATGCCGCCGCTCTTCAACTTGCTCCCGCTGTTGCCGAGCTCGATCGGCTTGTTGGCGTACTTGGCCCCGGCGATGTCGATCTTGAGGCCCACCACGTCGGCCTTTATGCCGTACACCGCCGCGGCGACCACGCCGGCCTCGATCTTGGCACCGTAGAGGCCGAGCTTCAAAGCCACGCCCTCGCCGCTCAGCCATGCCCACTTCCACCAGCTCGCCGGCAGCACCTTGAAGGAGGGCGTGATGATGGTGAAGCTCGGCGTAGTGTAGAGGACGGGGCCCGCCACGGTCACGATCTGCGGGCCGCCGATCGTGAAGATGTGGTTGGTCGAGAAGGTCTCCATCACCGGACCGGTCACGGTGACGAACTGCGGGCCGCCGACCTTGAGGGTGTGCAGGGCGTCGAACTTCTCGCTGACGGCCCCGGTGACGCTGAGGTTGAGCGTGCCCGTGACGGTGTGGGTCTCGGGCCCGTCCACGGTCGTCGCCTGGCTCGTGTTGAACTTCTCGATGACCGCGCCGTCCACGGTGACCGACTGGAAGCCGTGCACCCAGATCTCCTGGTTGGCGATGACCTCGAGGCTCTGGCTCTGGCCCACCCAGGAGTCCTGCGCCGCGTCGTAGGTCTCGGTGACGTTGCCCACGACGTGCTCGGTCAGATCGCCGCCCACCTCGATGTCCTGGTCGCCGCCGATGTCGAAGAAGCAGTTCCCGTCGGTGTGCTCGACGATGTAGTGACTGTGGCCGGCGTGCGGCTCGCCCAGGTGCACGAAGGTGTCCTTCGGCGGCGTGGAGATGTCCACGTGCTGCGCGCCCGCCTGGTCCTGCAGGGCGACCACGTTGTCGCCGCCCGTGTGGATGATGTTGAAGGTATGGTTCTGCGCCACCACGGGCGAGGGCGTGTGCGCGTTCGGCACCGCGCCGCAGATGACCGGGCGATCCGGATCTCCGCCCAGGAAGACGAGCAGCACCTCGGTGCCCTTGCGCAGCGGGAAGTGGAAGCCCTCCGGGCTGCCGGCGTGCGGCTGGAGCATCCGGACCCAGGTCGATGCCTTAGCCGCCTGCGTGTCGCTGGCGTCGGCGAGATCGAGGTCGTCGAACTTGATCTTGACCTTGTAGCGGCCATGCTCGTCGATCTGGGCATAGTCGCTCTCCTGCTCGCCATCGACGACGGCGTGCACGACGCCGTAGACGCGCGGCGCCGGCGTACGCCGCGCCGGCCGGTACTGCACGCTCGCCGGAATGGCGCGCAGCTCGAGCCGGTACTCGTCGTCGTAGGGCAGATCGAGGAGCTGGCGCGCGACCGGCGCCTCGGCCGACTGGTTGCCGAAGTGCTCGATCTCGGTGGCGAGATACTCCTGGTTCAGGGCGTCGCGCGGGTGCTCGTCGAGCTTGAAGCGGTAGCCCGTGCGCAGCAGGAAGGCCCGGCCACGGCCGCGGCAGAGTACCTGGCGCGCCAACAGTTCCTCCTTGCGGATGCGCGCCAGGCGCTCCACCTCGCCCGCACGCGACCGGCCGTCCCGGCTCGTGAGGTAACCGTCACCGAAGTAGCTCACGAGGCCCGCCCCATCCTGCGAAACCTCGGCCTCGGCCTTGTGATCGAGCGAAGGGTTGAGGTAGTCGTACTCGCGCAGCCGCACGCTCGCGGGAAGCTGCGAATGCGTGCACACGAACGACTCGAGCGCCTCCAGGTGCATCACGTCCTGGGGGCCGGCGGGAGGGACGTAGCGCACGGCCTCCGGCCGCAGCGCCGGCAGCGAGGCGCAGGGCCGATCGGTGACGACGAGCTTCTCGCGGTCGTCACCGTGCTCGAAGTAGTAGAAGAGGCCCTCGCGCTCCATCCAGCGCGAGAGGAAGGCGAGATCGCTCTCCTGGTACTGGCAGGTGTGCTCGCGCGGCTTGTACTCGCCTTCGCTCAGCAGATCGAAGCGGTAGTCGCCCGCGCCCAGGCCGCCGCTCTTGAGCACCTTCTCGATCGCCTCCTTGACCGTGTCGCCCGTGAGCACGCGGCTGTGGCGCGTCAGGCCGAGCTGCCAGAGCTGAGGCACGAGCACGGCCCGGTACAGGACGCGATCGCCCCAGGCGTGCAGCAGCTCGAAAGAGGCGATGATGCCCTGGAAGACGAACGGTCCGCGGCCGGGCGCAAGGTGCACGTTGAGCGCCGCGCGCGCGCCCAACGCACTGCCCAGTTCGACGTCCTGGGAATCGCTGCCGAGCAGGCCGATGGCGAAGCGGTACGGCTCGAGCAGCGCCTCGCGACCGCGGAAGCCGACGACGTGCAGCTCGGGCAGAACGGCACAATGGAAGGAGTACAGGAGCTCTTGGGATGGCATGGCGCAGTACGTGCCGGCGGCTCGGCCGGCCCCCTACTTCCTCTTATCTCCTAGCGTCCCTGCTGCGTCAACCACGCCTGGTACTGGGCGCGCAGGCGCTCCCACTCGGACCGCAGGGCCGGCTCGCGGGCAAAGCGCTCCTGCCAGTGCCGGTCGAGCCGCGCCCGGCCGGGGCGGTCGCGGATCTGGTAGCGCGTCTCGATCTGCGCCTCGCGATCGGGATAGGCGGCGTGCTCGGCGCAAAGGGAGGCGTACTGCTCCAGCGTGAGCGCGGGCGGCGTGTCGTCCTCGGGCGAGCCGGGCGCCACGGGACTCGCGGGACGGCCCACCAGGTCGAACGGCAGCGCCGGCGCGCCGGCGGGGCCGGAGCGTGCCGCCCCCGGCGCCGGCCCCGCGCCCGGCGGTGCCGGCTCGAAGGGCAAGGCGGGCCGCAAGCGCGCGACCACGAGCCCGGTCTGCGAGATCGGAGCGGTCTCGTCCCCGCCCGGCGCCGCCGCCGGCGGGGCCACCCGCGCGGGCACCGCCGGCGGCGGCGATGCGGCGTGGTCGGACACGAAGGGCAGCACACCCTCCGCGAACGGCGAGCGCTGGGCGGGCGGCAGCGTGCCTCCCTGGTCCGCCGCGACCGGCCCGGGCGCGGCAGGCTCGCGCGCCCGGCCCGGGACCGCCGGCCCGCCCATGACGCGCGCGCCGCGTGCCGGCGGGGGCGGACGGGGGCCGGCAGGCGGCGCAGGCGGCACATCCACGGCGACGGGCGGGAGCGGCGGCGCGGCGGGCGACGCTGCCGCGGGGACGGCGGGCGCGGCGGGCACGGATCCCGGTGTACGGCCGCCGAGCAGGCTCCAGGCCGCCTCGATCCGCTCCCAGTCGTCGTCGCTGCCGGCAAGCACGATGCGGCCGAGCTCCAGCAGCACGGCGCGCGCCCGCTCCAGGCGGGCAACGTCGAGCGTGCTCGTCGGCCCGAGGTGCCGGCGCCGGTACTTCTCGATCGCGCCGTCCTGGCATAGCACGAGATCCGACAGCGCGCGGGCCGCGGAGCGCGGCTCGACGGGGCGAGCGCTGGGCTCGCGGGCCCCGGCTTGGCCGGCGGGCGGTGCTTCGGGCTTGTCCATCGCGAGAGGGCGCCAGCCTAGCGGAATCGGCGCGCGGCGGCGACGGCGCTGCGCCGCGCGGGTGCCTACCAGAACCGGGGGGCGCCGCCGGATGAGCCGCCAAGACGCCAAGGTCGCCAAGGAGAGTAATCGGTTTCTTGGCGTGCTTGGCGCCTTGGCGGTTCGCTTTTCCGCCCGCACCCCCAATTCGGCTAGACACCCGCGCCGCGCCAACGCCGGGCGAGCCCCTCGACGCCCGGGATCAGCGCGCGCGCGCCGCGCCGCCCGGTGGCGCCGCCGGCTCCACGTCGGCCCAGAGCACGGCCAGGTCGAGCTCGATCGCGTCGAACGGCTCGGCGCAAACGCGCGCGTCATCCTTGAAAACGTCGAGCACCATCCACCGGCCCCCTTCGAGCCGCAGCACCTCGAGCAGGCGCTGCGCGGGATCCACCAGCCACGCGTGCCGCACGTTCTCCCTTGCGTACGCGGGCAGCTTGTCCGCGCGGTCGTCCCGGACGGTGCGCGGGCTCAGTGGCG
>JACQWT010000253.1 GCA_016209145.1 Deltaproteobacteria bacterium | reverse complement strand
GCCCGCGCGACCGGAGCGGGCAGACGCGAAATGCAACGCCCCGCGGCCGTTGCCCCCTGGGGCCGCAGGCGGGCCGTCCGCGGCGAGAATTCCACGCTGGGGCTTCGCCCCAGACCCCGCGAACGGGGCCCCAACCCCGTTCGCCCTGACCGGCAAGTTCCTGCCGGAACCGCAAAATACGACCGCGCGCAGTATGCTAGCGCCGGAACGGCGCGCTGCCGGCGTAGATCTGGCCCTCGCCCAAGGCGCCCGCAATTCTCAGGAGCTGGTTGTACTTGGCCACGCGGTCGGAGCGGCTCAGGCTGCCAGTCTTGATCTGCCCGGCGCCCGTGGCCACCGCCAGATCGGCGATGAAGGTGTCCTCGGTCTCGCCGGAGCGGTGCGAGATGACGGTGTTGTAGCCGCCGTCGCGCGCCTGGCGGATGCAGTCCAGCGTCTCGGTCACGCTGCCAATCTGGTTGAGCTTGATCAGGATGGCGTTGGCCAGGCCGCGGCGCATCCCCCAGGCCAGGCGCTCCGGGTTGGTCACGAACAGGTCGTCGCCCACGAGCTGGATCTTCGCGCCGAGCTTGTCGGTCAAGAGCTTCCACCCCTTCTCGTCGTCCTCGGCCAAGCCGTCCTCGATCGAGACGATGGGGAAGCGCTCGACCAGCGCGGCGTAGATCTCCACCATGTCCGCCGCGGTACGCTCGGCCCGGTCGAAGGTGTAGCGCTCCTTGGCGTGGTCGTGGAACTCCGAGAGCGCCGCGTCCAGGGCCAGGCTCACCTGCTCGCCGGGCTTGTAGCCCGCCGCCTCGATGGCCCGCACCAGGTACTCTGCCGCCGCCTGGTTGTTCGGCAGGCGCGGGGCGAAACCGCCCTCGTCGCCCACGGCCGTGACTTGGCCGTCCTTCTTGAGCAGGCTCTTGAGCCGGTGGAAGATCTCCACTCCCATGCGTAGCGCCTCGGCGAAGCTCGGAGCGCCGTGGGGCACGATCATGAACTCCTGCACCTCCAAACCGCTGTCCGCGTGCACCCCGCCGTTCAGGACGTTCATCATTGGCGTCGGGAGCACCCGCGCCTGCGCGCCGCCCAGGTAGCGCCACAGCGGCACGCCGACGAGGTCGGCGGCGGCCCGGGCCACGGCCATCGACACGCCCAGGACGGCGTTGGCTCCCAGCTTGGACTTGTTGTGCGTGCCATCGGCCTCGATCAGCACCTTGTCGATGCCGGCCTGATCCAGCACCTCCATCCCGCAAATCGCCGGGCCGAGCGTGTCCTGCACGGCAGCCACCGCCTTGAGGACGCCTTTACCGAGATAGCGCGACGGGTCGGCGTCGCGCAGCTCGATGGCCTCGTGCTGCCCGGTCGAAGCGCCGCTCGGCACGGCGGCCCGGCCGCTGCCCGCGGCGGTGAACACCTCGACCTCGACGGTGGGATTGCCCCGGGAGTCCAGGATCTCACGGGCGATGACGCTTTCGATCTCACACACGGCGCTTGCTCCTTGTTCCTTGTTCCCCTTGTTCCGCCCGGCTCTTCTATCTAAGCTTCCGCCCGCGTGGAACAGTCAATCGGCGTCTTCGGCAAGAATCTTCTGCTCTGGACCTGCCTGTTGCGGCAGATCCCGCAGCGGCCGCCGGCGCACGTTCTGCACCAGCAGGCGGGCTACCTGCTGGACGAGCTCAAGGCATCCGAGGAAAGTAGGCAGCTTCCGGTCCAGTCCGCGGAGGACGGCATGTTCGCCATCGTCGCGCTCATCGACGAGGTGGCCATGGGCCTGCCGGACCTGCGGCCGATCTGGAGCTCGGCCCCCTTGCAGGCCACCCGCTTCCTCACGAACAACGCCGGGCTCGAGGTGTTCCAACGGCTCGGGCGGGTGCGCCAGGGCCCGCGCAGCGTGCTCGCCACGTTCGCGGTCGTGCTCGGCCTGGGCTTCCTGGGGTGCTACGGGCTGCCGGGCGCCGATCGCTATGCCCTGGACCAGCTCCGCCGGGAGCTCGGTCGCGAGCTGGGCGTCGACCCCGACCGCGACTGGTCGGGCGGCGTGCTGCGGCGAGTGCACGAGGGGCAGGTGGCGGCGCTGGAGCGGTTCAAGGCACCCTGGTACCGGTCCGTCTGGATCGGCCGCGCGCTCGCCTTGCTCTTCGCCCTCGGCGCGGCTGCGGCCCTGTTCTTCGCCCTTGGTGGGCAGTGGGGATGAGCACCTTCGCCTACGAGATCGCCGGCGTGCTGGCGCATCAGGAGCGGGCCCGACCCGGCGACGCCGCAGGTCCCTATGCGCTGCCCTGGTACCTGGTGGTGGGCGAGCCCGAGTCCGGTCGCACGACCGCCATCAAGCGCATGAACGTGCACTGGCCGGCCGGAGACGAGCCGCTCTCGATCCAGGCTCCGCAGCAGATGTGCACCTACTGGATGCCGCGCGGCGCGGTGATCATCGAGCCCGAGGCCCCGGTCATGGGGCCGCAGCGCAACCGGACCCTCCTGCGCGAGCTGTGCGCCGAGCTCGCCCACCGGCGCCCGCGCGAGCCGATCGACGCTCTGCTCCTCATCGTGAGCTGCCGCACGCTCGCGGACGGTGGCGAGCACGAGGCGCGCGAACACGCCCGCGCCCTGCGGGCCTACGTCGCCGAGGTCACGGGCTACCTCGCTGCCGACGTACCGATCTACGTCGTGGCCACCGGCTACGACGCGCTCTGGGGCTTCGGGGACGCCTTCCAGTGGACCGCCGAGCGCAAGGACGAGGAGCCGTGGGGCTTCACGCTGCCCATCGACCTCGCCGTCGCCGATGGCCACGACCGGATCAAGATCGAGATCGAAGGCTTGATGGCGCGGATCGAGTCGGTGTGCTTCGGCAAGCTCTCGACCGAGGAGCCGCCGCCGACGCGGGCGCGGGCCTTCCAGCACCTGCTGGAGGCAAGGGCGCTCGAGGCCAAGCTCGCGGCGTTCTTCGACCGGTTCACGACGGCCAATGCCTTCGAGCGCACGCCGTGGGTCAGGGCCCTGGTGCTCGGCAGCGCTCTTCCCGGCTCCGGCCAGGCGCTGCGCTGCCTCGGTGCCGAGCTGGCGCGCCTGGGCCTGACGCTGCCCGCCCACTCCGGCACGGAGCGCCCGGGCGGCCTGCCCATCTACGCGATGATGGACTACGTGATCTTGCCCGAGCGGGATCTCGTCCCGCTGCGCACGCGCTGGCGAGACGACCGGGCGTTCATCTGGACGGCGATACTTGGCTGCCTGCTGTGGCTCGCGGCCGTCGCGGCGGCAGTGATCCGGACGCTGGTCGGCTAGAGTCCATGAACGTCCTGCTCGCCCACCAGTTCAGCTTCGAGGCCGCCCACCGCCTCCCCCTGCTCCCGGCCGGGCACAAGTGCGCCCGCCTGCACGGCCACAGCTTCGGGGTGGAGATCGCGGTGCAAGGCCCGGTGGACGAGCAGGCCGGCTGGCTCGTCGACTACGATCAGATCGCCGCCGCCTGGCAGCCGCTCTACGAGACGCTCGATCACCGCTACCTCAACGAGATCGAAGGGCTGGAGAATCCAACCAGCGAGAACCTCGCCGCGTGGATCTGGCGGCGCCTGAAGCCAAGGCTGCCGTGCCTCGGACGCGTGACGGTGCGCGAGACGTGCGCCGCACGCTGCGAGTACGAGGGCGAGTAGTCGTATGCGTTCACGCATTGCGGCGCCAGCAACGACGGCTCGCCGAGTCGGCCGCGATCGCGGCTTACGTCCTTGGCCCGGGGCCTCACGTACAGGAGTGCGCTGCGGCCCGGGCCTCCGGGCGCGCTCATGCGCGCAGCCCCGCCTGACGAGCCGGGTGTTGGAATGCGTGAACGGTTACGAGTAGTCAACTCGTCTTGCGCCCCGAGCGAGGCGGCGGCAGCGGGCGACGCGCCGAGGAGGCGGGCTTGGAGTCGGGCCCGCCGGGCGCCCCGGGGGGCGGCCCCGGCACGCTCGGCCGCGGCAGCGGCGGCGGCCCCGGCACGCTCGGTCGCGGCAGCGGCGGCGCCGGCGCAACTGCTACTGGGGCGGGGGGGGAGGCGCGCTTGCGGGCGCTGACGCAGCCCACGTTGACCGTGAGCTCGAAGCCGACCTCGGACCAGTACTTCGCGACCGCGTCCTCAACATAGCGCAGGGCGTCCTGGGCCAGCTCGTCGTCCACATCGAGCGACAGGCGCAAATCCGGCTCCACGACCAGCCGCGAGATCGGATCGTCCAGGAAGTCGCGGCCGTTCGCGAACGACAGCCCCACGAGCTCGACGCCCACGTCCACATCGAGCAGGCCAAGCTGCTCGCACTGCTCGGCCAGCATCTCCGGGTTGGGCCGGCCGGCGGCGGCAGCGTCCACCGCCTCGCCGAACGAAGCCCTGTCGCGACGCAGGGCGTACTCGCGGAGCATGTCGTAGAGCTCGGGAAACGATCCGCGCAGCGGCACCGAAACCACGACCTGGCCGCCAGGCGCGAGCAGCCGATGCAGCTCGCCGAGCACGGGGAGGTAGTTGCCCCGCGGGCCCGGCGGGTGCAACGCAAAAGCGTGGGTGAACATGCCCTCGCCGAGCGGCGTGGGAAAGCCATCGGCGAGCGCGTACTCGGCGCGCGCGCCCGGGACCAAGGCCGCCTTGGTCCGCGCCAGCTCGAGCGCCTCCGGCGAGCTGTCGACGCCGCAGAGCCGCAGCGGTCCGAGCTTCTCCACGATCTCGCGCGCCGGGTATCCGGTGCGGCACCCGAGCTGAGCAACGACGGCCGGCTTGTGGTCGAGCAGCATCTCGATCGCCGGTCGGGCGAACGTCGCAACGTAGCGCGGGACGACCAGCGATTCGTAGATCGCCGCTTGGGCCGCGGTGAGAACAGGGCCCAAGCTCGAGGCCGGCGCCTCCCGGTCGGGCGCGCTATGCGCCATCGCGGTCTGCCACCTCGCCTTCGCGCAGCAGCTCGATCGCCTCGCGCGCCAGCTCCCCCACCGTGACCTCCGTGAGCTCCTCGTCGCCCACGCGGGCCACGCGCCCATCCTCACACAGCGGCTCCAGCAGCGCCACGGCCTCGCGGTCGCCGAGCTCGGCCAGCGCCTCGATGGCCGAGCCGACGGCATCGGGATCGCGATGGGCGACAAAGCGCCGCACCAGGAGCGCTGCACCGGGCTCGGGGATCTCGAGCAGGACCTGCGGCAGCTCGACCAGAGCCGGGCTGCCCGCCGGCAGCCGTTCGAGGGCCCGCTCCACGCCGCGGGCCACCTGCTCGAAGCGTTCGAGCGCCAGCCCCCTGAGCTGTTCGCCGGCCTCGCCGCGGGCCTCGGGATAGTCCGAGCCGAGCACGTCGATCAGCAGGTCGACCACGTCCTGTCCGTCGAACTCGCCGAGCAGCCGAGCGACGCAGACGAGCCTCAGCTCGGCCTCCTCCGGCCCGAGCCCGGGAGCCGCTCGGGCGCCGCCCGCTTCGGCCACGGCCGCGCGCAGCGGGGCCAGCATGGCCGCCCGGCCGCGGCGCGCCAGGGCGTCGTGCACGGCGCGCACCTTGCGCTCCGCGTCGAACAGCTCGATCAGCCCCGCCCGGCTCTCTGCCACGCCTCCTCGGTACCAACGGTGCCGGTGCGCGGCAAGCCAAAGCGCGATCTGGCATACTGCGCGCGGTGGTAGTATGCGGTTCCGGCAAGGACTTGCCGGTCAGGGCGAACGGGGTTCGGGCCCTGTTCGCGGGGTCTGGGGCGAAGCCCCAGCGTGGAATTCTCGCCGCGGACGGCTCGCCTAGGGCTACAGCGCGAAACGGCCGCGGGGCGGTGCCGGTCGCGTCTGCCCGCTCCGTTCGCGCAGGCGTATTGGTTTTACCCTTGAGCCGCAGACGCAGCCTGCGTGTAGTATAGCATCCTGCCCCGTGCATCCGCTCGCCCGCGCCGCGCTGCTTCTCGCCGCCCTGGCGGCGCTCGACCGGCCCTCGCCCGCG
>JACQWT010000252.1 GCA_016209145.1 Deltaproteobacteria bacterium | reverse complement strand
TTCGAAGCCATGCGCGCGCTCTACCGCCGCAACCTCGATCACCATGAACAACCGGACGCCCGCCCCCCGCTGTTGCCGGCCACCCTTCAGCCGGTCAACTTCTGCCGAGCAGACCCGGGTCAATTCTCGCAAGCGTCAAAGTGCGCGCCGCGGAATACCTGCGTCGGAAGGCCCGGGGCGGCGACGCCCCCCCGGTGCCGGCGCCCGCACCGCAGCGCCCGCGGGCACCGCACCAGCCGACGACCGCACGCTGGACAATCGAGCAGCAGGCGCGCCACGCGTGTAGAGCGGGAGCCGCCGAAGCGCTCGCCTACTTCTTCGGCCAGAACACGCCGAGGACGATCCAGCTCCCGTACTTGAGGACGGTGCCGACGTAGAAGTGCGTGTCCACGTCCGGCGCGCACATCTGGTCGAAGAACTTCTGGCGGACCTTCTCGACGGCGACCTTCGGGTCACCGTACTTGTCGCGCATCTGGAGGTAGAGCTGCCCGACCTCCCAGTCCTCGATCATCATCTTGTGCCCGTTGCAGCGGGCGTCGTCGCAACGGAACCTGTACGAGAACTTGGACGGGATCTTCTCGAGCGGCTTCTGCGCCGGGCCGAAAAGACTCATCTGTTGGAAGAGCACCTTCCATTCCGGCTTCCACTCGAGGTCGTCGGGCTCGACCACGAAGTCCTCGATGACCTTGGGCCGCACGATGCCGAGCGAGACGTTGTCCTGCTGCTGCAGATCCCACAGCGTCTCCATCGACTTCGCGCCTTGCGCGAGCACGTACTGCCGACGGGCAGCCCACTTCTTCTTCTTGTCGAGGGGCTCGCCCAAGGGCTTGATGCTGGTCAGGACCGGGCGGTAGCTCTCCTTGCGGTCGTCGTCGGCGTTCTTCTCGACGTCGACGTCGACCCACTGGTACTTCTTGTACCACTGCCAGTAGGGGCGGTAGCGGAAGTCGACCGGGTAGAGGCGGATGAAGCTCCCGTCCTCGAGCACCCCGGCGGTGCAGACGAGTTCCTGGTAGCTCTTCGAGGGTAACGGGTACGTCTTGACCGTGATGAGAACGCGCTTGCGTTGCGGCATGCTGCACCCCGGCTACAGGTGTTGAATCGGGAGCTCGGCGAGTTCCGCCACCCGCGGGGCGAGTCGGCCTCGATGGCACGAGCACGCGTTCGCCTCGAAGCACATGAGCGCCGATGGTAGCTCCCGCGTGAGGTCCGCCGCCCGGCGAACCGACTTCCGCTGCGCTGGTAGGATGGTCCGCTCGTAGTAGTCGAACAGCTTCTCGTACGCGGCCGCGGTCGTCAGGTCGGCGCGCAGGGCGCTCGGCACGCCGAGCTCGGGGAGGTGCACGTACTCGATGTCCACGTCCCGGCAGAGCCTGCCGAACGTCGCGGCGGTGAAGCCGTACTTCCGCGAGAAGGCGTTCTTCCGGACGTCCACGACTCGGCGGATGCCGTCGCGCAGGAGCGCGTTGAGCAGCGCATCGACCGACCGCCCTTCGTAGCCAACCGTGTACACGGCCACCTCGGCGATCCTCGTCTCCTGGCGCTCGCGAAGCTCGCTCCGGCTCGCGAACCAGGGGTATCGTTCGTACACCACGTCGACGAGCTTCGCGCGCGACAAACTCCCGAAGCGCGAGAGGATCTCATCGACCGCTTCGCGGACCGGCTCGTCGAGCTTCGCCGTCTCGGCAGCGGCGTCGCGCCTCGCGACCGAGGGGATGCGCAGCTCGTCGGGTGCGAGAAGGCCCGCAGCCGCCAGAGCCCCCAGTTCGCGGTAGGCGACGAACGAGAACGGACCGTACCGGTACGGCAGGAAGTCGTAGAAGGCGCTGCTCGTCCCGCCGACCACGGTCTCCTCCCGGAGCAGGAAGAGCCACTTCATCAGGTGGGTGCGCGACGGCGGCCGCGGGGCCCGCCGCACGAGCTCGAGGACGATGCGCTGGCGATCGATCATCCGGCCGCCTCCGCGGCGAACAGCTTCAGGGTAGTGACGGGCCGAGAAGCGGTCCAGTTTTTATAGAGATCTATCCCGGAAAACAAGAGCCTCGGTCCTGGGGCGGCGCCGAACGCTCTGATCATCGACCCTGCGGAGCCCCGTGTCGACTGCGACGGGCACGAGAGCCCGCCGACGCATCATCCCGCCCGACGCGCGGCACCAGCGCTGCGGGCTGGCCCATGGCCGCCCCGCGGTTCGCCGAGCTCAACCTGGCCACCATCCGCTCGCCAACCTCGCGATTTTTTTCTTCCTTTCCACTTGGCTGGATCGCATAAGATAGGGTTATGTCACATTTGGCCCGGCGGACTCCCGGACAGCACTTGGCCAGGACAGCCACCGTCGCCTCGGGCCCTACCGGGTTTGCTTTCGCTAGCAGTGTGTCGGAGAAAGCGTGCTCGAAATGGTCCAAGTTATCGAAATCGCTCACTTTACTCTGACGCTGGAACCGAACAATTCCGCGCACTTAGTTTTTTCTCCGACAGACTCCTAGCCGCTTGCTTTCGCTAGCCGCCTTGGCCTCAGGACGACCTGCGGCGGCTCCTGGCGATCTGCCACCGCGAGATGGACGACGCCCTCGGCGTCCTCCTCGGCCTGGCGTGTGCTGCGCTGCAGGCGCACGTCGCGCTTCTGCTCGGGGAGCGGTAGGTGTCGGCGGCTCGCCCCGCCGTTTCCGGTGTCCTCCCCGTCCGACCTGCGGTAGGCCTGGGCTGGTGGCGCGGAGTCCATGACCGACACCTGGCAAGGGGACGTTCAGGATCTGGAGGCGGAGTGGCGGCGGCTCGGCCGGGGCGATCACGGCGGAGGCACGGCAAGCACCGCCGACTCTGAGGGATTCCCTCGTTTTCAAATCCTCTTTGTTCTCGTTTGAATAGCACATGGGCTTGGTGCACTACATTAACTATGGGCTGTCTGTTGGTTTGTTTCTTGCATGCACTCGCAAGCTACGCCGGTGTGGACTTCCGCGCGTTTCGGTGTCCTGATCGGCCATGAACTCCACCTCCCAGGTTGCATCTACCCTCCGTCCCCGCATGGCACACGGCAAGCGCCGAGCGCTGGACTTGGAGCATACCCGGCGGTTCGTCGAGAAACTCTTCGGCGACGACGAGCACGCCGCGCGGGTGCTGTCGCTTGCCAACGGCATCGTCGGCGTTCTCCACGCCGCCCTGCTGTCGATTCACGCCATCGGGCAAGCGTATGCGAAGGTGGCGAAGATCACGCCGAAGAGCGGCGTCAAACAGGTCGACCGGATGCTCAGCAATGGTGCGATCGTCATGGAGCGCATCTTGGAGCTGTGGGTTCGATTCGTCGTGGCCGAGCGGGAGCAGGCCATGATCGCGCTGGACTGGACCGACTTCGACGATGACGACCACACGACGCTGGCGGCCTACTTGGTGACGTGTCACGGCCGGGCCACGCCGCTCTGCTGGACCACGGTGAAGAAGTCCGAGCTGAAAGGCCGGCGGACTGCCGAGGAGCACGCCATGGTCGAACGGCTCAACCGGTGGCTGCCCGCCAAGGTGGAGGTGGAACTGCTGGCCGACCGTGGCTTTGGGGACCAGAAGCTGTACCGGCGGCTCGACGCGCTCAACTGGCACTACACGATTCGCTTTCGTGGCGGCATCCGGGTCGAGGCCAGCACTGGCGAGGCCCGTTCGGCGGCCGAGTGGCTCAGCCCGAGAGGCCGAGCCCTGATGCTGCGGGGGGCACGGGTGACCGAAGACAGGACATGGGTGCAGGCCGTGGTGGTCGTCCACGCGCGGCAGATGAAGGAGCCCTGGTGCTTGGTCACCTCGCGAGCCGAACGGACCGCCGCGCAGGTCGTCAAGCACTACGGCCGCCGCTTCACTATCGAAGAGACCTTCCGCGACCAGAAGGACCTGCGCTTCGGGATGGGCCTGCGGGCCACCCACATTCATGACGCCCAACGCCGCGATCGCCTGCTGCTGCTGGTCGCCGTCGCCCACGCGTTGCTGACGCTGCTCGGCGCCGCCAGTGAGCGGGCAGGGCTTGACCGCATCCTGAAGGTCAACACGGTGAAGAAACGGACGCATTCGCTCTACCGACAGGGCTGCTACTGGTACGACTGCATCCCAACAATGCGAGAGGACTGGCTGGTAGCGCTGATGACGGCATTCGACGCCGTCGTCCGCGAGCACGTGCTGTTCCGCGAACTCTTCGGAATCGTTTGAAATGAAAAAACGGCTCTTCGTCGAAAACCGGGCCGAATGATCTCGCGATGTTGAACGGCGGGGACGCAGAATCCCCGGCGTAGGGCGAGTTCCATCGGCGGTGGGTGGTGCCCGCGTCCAGTGCGCCGGCTGCGGGTGTTGGCG
>JACQWT010000226.1 GCA_016209145.1 Deltaproteobacteria bacterium | reverse complement strand
GGCGTGAACTGCGGCGCGGGCGTCGTCGTACAGGTCTTGCTGTTCTCGACGCACTGGGCCACCTGGCAGATGGGGGGCTCAAGGCCGCAGTCGTTCTGCTGCGCCCCGCTCTTGCAAAGGCCGGCGCTGCACTGGTCGCCCAAGGTGCAGAACAGGCCGTCCTCGCACTTCGTGCCGTCGCCCGCGGCCACGACGGCGCACTTGCCGCTTTCCTCGTTGCACACGCCCTCGTGGCAGGAGTCCGTCTCGATCTTCGAGCAGTCCATGCCGCAGGGCCAGACGGCCGCGCCCGCACCCGCCGCGCCGCCCGCCCCGCCGCCGGCTCCGCCCGCGCCAGCCTGGCCGCCGCCCGAGGAGCTCGGCGCGCCGCCGCTGCCGTCGCCCTCGACGAACACGGCGCCCTGCGCGCAGCCCGCGGCGGCGTGCGCGGCCGCGCCGGCCGCTCCCAGGACAAGGGAAAAACGCACCAGAGCTCAGAGGCTATCCATAGGCATCGGAGTATAGCACCAGGGCCTAGATCCGCCGCGCCTCCTTGCCCGTGCGTCGCGCCAGCTCCTCGCTGATGGCGAGATCGAGGTTGACGCGCTCGGCCAGCGACAGCCGGCCGAGCGGCAACTGGATCCCCGAGCGGAGCAGCGCCAGCACGCCCTGGGCCAGGCCGATGCCCTCGCGCAGGCCAAGCTCGCCTCCGCTCTCCTCCATCCGCTCGGCCTGCTGCTCGATCTGCTCGTGGGCGTCCTGCGCCGGGCGGGTGCGGATGAGCAGGCAGGCCCCCAGCACGTCGAGCCGATGCGAGTAGTCGACGGCAATGACCGACCAGATGCTCAGCGCTCGGCTCTCGACGACCTTGCCCCGCCGCGAGCGTTCCATCGTCAGCTCGCGGCCGTCGATGCGCACCGACTGCCGTGCGCCCGCATCCCGCAGGGCGAAGCCGACCACCAGAGCGCCCAGCAGGATCGTGGCCGCGCTCGCCGCGAGCGTCGTCCACTTGCCGGAGTAGAGGTAGAACGCATAGGCGATGAGCGCCATCGCCCCGAAGGCCACCGCGACGGCCGCGGCAATGGCGAGCGAGCCCCGCGTCGCCCACGAAAGCCGCAGCGCGTCGCCCTCGCGGCTTGCCCGCACGGCCGGCGAGGAGGCGAAGCGGTCCTCGGGCGCTCCCGGTTCCGAGGCCGCGCCGGCGTCGCCGCGCCGTAGCGCCTGCTCGACTCGCTCTGCCGCCGCGCGCGCCTGCTCCAGCTCGGAGAAGCGTGCCAGCTCCAGCACGCCGCCGTCCTTCTTGTGCAGGGCCAGCGTGGCGCCCGTGACGCTCGTGCCGTGCTCGCTCGAGCTCGTGCATGCGACGGCATCCACGCGCGCGACGAGGTCGAAGCCGAGCTGGGCGCTGGAGCCGTCGCTGGAGCACACTGTGATCTGGCGGGCCGCCGGATCGAGGCGCAGATGAGTGATGGCCTCGCGGTTCGCGAGCACCGCAGCGGTCACGCCGCCGAAGCCCAGCCCGAAGCCCAGCAGCAGCAAGCCCAGCGCCGGCGGCCCACCGCCGAGCAGGACTGCCACCCCCGCGCCGCCGAGCAGCACGCCGGCGCCGAGCAGGGCGTAGAGCGCCGCGCGGCCCGGCGACGGCAGGGCGATGACCGCGGGCGCCGCCTGGGCCGCAGCGGGCGCGCCAGCGTTCTCTTCGTTCGGTTGCGTCACGGCCGCGAGGCCATGCTAGATCAGCGCTCGCGATTCGCGTTCGCGAATCGTGCCCGCCGTCACGCCTCACCAGCCGGAGATTGCGGTGACTGCGTCCAGCAAGGCTAGTCTGCTGCAAGAGCTGCTCGACACCGCCGACGCGGTGCTGGTGACGTTCGCGCAGCGCGTGGGTCTGGCGAGCCCGCCCGATCTCGACGACCTGCGCCGGGCCCGCGAGCTGCTCCAGGCCATCGACTGGGCCCTGCAGGCCAACACCCTGGCCTACTGGCTGCGCGTTGAGTCTGCCTGGAAAGGCATGCAGACGGCGCCGGAGCCGCCGCCTCCTCCTTCTCTCATGCGCAACCCGGCGGCCGGCTCGGCACCGGGGCCGGCAGCCTGGGACAGGCCGGCGGTCGCGGCTGACTGGCCCGGCGCGCCCGAGGGCGCTGCGGCCCAGCCGCAGCCCGCCTGCGCCGCCGGGCCGGCCAAGCCCGCGTGGGTGCGTAGTCTCCCGGCCAAGCCTTCGCTCGGGGATCTGGCGCCCGGCATGGCGCCCCCGCCCGTGCAGCGCGTGGTGCCCCGCGCGCCTGTTGCGCCCCCGCCCTGGAGCCCGCCCGCGGCGCCTGCGCCTGCCGCTCCCCGCGGCGCGCCTCCCGTCGCCCCGGCCCGACGCGGTCTGCCGCCGCCGCGGCACGCCGCCGTCGCCGCAGCGCCGCGCGCCCCCCAGGGCAGCCCGCCGGCCGCCGCCAGCGCGGGGCCGGACGGCGCTGGTGGGCGCGACGTCGAGACGGATATCGGCCGCTATGCGGAGTTCTGCGCGCACTGTGCCGCGTACCCGGACCGGCTCACCGCCGTCGGGGTCAGGTTCGGCCTGAGGCCCGAGGAAACGCGGGACGCGCTCGACGAGCTGTGGCAGGCGCGCTTCGACGACGATCCGGCGCTG
This sequence comes from Deltaproteobacteria bacterium, assembly GCA_016209145.1. GTDB lineage: Bacteria > Myxococcota_A > Polyangia > Polyangiales > Polyangiaceae > JACQWT01. Next base: position 5,925 of record JACQWT010000226.1, on the reverse strand, counting down.
CAGCAGCACTGGGAGCAGCTCGTGGCCTGGTATCGGGACGCGCTGGCGCGCGGCGCGGGGTGAGACGGCCGACGAGCCGCCGACCGCGTCCGCGACATCGCGGTCGACTGGTTACCCGACGAGCGCGCCGGATCTACCCGAGCGCTGGTCCGGTGCCTCGTGCGGTATGCCAGAGCGCGCGAACCTCGACGATGTCGGCAGCCGCGTCGTAGGAGAAGTAGACATGGTAGCGCGAGCGACGCAGAAGAAGCCGTCGCACGACGACTCCGGATCGCTCGGCGTAACTGGTGCCGAGGGTAGGCGTGTGGGTGAGCGCATCGAGCGCGTCGGCAAGCTCGATCGAGAACAGCTCCGGCGCGGCGCGTCGGTTCTCTCGCCACCAGGCCTCGATGCGCTGGATCTGCACGTCCGCGTCTTCGGCGATCCGAAGGCCTGTCACTGCGCGCTGCGCCTCAAGCGAGCAATCACATCCTCACCGCGCACGAAGCGGCCGGCCTTGAGCTGCTCGTCGGCCCGGTCGAGCGCCGCGTGAAGGCGGGCGCGATCCTCGTCGTCGAGCTCATCACCATCGCCCACCACGGCAAGCTCGACCTCGGTTCCCTCGGGCAGGTCGATGGGTTCGTCGAGGACGAGGCGTCCCTTGCGAACTCGGGCGCGTAGCGTCATCGTCATCGCCTGAAGCCTAGCACGGGCGAGCACGCCGCGGCGACGAGCCGCACGACTGCCGGCTAGCCCTCCGCCTCCAGCTCGCGGCGCAGCTCGAGCATGCGCGCGCGCTCCTGCTCGCTCGGCTCAGGGAAACGCAGCGGCAGCCGGCCGAGCGTGTCGGCGACGATCTCGGCCACGCACAGGCGGGCGTAGCCCTTGTCGTCGGCCGGGATGGCGTACCACGGCGCCCAGGGCCGCGAGGTGGCAGCCAGAGCCTCCTCGTAGGCCTCCATGTACGCCTCCCAGCACCGGCTCTCGGCCACGTCGCCGGCCGAGAACTTCCAGCTCTTCTCGGGGTCGTCGATGCGGGCCAGGAAGCGGCGGCGCTGCTCCTCGGGCGAGACGTTGAGCCAGAACTTGAGCACCACGGTGCCGTTGCGAGACAGGTGCCGCTCGTGGTGGCGGAGCGACGCGAAGCGCTCCTGCCAGATGGCGGCCCGGTCGATGGTCGGCGGCAGCTTCTGCCTGTCGAGCAGCTCCGGGTGTACGCGCACGACGATCACTTCCTCGTAGTAGCTGCGGTTGAAGATCCCGATCCGGCCGCGCTCCGGAAGGGCCCTGACGCAGCGCCACAGGAAATCGTGGTCGAGCTCCTCCGCCGAGGGCTGCTTGAACGCGTAGATCTGAAAGCCCGCGGGGTTGACGCCGCTCGTGACGGCACGCACGGTGCCGTCCTTGCCCGCCGCGTCCATGGCCTGGAAGATGAGCAAGAGGGCGAAGTCGTCGCTCGCATAGAGCTTGGCTTGGAGCTGGCCGATCTTTTCGACGAGCTCGGCGAGCTTCTCGTCGCCGTGTGCCTTGCGGTGCTTCTTGCCGGGCGCAGCAGTCGGTGCCGACGCCACGCGGAACGATCCGTCGAAGGGCACGAGGTAGGGGCTGGTGGTCGGATCGAGCATGGCGCCCGCCATAGCACGGCCGGGGCACGACGGCGGCTGCAGGAGGGCCCGGGGCGCCGGCGATCCACCCACCGACGGGAGCCTGCCCGCCCCCCAGAAAAAAAATAGTTGGCAGACGGCGCGGCTCGGGTAAGTATGCGCGCCCCAAGCGCACCCGAGTGCGCCGCTGGCGCTTCGCGCCAGACTGCAAATCCGAGGAGCAACGATGAAATACACGATCCTGGTGGCGCTTCTGGCGGCCATGGCGCTGGTTGGTTGCAAGAAAGAGGGCGGCGGAGACAAGCCCGGAGCGACGGGAGAGGCGCCGAGCGGCGCTACCGGCAGCACGGGAGTCAAGGAGTGCGACGAGTACTTCCAGAAGCTCAAGGACTGCAAGGGGATGCCCGAGGCATCGAAGGCAGCTCTCGAGCAGGCCGCTGAGACCATGAGGAAGTCGATTGCCGCGGCGCCGAACGATGCGGCCAAGCAGGCGATGGCGGAAGGCTGCAAGCAGGGCATGGCCGGGCTGACGGCCTGCCAGTAGCCGAGGGCGAGAGCAGACTGTGCTCGGGGAAGCGTGGGCTTCCCCGAGCGCGTGCTTTTGTCCCGAGCGCGTGTCAGCTCGGATCGACGTAGGTCCGATTGCGGCCGTGTAGCTTGGCCTGGTACATGGCGGCGTCGGCGCGTTTCTCGAGTGCCTCCGGGCTCTCGCCGCCGTCCCACGCGGCCACGCCGATGGAGACGGTGACCGATGCCTTGCGTCCTTCACCGAGATCGATGGGCTCGCTTTCCATGCTCCGGCGAATGCGCTCCGCCACGCTCTTCGCCTGGTAGCGCGTCGTGCCCGGCATGATCAGGACGAACTCGTCGCCGCCGCGGCGCACGAGCAGGTCGCCGCCGCGGGTGGAGCGCCGGATGCGTTCGGTGAACTAGCGCAGCACCTGGTCGCCGGCCGCGTGACCCTCCGCGTCGTTGATCCGCTTGAAGTGGTCGAGATCGAGCAGCATCACCGCCAGCGGGCCGCGGGCCGGCCCGCCGGGCTTCGCGCCGATAGCGCTCGCCGCATCCTCGGCGGGCGCCTCGCGGGCCCGGTCCATCTGGAAGCGCAGGCCCGGCATCAGGAAACCCTGGTTGAAGGCCATGGTGTTCGGATCGGTGATCGCGAGACGCGCCAGGCGCGCGCGCTCGATGGGCGGCACCGCGCAGTTGGCCAGCAGGCAGGCCAAGCGCTCGTCGTCCTCGCCGTACGTCCCAGCCTGGGATGAGGTCACGGCGAGCACGCCCACGACCTCGCCCGCCGACCACAACGGCACCGCCAGAATCGCCGCGATGTCGAAACCCTGGGCGGCGCGCTGGACGAAGCGCTCGTCCCTGCTCGTGTCCTGGATGCGCGCCACCTCACCGTGCTCTATCACCCACCCGACGACGCCCTCTCCGGGACGGAAGCTCACGGGGCTGTGATCGGCGCCCCGGCCCGATCGAGCGCCGCTCAGCAGCTCGGTGTGGGTGTGGTCGAGCACGCGCACCGAGGCGTGATCGCCCGGCAGCAGCCGCAGCGCCGCGTCCGTGACCTCGCGCAGGGCGCTCTCCAGCGGGCGCCGCTCGAGCAGCTTCTGCGTGAGATCGAGCAGCACCTGTAGCGCTTCGCGGGGATCGGTCACGGCAGGATCCTAGCCCCTGGACCGCCTGCTCGGAAGAGCGAAGCGCGCCGACGCGAAGCTGCTCCGCCGCCGCAGGCGCCGGCGGGTGTGGTAGAGTCGCTGCGCGTCGGCCCGCTGGCGGTGCCGCGCCCATTCTCGGAGGAACCCATGAAGGCGCTCTTGCTTGTCGGTGCTCTGGGCGGATTGCTGCTGGTGACCTCGGGCTGCGTGATCCAGACGAGATCGGGACACCGCCCGCCGCCCCCGCCGCCGGCCCACGTGCCGGCAGCGCCCCCTGCCCCGGCCCAGGCCTATCCGCCGCCCGGACCGGTGTCGCAGCCCCGTCCGGTCCCGCCGCTGCCGGTGCAGCCCCCAGCGCCTGCGCCGCCCGCGACGACGCCGCCTCCGCCGCCCGCGCCGCCGCCGCCCGTGCAGCCGGTGGGGCCGAACCCGAACGCGCCGCCCCCGCCGCCCCATCCGGCCGGGCCGGCACCGCAGCACCCATAGCCGGGGACGCCAAGCAGGGCGGATGAAGCGGAGTTGGCGAGCCGCGCTGTTCGGCCTGGCGGCGCTTGTCGCCGGCTCCCCCGACGCGAGCGCGGGCGCCGGTGACGAAGGCGCGCTGCCCTTGCAATCGCCCGAGGCGACGGGCGGCCGGCGCGCGGGTGCGGCTCAGGGCCCGGCGCCGCCGGCGGGCTGGGGTCGCGCCGACGCCGAGCCTGGGGCGCAGAGGCGGGACCCCATGGCCTTGCAGGTGGGCGTCGATCTCGGTCTCGCCGCGCGCCTCGACCAGCCGCCGCTCTGGACGCCAACCGAGAGCGCAGGGCTGCTCCTCGGTGCGCAGCTCGGCTTGAGGCTCGGCCCGGAGCTTGCGCTCGCCGTCGCGTACGAGCACCTGGGCCTGGGCGAGCAGAAGAGCGAGGTGGGGCTGACCGGCGCCGCGACCGTGAGCCGCGCGCTCGACAGCGCCTGGCTCGGGCTGCGCACCTACCCCTTGCGCGCGGGACCGGTCGGCGCCTTCCTGCACATCGGGCTCGGCGCGGCCTGGCAGCGCGCCGAGCTGTCCGCCGTGGCCTGGCTGCCCGAGCAGCCGAGCACGGCCCAGCCGTTCGCGTGTCACGGCTCCACCTCGCCCGGCCCGGGCCTGCGGGCGGCAGCGGGCATCGAGACCGAGCTGAGCCGCCCGTTGCGGGCCCTGGGCGCGGTGGGCCTCGACGTCTACCGCCTCGACGACGACATCATGGACGGCTGCGTGCCCGGCTCGGGCAGCGCGTCGCTGCTGACGGTTCGGATCGGCCTGAGCTATGACGTCGATCTCGGCTCTTGACGTCCGGCGCCTCGGCTGCGCCGCGCTCGTCCTGCTCGCTGCTGGCTGCCGCCCGGAGGCGGGCTGGGCTCCGCCGCCCTCAGCGCCGATCCCGCCATGGCCGGGGCTGCCGGAAGCGGCGGCCCGGCCCGGGGACGGCGATGCCGGCAAGGGCGAGGACGAAGGGGAGCAAGCCGCGCCTGTGGCCGGCGCGGCCCCGCTCGCCGGCGCGCCGAGCGCCCGGCCGCCGGACGCGAGCGCGCCGGCCGTGCGCATCGAGATCGAGACGCCGTACAAGCTTGGCCGGCGCCCCGAGCCCGCCGATCGCGCGGCCTACCAGGCCGACCTCCTGGAGCGGCGGCGCTGGAACGACGGCGCCATCGGCCCAACTACCGCCGCGCCGCCCGGCCCCGAGGGACATCCCGATCCGCGCGTGACCGTAAGCGTGGAGCAGGCACGCGGCCCCCTCGGCGCGCGCCGCATCGAGCGCGTGGCGCGACGCGACCACTGGATGAACGCGGTGCGCTGCTATCGGCTCGGTGCCTACCGGGACCGGCACCTGCACGGCTGGACGCGCGCACGGCTCACCGTTGGCGCGTCGGGGAAGGTGTCGCGCGCCGTGCTCCAGACGAGCGAGCTCGGCGACCGCGCGGTGGCCGAGTGTCTCGTCGATCGGCTCGCCCTGCTCGACTTTCCGCGCGCGGCGCGCGCGACCCGCGCCTTGGTCGGCATCAGGGTCGCGCCCGGCGACGATCCGCTGCCGCCACCCGACGAGCTGCTCGCGGCCGGCCCCGGCGAGCTCGCCGCGGGGGACATGCTGGCCGGCGCCGGTGCCGGGCTGGGCGGCTTCGAGACCTGCTACCGCGCCGCCCTCGCCTACGCCCCGCAGCTCTGGGGCAGGCTCTGCATCCGCTTCCACGTGGACGCGCAGGGCGCCGTGGACGAGGCCTTCGAGACCGAGTCGCGCTTCCCCGATGCGCGCGTCAAGCAGTGCGTGCTGCGCGCGGCACGCCAGTTGCACTTCGCCCGGCCGGCCGGAGGAGAGCTGCGCTTCGTCGTCCCGTTGCGCTTCTCCACGACGCCGATCGCGCCCGCCGCGGCGACCGAGTGACGCTCCCCAACGCAACGAAGCCCCAGTCGGCCCGATGTTTGTCATCGGGCCGACGGGGGCCTCGCCCGCGCCCAAGCGCGAGGATCGCGGAAAGCGGCCGCGAAGCGGACGCTCGCGGGGGTGAATCGCCTCGCGTAGCGAGGCGAGAGGGGGCGCGCGGCGCCCCCTAGGAGTCTGTCGGAGAAAAAACTAAGTGCGCGGAATTGTTCGGTTCCAGCGTCAGAGCAAAGTGAGCGATTTCGATAACTTGGACCATTTCGAGCACGCTTTCCCCGACAGACTCCT
>JACQWT010000225.1 GCA_016209145.1 Deltaproteobacteria bacterium | reverse complement strand
GCGCCGGCCGGCAGGCATCTCTGGCACGCGCCATCGACGCCGAGGCCCACGGCCGGCTGCGCGCCGCCGCCGAGGCATACCTGGCGGCCCTGGGCGCGCTGCGCTCCGGCGAGGCGCCCGAAGGCCCACTGCTTGCCTGGCTCGCGGCGAACCGCCTGCGCTCGCTCGCTGCGTCGGCGGCCGGGGTAGGCGCCCGGGCGCGGCCGTTCGTGGATGCCGCCGTGGCCGAGCCGGGCAGGCTCGGCTGGCGCGCCCGCGGCGAGCTCGTGGAATGGTGGACGGGGCTGGAGCTCGGCCGCGCGGGAGGGCTGCGCGGCGAGGCCCTGCTCGATGCCGTGGCGCGCCTGCACGGCTGCGTGCTAAAGGCCACGATTGCCGGCCCCTTCGGTCACGGCGCGCCGACCGAGCACCGCATCCGGTTCGAGGCCGAGCGGCCGGGGCCGTGGCCGGCGCGATTCGCGGCCGATCCGCAGCGCCGCGAGGCGCCGCTTGCCTACGAGGCACAGCACCGCGGCTGCCTGCTGCGGCCGCGTCCGGCCGTGCCGGCCGGCATCTACTACGTACAGACCTTCCTGGACCTGCCGGCCGCGCGCGAGCTCACCATCGCCGTGCAGGGTGCGTACGCGCTGCTCGTCGACGACACCGAAGTGCTGGCGCGCGACACCGCGACGTGGGGGATCTGGCCGCGCTTCGGCGCGGCGCTGCGGCTCGCAGCGGGCCGCCACCGGATCCTGGCCCGGCTGGGCAGCCCGGAGACCACGGTGCGCGTGCTCGGCCCGGACGGCCGGCCGGCCGCCCTGGAAGGATCGAGCGCCGCGGGCCCGCCCTACCGGCTCGTGGCGCCCGAGCGCAGGCCCGATCCCAACGCCCTCGCCCCTTTCCTCGGCGAAGCCGGCGTGCCGGCCCAGGCCGGCGTTCCGGTGAGCGGGAGCGAGCTCGATCGCGCCGACCCGCTGACGCGCTATGCGGCGGCCTATCTGGCCCACGTCGAAGGGCAGGACGATCTCGCGCACGTGCTGATCGAGCCTCTGGTCGTGCGGCCGGCCGAGGCCACGCCGCTCGCGCTCGCGCAGCAGGCCGTGTTCGTGGAAGCCGATCCCATCTTCTCGCGCTCCGACGCGCGCGACCTGGCCAAGGATCTGCGACAGCGGGCAGCCGAGCGCGACCCCGAGCTGTGGGGGCCGCAGCTTTGGCTCGTCCTCGACGAGGCCGAAAAGGAGGGCCCACGCGCCGCCGCCCGCCGGCTCGAGGAGCTCTCCGCCGCCTTTCCCGAGGTGCCCCAGGTGCTCGAGAGGCTCGGCGCCGTCTACGCGAGTCTGGGCTGGAGCGCGCAGCAGGCGCGTGCCGTGGAGCTAGGCGCGCGCCGCTTCCCGGAGAGCCCGGGCGCGCTCGAGGCCCTGCTCGGCCTGCACGAGCGCCGGGGCGAGCTCGCCGCGGCCGACGCCGTGGCGGCGCGCATCCGCGCCCTCGATCCCACGAGCGAGATCGATCTGCGCCGCGCCCTCGGGCGGCGCGACTGGGCCGCGGCCGCGGCCGAGCTGCGGCGCATTGCGCAAACACGCCAGGATCGCGCCGCGACGGCGCTGCGCATCGCCGACCTCCTGGAGCGCGCCGGCCAGCACGCCGAGCCGCTGGCACAGCTCGAGCTGGCAGTGCAGCAGGATCCGGGGGACGCGGCCGCCCGGCTCGCCCTGGCCGACGGCCGCCTCGCTGCCGGCGAGCCGGGCGCGCTGACGGACGCCCTGGTCGAGGCCATCCGCACGGGGGCGGAGTCGCAAGGCCTGCGCGATGCCATCGAGCTCACCGAGGGGCTGACCGATCTGGAGCCCTTCCGCCGCGACGGCCGACGGATCATCGCCGCGTTCGAGGCCGAGGGGGCGCGCATGAGCGGCACGGCCGCGCGCGTGCTCGACTACGCCGCGCTCTGGATCCGGCCGGACGGCAGCGCCCGGATGCTGGAGCACGAGGTGATCCGCATCCAGTCGCGCGAGGCCCTGGCCGACCACGCCGAGCAACAGGTACCCGAGGGCCTCGTCCTGCGCCTGCGCACGGTCAAGAGCGACGGCCGCGTGCTCGAGCCCGAGCTCGTGGCGGGAAAACCCACGGCGACCATGCCGCACCTCGAGGTCGGCGACTACATCGAGACGGAGGCGATCTGGCCGCTGCGCGGCGACGGCCAGGGTGGCCGCGCCTTCCTCTCGCCGCGCTGGTTCTTCCGCGAGGAGAAGGTCGCCTACCACACGAGCGAGTTGGTGGTCATCGCGCCGGCCGGACGGCCACTGGAGATCGAGACGACCGGGCAGGTGCCCGAGCCCGTGGTCGAGCAGAGGGGGGCGCTCACGGTACGGCGCTGGCGCGTCGAGGCGAGCCCGGCGCTGTCGGAGGAGCCCCTGGGCGCGCCGATCGAGGAGTTCTTGCCCAGCGTGCAGGTCGGCTGGGGCGTGGATCTCGATGCCCGCCTGCTGCGGCTGGCCGAGGCGAACGCCGACGAGACGCCGCTCGATCCGCGGCTGCGGAGGATCGCGCGCACCATCGTCCGCGGCCGGCTTGACGGGAGCAGGAGCAGCCCGGGCACCGCCGGCGCGCCGCCCGACCCCGACGAGGCGGCGCGGCGGATCTACCGCTGGGTGCTGGATACCATCCAGCCAGGATCGGAACAGGATCCGCGCCGCGTCATCATGGGCAAGAGCGGCGACCGCACGCGGGCCTTTCTGCACCTGTGCCGCCTGGCGGGAATCGACGCGCGGCTCGGCCTGGTGGAAAGCCGTCTGGCGCCGCCGCCGCGCGGCCCGCTGAGCGCGGCCTTGCGCTTCCGCGAGCCGGCCGTGCGCGTACAGGCCGCGCATGGCGTCCGCTGGCTGCTGGTACGCGACCGCTTCGCGCCCTACGGCTACCTGCCGGACTCGCTGCGCGCTCAGCCCGCGGTGGTGCTGGGCCTGCGCAAGCCGCCGCGAGAGCCCGCGGCGCCGGCGCTGTGGCGCGAGAACACGCCTGCCGCGGGCGCTCTAGACGAGGTGAGCTACGAGGGCTCGGCCGAGCTGCGGGCCGACGGCTCGGCGCACCTCGAGCTGGTGCAGCGCTACGCGGGCAGCTTCGCCATCGGGCTGCGCTCGGGGCTGAGCAACGTGCCCGAAGAACGGCTGCGGGACGTGGTCGAGGCGAAGCTGCTCGCTCCTTCGCTGCCGGGCGGGCGCGTCGCGACGCTGCACGTGCAGGCCCTGGACGCGCTCGACGAGCCTCTCGGGCTCTCGCTCGGCATCGATGTGGCGAGCTTCGCCCGGCGCACCGACCGGGGCCTGGTCCTCGCCGTTCCCTTCCTGCCCCAGCTCGGCGCCCTGGGCGGGCCGGCGACGCGCGAGACGCCGCTCTACCTCTCCGAGAAGGCGGCGACGCGCGTGGCCGTGCGCCTGGACATCGCGCTGCCCCCGGGGGCGCGCGTGGCGAACGATCTCGGCGAAACCGCGCTGCGCCACGAGCGCTGCGCGGTGCGCGTGGCCGACCGGATGGAAGCCGGCCGGCTGCGGATCGACCGGCAGGTCACGATCCCGGCCGGCCGCGTCCAGCCGGAGCAGTACGCGCGCTTCCGCGCCTTCGTGCTCGCGGCCGACGCCGCCCTGAACCGGGAGCTGCAGATCGAGCTGCGCTAGGCTCTCAACGGAAGGCGTCGCAGCGCGAATCGGTCTGGGCCAGGGTGATTGTCGCCGTACACTTGCCCTTGTCGGCCCCCGTCGGCATGGAGCACAGGCCGCCCTTGCACTCGCCGTCCGCGGTGCAGTCCGCGTTGTTGTCGGCCTTGGCGACGCACTTCTTGTCCTCGGGATCGCAGCGCGCCTCGTCCACGCACGGCACCTCGTCCGAGCAGCCCTCGAAGCCGACCGGTGCCTTGTCGACACAGGCGCTGCCGGTCTGGGTCTTGCCGCAGTACAGGCCCTCCGGGCAGACGGCATCGATCGCGTCGCAATTCTTGCCGGCCTCGACCGGCTTCGGCACCTGGCAGCTCCCTTTGGTGCCCTTCTTGATGCAGCGCTGGCCGGCGGCCCCGTTGCAGTCGGAGTCCTGCTTGCACTCGTCGCCCGCGGCGTTGCCTTCGTAGAAGGTTGCGAGGCAGGAAGCAGCGATGACGTCGAGCTCGCTCTGCGAGATCTTCGCGTCGGCGTAGGCGCTGGTGTACGCCGCCAGGCACGTCTCGGCCTGCTCCGGGTGGTAGTTGAGATTGCCGGGATTGCACACCGAGCTCTTGCCCGCCTGGATGCACTTCTGCTGGTCGGCGGCGAGATCCTCGGCGGCCGAGCCGTAGCAGGCCGTGACCACGTTGGCGTTGCACACCGCGCCGGCCACGGCCTGGCAGAAGGAATCCTCGGTCGGATACGGCGGGCCCGGCGCCGCCGTGGTCTCGGTGACGGTGCAGCCCGGCGCGAGCGCCAAGCCGATAGCGGCAGACGTGAGCAAGGATCGAGGTACAAAGCGCATCTTGCGGCCCTCCATTGATGGCGCCGCAGTCTTAGCGCGCGCCAGGACGGAGCGCCAGCGTCGGGCAAGAGCCCGACGCCGGCCGGACCGCGGCCGCCTGCCCGGGACCCTACGGCCACTCGTACTCGCAGACGTAGGGGAGTTGGATCCACCCCTCGTCGGACCACTGCCCCGTCGCTGCCGTCATCAGGCCGAAGTCGGCACCGCCGTTGTTATCCGGCTGTCCCGCCAGCCAGCGAGTGTAGCTCAGGGGAATCGACGGCGGCGCGGGCCAGATGCCGACGAACATGTCCCAGACGAAGAGGCCCTCGACGGTCCAGTCGTTGGCCCCGATCCAGGCCATCGGCGACGCCGCGGCGTTGAGCAGGTTCTGCACGGCGTTGTTCTCATTCACGTCCTCGATGCTCACCAGGTGGGAGCGGAAGATCCCGCAGGCGCTCTGCGCGCTCGTCCACCAAGTGCCGGTGGTCATGATGAAGTAGCAGCGGCCGCCGTACATCGCCCGCTGGTTGCCGACGATGCACTGCTTGAGACAGCCGTTGGTGCAGAAGTCGGTGCTGGACTGGTTGCCGTCGTCGCACTGCTCCACCCCGGTGTAGAGGAAGCCGTCACCGCAGCTCGCCTTGAGGCAGGTGCTCAGGCAGCCGTCGGTGTTGTCGACGTTGGCGTCGTCGCACTGCTCGCCCGGCTCCACCACGCCGTCGCCGCAGCTCGCGAGCTTGCACTCGTTGGTGCAGCCGTCGTCGTTCTTGTCGTTCCCGTCGTCGCACGCTTCGACGCCGCTGTGCACGAAGCCGTCGCCGCAAGTCGCGACCAGGCAGCTACCAAGGCACGCATCGTAGTTGCTCGCGTTGGCGTCGTCGCACTCCTCGACGCCGTTCTGCACGAAGCCGTCGCCGCAAGTCGCCTTCAGGCACGTGCTCAGGCAGCCGTCGGCGTTGCTCACGTTGCCGTCATCGCACTGCTCGCCCGGCTGCACCACGCCGTCGCCGCAGCTCGCGAGCTTGCACTCGCTCGTGCAACCGTCGTTGTTCTTGTCGTTGCCGTCGTCGCAAGCCTCCACGCAAGCCGTCGCCGCAAGCGGCGAGGCGGCAGTCGTTCAGGCAGGCGTCGTTGTTGCTGGCGTTGGCGTCGTCGCACTCCTCCAGCGGGCCTTGGCCCCCCCCGCCCGCGCCGCCGTCCCCCTGCGGTGGCTCCTGCCCCCCGCCGCCGGCGCCACCCGCACCGCCGCCGGTGCTAAGGTGCACGAATCCGTCGCCGCAGCTCGGCTTGAGGCAGGTGCTCAGGCAGTCGTCGTTGTTGCTCTGGTTGCCGTCGTCGCACTCTTCGCCCGGTTGCAACGCGCCATCGCCGCAACTCGGCAGCGCGCACGCGCTGGTGCAAAGGTCGCCGTCCGCGCTGTTGCCGTCGTCGCAGGCCTCCACGCCCTTGCGCACGAAGCCGTCGCCGCACTTGGCCATCTTGCAGCCGGCCACGCAGCCGTCGCCGTTGTCGGCGTTGGCGTCGTCACACTCCTCGACTCCGGCCTGCACGAAGCCGTCGCCGCAGGTGGGCTTGAGGCAGCTCGTCAGGCAGCCGTCGGTGTTGCTCTGATTGCCGTCGTCGCACTCCTCGCCCGGTTGCACCGCGCCATCACCGCAACTGGGCAGCGCGCACGTCGCCGTGCACGCGTCGCCGTCCTCGGTGTTGCCGTCGTCGCAGGCTTCGATCCCGGCCTGCACGAATCCGTCGCCGCACACGGCCTTCTTGCAGGCGCTGGTGCAACCGTCGGTGTCGTCCTTGTTGCCGTCGTCACACTCCTCGCCCGGCTCCTGCACGCCGTTGCCGCAGGCCGGCAGCGTCGCGGCGTCCCCGCCGCCGCAGCCGTAGCCGATGAGCCAGAGCCCCGCGCCGAGCGCGACCGGCGCCAATGCCAAGTAACAGCGAGACGAAACCATTGCAGCTCCTCCTGCCGCCCGCCCCGCGGGTGGCTCGGTGGCGCACGCCACCGCGTCTGTCAAGCTATCGGGTTTACGCTGGCAACAAAACACGAGAATTCGCCATCGGCGACCTAGCGCGGGC
>JACQWT010000100.1 GCA_016209145.1 Deltaproteobacteria bacterium | reverse complement strand
CACGCGTGACCTCACGGACCCGCGAGAAGCTCAGCTCGCCTCGCAGGTGGGCCTGCTCGATGGCCGGCAGCTCGCGCAGGGCGCGGCCGACCCGCACGCGCTCGCGCGTGGCGCGCACGCCCAGGCCCAAGCGGCAGTTGGCCACCTGGTAGATGTCGGTGTAGCCCGCCAGCACGCTCGCCTGGCCGGATTGCATCTTGTCGGCTAGGTCCACCAGGTAGCGACAGATGAGTCGCTCGACTTGCCGCTGCTCGGCGAGGAGCTGGCGGAGCTCGTCGAGCAGCTCGGCGCTCGACAGGCGACCAAGATCGCGGCCGATCGCGTCTCGCGACAGCTCCTGCCCCGACGCTTCCCGATGTGCGTGCGCTTGGACCTATCCGCTCGGGTGCAGGCTCGCTTCCCGATGTGCGAGGCCATCCAGTCGACCCGCGCGCCGTTCCCCAGCCGCGGCTCGGGCGCCGGATCGGCAAGATCCCGTCGGCGAGATCCCGTCGATCTTGTTCGCGCCTGTGCTCTCCGATAGGCTGGCGTGCAATGAGCGGCGGGCGGGCCGGGCCCTCTTGCTGCGGAGCAAGAGGTGACGGGCGACGTATCTGCGGGGCCGCGGCTCGACGTCAGGGCGGGCGAGGGCGGCGACACGGCGGGGCGGTGAGCAGGCATGAGGCAGACGAGACGGCTTGGGCTGGCTGCGCTCACGACCGGGGTGGTGCTGGCGGTGGGCTGCCACCTCGTGGCGGGGCTCGACGGCCTCGAGTTCCGCAAGGGCGCCGGAGGCGGCGTGGCGGCGGGCGGCAGCGGCGGACAGGCAGCGGCCGGCGGTGAAGGGGGAGGGGGCGAAGAAGGAGGCGCGGCGGGGGCCGGAGGCGCGACCGCGTGCTCCGAGCCGGGAGACTGCCCCGGCAAGGACACGACGTGCCGCAAGCGCGCCTGCAAGAAGGGCATCTGCTCGCTCACCGACGAGCTCGTGGGGACCAAGTGCGAGGACGGCGGCTCCTGCGACGGCGCGGGCACGTGCGCGTCAGGGAAGCACCTGTGGAGCAAGGGGTTCCTGCCCGGCGAGGTCTGGACCCTCGCGGACGACGGCGCAGGCAGCGCGCTCCTGACCGGGGGGCTCCAGGGCACCGTGGACTTCGGCGGCGGGCCGCTCACGAGCGCGGGGAGCGCGGACCTCTACGCGCAGGTAGTATGAATGATCCGTATTCGGCCGCGCCAAATTCGACAACGTTGTCGAATTTGGCGACGCGCCACGGCGGAGCGGAAGAGGCGCGCGCCGGGCGGCGCGGTGGCTCAAGCGTCGTCGAGCGAGAAGGCGTGGGCGAGGCGCGCGGCGGCGTCGAGCAGCTTGTCGTAGAGCTCCACGAGATCCTCGTCGGCGATGGCTCGGCGGTGCTCGATCAAGGCGTCGAAGGTGCCGATGAGGGTGCGGATCTGGCGACGATAGGTGCCGAGCAAGGTGGCCGTGGCGTCGCCCGTGTCGCCCGGGTCCAGGGCGGCGATGACCCCCATGAGCTCGGCGAAGCTCATGGCCACGAGGGGCTTGCGGGCGCCGGTCGACGGCACTGCGTGCCGGCCCGCGAGCAGCTTCTCCACCGTGGCGCGGGGCAGGGTGATGAGCACGTCGGCCTTGGAGACGCCGAGCGGCGCCAGGCGCGCGAACAGCTTCGGATCGCTGCGAGACAGCCCGTGGAGGCGGATCGCCCGCTCGGCCGTGCGGCCGTTGAAGGGCACGTGCTGCTCGAGCCACCCGGTCCAGGCGCCATGCGGGAGACGCTGGCGCACCTGGGAGAGCAACCGACCCACCTCGGCGCGGGCGCTGACCGCACGCCGATCGCCCTGGGCGAGGAGATCGAGGATGTCGTGGGTGAGCTGGTCGAGCGTGTGATCGCCGACTGGGCACCGGGGTGGGCGCGAGCGGCGTGGGGGGTAGGTGCGCGAGCCGCTTCGGCCTCGTCCGCCCAAGCGGCCGAGCTGCAGGTGCGAGGCGGGGACGCTTGCCGGCCATGTCCACAGGAGCATAGCCCACCGCGCCGTGCCGAACCCTTCTCGTCGTCCCGACGTGGCTGGCGGTCCCGGGACGAGTAGCAGCCCGGGCCGCCGCCCCCGGCCGGCAACCCGTGTCACGGGCAGCCGCCGAGCGCCGAGACCTGCGCGGGCTCACGCAGGCGTCCGTCGAGCACGCAGGCCACGCCGCGCTCGGCCGCCAGTCGCTCGGCTTCCGGCCCGAGCAACTCGCCGGCCACGACCGCTACGGCCCGCTGCACTCGCCCCAACGCTGCGGCTCGCTCGAGCTGGCGTGCCCAGCGCGGGCTGTGCCCGCAACTCCGGCAGTAGTGCTAGCGAGGCTCCGCCCCGGAGTCCGCGGCGGCCGGCGGCCCGCTGCGGCCCCGTCGCGGGGGCCGCGTCGGGAGGGCGGGCAGCGCCTCGATTTCGCGATCGACCTCGATGCTGCCAGGCTGCTCTGGCTCGCTGTCGCGGGCCTCGTCGGTCCTCTGCGCGCCGCCGCGTTTGGCTTCGGCGACGCGGAAGAGCCGGATCTGCTTGTAGTGCCCGAGCTCGATGATCTCGCGCCGCTGGACGCGCCGGTCGTGCCAGCCCTTCAACTGGCCCTCCAGATCGTGGTCGTGTACGAGCAGGTACTGCGTGCGGCGCTTCTGCCGGTACTGGTAGACGTGCGCGCGACCCGACACGTGCGGGCCGAGCCGGTTGGTGACGGTGACGCTGGCCTCCGGCGGGATCATGGCGAGAAGCGCCCGCAGCCTGTCGTACTGCTCGCGCTGCTCGGCCGAGAGCTCGCGCACCATGGACGTGAAGCCGCCCCGGAAGCTCGTGTTCTCGACGACCGCGCCGAACTTCCAGGCCGAGAGGGCCGAGAGGACGAGAGTGCAGCCGAGCAGGGCCCCCTGGAGCTGGCGGCCATCGAGCGCCAGCAGGGACGCACCGCGGCCCTCGCGCAGCCGCTCCAGCGCCGCCGGCGTCAGGGCGACGAGGAACGGCAAGAGCAGCATCGAGTACTGGAAGTGCGTCGAGTAGACCGCCGTGCGCGTGGCCAGCGCCAGAAACACCACGCCGTACAGGAGCATCAGGCGGCCGGGCCGCGCGAGCAGGGGCAAGAAGGCCACCGGCAAGAGCATCGTCGCCAGGTAGACGAGCTTGACCTCCTTGACCGCGATCGACAGGGCGAAGACGGGGTTCGTGACGAGCGAGGTGACAAAGCCCGCGAAGCTCGTGCCCTCGGGAACGAGATCGCGGTAGTAGTAGGCGAAGGAGAGCGAGTCCTTGCCGGCGTTGAACATGTCCGGCGAGGGCATGAAGAACCACTTTACGACCGCGAAGTACGCCAGGGATGCGACGATCGTCACCCAGCCCATGCGCTGCCGGGCTCGCCCGCGCCCGAGCAGCGCATAGCCGCCCACGAAGCACATGACCAGGGCGGCATCCTCGCGCACGAGCAGCACGAGCGCGAGCAGCAGGTAGTAGCGCTTGGCGGCGCCCCGCTCGAGCAAGTACAGCGCCCATAGCAGCGGCGTGCCGAGCAGCGTGAGCGAGTGGAACTCGTACAGGTTGGCGCCGTGCAGCGCCGGATGCAGGGCGTAGACGGCGCCGAGCACGACACCGGCGACGCGCGAGCCGGTCTGATGCTTGGCGATGAGGTAGATGGGGACGAGCGCCAGCGCCACCCACACCGTCTGCAGCACGAGCAGCAGCTCGGCGCGCGGGTAGAGCAGGTAGAGCGGCGACAGCAGCACCAGGATGGGGTCGAAGTGCGCCGAGGCGTGGTGGCCGCCGAGGATCAAGGTGCAGGCGAGCGGGTGGCCATGGATCGACTGGTAGAAGATGTTGTCGTAGTAGCCGAGATCGATGGTGCGGGTGCCAAGCGCCTGGTGGTTGACGATCGAGAGCCGGGAGAAGAAGACGCTGTAGGCGGCCATCAGGGCGAGCACGGCGAGGGCCGCCAGGGCCGGCGCGCCTCGCTCCCGCAGCTTCTGCCAGCCGGCTCGCGCCGGGCCAGCCGGGCCGGGACGCGGGCGCAGCAAGAGGAGCAGCGTCGGCGTGCACAGGGCGCCGGCACAGGCGATGAGCAGCAAGCACAGGGCCGGGCTCGACGACTCGATGCGCGCCGAGGCCAGGAACACCAGGAAGGGCCCGGCGAGACAGAAGGCGAGCAGGCGGTTGAGATTTGCGGCGGTGGCGGCCGGCCGCCAGAGGCCCGAGAGCAGGCGCCGCACGACGACAACGGCGGCGTAGAGGCCCGCCACGGCGCCGGCCGCGGCGGCCAGATACCAGAGCGCCTGCTGGCGCTCCGGCTCGCTCAAGGCGTTCTTGGTGATGGCATCGAGGCGCGCGCGGTGGCCGAGTGCCCACGTGGTGGCGCCGAGGGCCACGGCGACGAGCGCGGGGCCGACGAGCCAGAGGCGAAACGCCGCCGCCACGCGGGCCATCGCGAGCTCGAAGGAGCCGCGCTCGTCGGACGTGTGGTGCCTCACCGGCGCTTGTGTAGCGCGACTGCCCGGTCGGGGGAAGCCGCCGTGGCCGTCCCGCTCAGCGGCCCACGAGCACCACGGTGCTACGCGGGTTGGTCAGGTAGTGGCTGGAAGGATCGATGCGCACCTCCTCGCCCGGCGCGGCAAAGTCGCTGCCGGCGGGCAGGCTCGTGTCGACGGCGCGATACCAGCGCAGCGCGCCGCCCAGGGGCGGAAGGCGCACGTACTGTGGGCGCCAGTCGGCATTGAGGATGAACAGCAGCCGGTAGTCGCCGAGATCGGAGGGCTCCTCGCTGCCGTCGAGCTGGTAGACGATGGTGCGGCAGTCGGGATCCTCCCAGATGGCGCGGTGCTCCTCGCTGCCGAACCAGGCGATGTCGGGCACGTCGTTCGTGCCGAGGCTGGCCGAGTAGAACTTGCGGCGGTGCAGGATGCGGTGCCGCTTGGCGAAGGCGATGGCCTTGCGCACGAACTCGAAGAAGTCGCGATTGCGCTCCGTCTCGCCCCAATCGAACCAGCTTACGTCGTTGTCCTGGCAGTAGGCGTTGTTGCAGCCGCGCTGCGTGCGCAGGAACTCGTCGCCGCCCAGGAGCATGGGCGTGCCGAGCGAGAACATCAGGCCGCAGATCTGGTTCTTGGCGAGCTGGCGGCGCAAGCGCAGCACCTCGGGGTTGTCGGTCGGCCCCTCGGCGCCGCAGTTCCACGAGTTGTTGTCGTCGGCGCCGTCGCGGTTGCCCTCCTGGTTCACCTCGTTGTGCTTGTGGTCGTAGGAGACGAGATCGTAGAGCGTGAACCCGTCGTGGCAGGTCACGAAGTTGATGCTGTTGTAGGCGCTGCGGCCGTCGTCGGCGTACAGGTCGGCCGAGCCCGTCAGGCGCCAGCCCATCTCGCGTACCAGCCCGGCGTCGCCCCGGCCGAACTTGCGCATGGTGTCGCGGAACCGTCCGTTCCACTCCGACCAGTCTACCGGGAAGTTGCCGACCTGGTAGGTGCCGATGTCCCACGGCTCGGCGATGAGCTTGATCCCGGCGAGCACCGGATCCTGCGAGATGGCGTCGAAGAACGAAGCGCAGGTCTGGAAGCCGCCGCCCTCCCGGCCCAGCACCGAGGCGAGATCGAAGCGGAAGCCGTCGATGTGCATCACCTCGGCCCAGTAGCGCAGCGAATCCATCACCAGGCGGATGGCCGCGGGGGTAGCCAGGTTCATGCTGTTGCCGCAGCCCGTGTAGTTCATGTAGTAGCGCTGCTGCTCGTGGGGCGGGCCGGTCAGGGCGTAGTAGGTCGGGTTGTCGATCCCCTTGAAGCACATCGTCGGGCCGAGCTCGTTGCCCTCGGAGGTGTGGTTGAAGACCACGTCGAGGATCACCTCGATGCCGGCCCGATGCAGCTCGCGTACCAGGGTCTTCAGCTCGCGCACCTGGCCGCCGGGCTCGCTGCCGGTCGCGTAGCTGCTTTCCGGCGCGAAGAAGCCGATGGTGTTGTAGCCCCAGTAGTTGGTCATGCCGCGATCGAGCAGGAAGTCCTCGACGTGCAGCTCGTGGATGGGCAGCAGCTCCACCGCGTTGACGCCGAGCTGCTTCAGATGGCCGATCTTCTCGATGAAGCCGAGGTAGGTGCCGGGGTGGGCCACGCCGGACGAGGGATGGGCCGTGAAGCCCTTGACGTGCACCTCGTAGATGATGAGGTCCTCCAGCGGGATCTCGGGATGAGCATCGCCCTGCCAGTCGAAGCGGTCGTCGACCACGATGCAGCGAGGCACGACCGGGGCGCTGTCGCGCTCGTCGCGTGCCAGATCCCGGGCGGGCGAGAGGGGATCGTAGCCTAGCAGCAGGTTGCTGCGGTTGCTGAACTTGCCCGTGAAGGCCTTGGCGTAGGGATCCACGAGCAGCTTGGCGGCGTTGAAGCGCAAGCCCGCCGCGGGGTTGTAGTCCCCGTCGACGCGGTAGGCGTAGAGCTGCCCGGCGCCGGCGCCGTGCACGAGCACGTGCCAGATGTGGCGGGTGCAGTGCTCGACGCGGATGACGTCGGTCGCGGGGCCGCCCGGGCGATCGAACAGCTCCAGGAACACCGCCTTGGCGTGCTTGGAGTAGAGTGCGAAGTTGACGCCTCCCGGGACTACGGTCGCCCCGAGCGGGTGGTGCTTGCCGGCGGAGAGCTTGCGGGTCGTGCGCGGGACCAAGTTGGGCATGGGTCGCTCCTGACGTGCGCCGCAGCCCGGCCGAGCCCTCCGGTACGGGCCGCGACAGCGGCAGGCACGCTAGACGGGGCCGCCGGGCGCGTCCACCTCTGCGTAGCGACTTCGCCATTGCGCGAGGGTCGACCTCGTGGCAGACGCCAGTGCCGGCCTGGGCCCCCGCCTCAGCCATGCGCGCACTCATCGTCATTCCGCTCTACAACGAGGAGGCGAGCCTGGAAGGCGTGCTTCGCGCCGTGCAGCGGTACGCGCCACCTGACGCGGACGTGCTCGTGGTCGACGACGGCTCGACCGACCGCTCGGCCGAGCTTTTGGCCGCGTTCGCCGGCGTGCAAGTGCGGCGGCACGAAATTCGGGCACGCCCTGGCGCGCGGCTACGAGGCCGTGCTCACCATGGACTGCGACGAGCAGCACGAGCCCCACCACATTGCCGAGCTGCTCGCCGGCCTGGAGGACGCGGACATCGTCTCGGGCAGCCGCTACTTGCCGGGCTCGGCCCGCGGCCAGGAGGCCCCGGCCGACCGGCGGCGCATCAACCGCGAGATCACCGCCCAGGTCAACGAGCTCACCCATCTCGGCATCAGCGACGCCTTCTGCGGTTTCAAGGCGTATCGCGCCGCGGCCCTTGCCCGGCTCGATCTCGACGAGCCATCGTACGGGCTGCCCTTGCAGGTGTGGATCCAGGCGGCGCGCCTGGGCCTGCGCGTGCGCGAGGTGGCCATCGGCCGGCTCTACACCAACCCGGACCGGCGCTTCCCGGGCGGGCTTGACGATCCCGAGGCACGCCTGTGCTACTACCGGCGCGTGCTCGCGCGGGAGGCGGTGCGATGGCGGCGACGGCCCTAGTCCTGGCGGCCCATCCGGACGATGCCGAGATCTGCATGGGCGCCACGGTTGCCAAGCTCGTGCGCCAGGGCTGGCGCGTGGAGCTGTGCGATCTGACCGACGGAGAGCCCACGCCCGCGGGCAGCCCGGAGCGCAGGGCGGCCGAGGCGGCGCGCGCGGCGGCGATCCTCGGAGTCGCGCGCCGCACTACTCTCGCGCTTCCCAATCGCTACCTGATGGATGGCGTCCAGGCGCGCCAGCAGGCGGCCGAGGTCATCCGTGAGGTGCGCCCGGATCTGCTCTTCCTGCACTACTGGGAGGACGCCCACCCGGACCACGTGCAGGCGTCGCGCCTGGGTGAGGCCGCGCGCTTCTACGCCAAGCTCACCAAGACCGAGATGCGGGGCGAGCCGTGCTACCCGCGCCGCGTGGTCCACTTCGTGGGCTCTCACTACCGGCTGCACCGCGCCCCGTCGTTCATCCTCGACGTGAGCGACAGCTTCGAGACGAAGCTGGAGGCGGTCGCGGCCTACGAGAGCCAGTTCGGCGCGGAGCGGGGGCAGGAGTGGGTGGCGGCACGCTCGCGGCCGCCGCTCGCCCCAGCCCTGCGCTCGCTGGGCGAGTACTTCGGCCGGCTCATCGGCGTGCGCTACGGCGAGCCCTTCATCATGCGCGAGGAGGTCGGGCTGGCGAGCCTCGATGCTCTGCTGTGACCTCGCCCGCGGCGATGCAGCAGCCTCCCGGCGCGGCGCCGGGCCACGGCGCCGTGCTCTGCGAGCCGCCGGCCTCGTCGTGGCGAGCACTGGCCGCGCACAACGCCGCCGCGCTCGACGCCAGCCGCGTGCACGTGGGCGCCGTGGCCCTGGGCGAGCTGCGCGCGGCGGCGCGGCCCGAGATCCTCGAGCTTGCGGCAAGCACGCTGGCGCGCTGGGGCGACCCGGCGCCACGCGCCGGCCCGGGGCCGCTGCTCGTCACCGGCCATCAGCCGCTCCTCTTTCACCCCGGGATCTGGGTCAAGCACGTGCTCGTCGCCGCGGCAGTCGCCTCGGGCGGCACGGGACTGGGCCTGATCGTCGATTGCGACGAGGCCGGCGCGCTCGACGTGCCCGTGCCCCGGCGAGGCCCGCGGCTTTCGGTGGCGCGCCGCCGGCTGGGCGCGGCGCCGGCGGGAGTGCCCTTCGAGGCGGCGCCGCCACCAGCGGCGCGCGATTGGGAGCGCTTCATCGCGACGGTGCGCGCCGATCTGGCCACCCTGGGCCAGCCGGAGCTGTTGGGGCGCCTGGACGAGCTCGACCGGGCGGGTCGCGCCCTTGTCCCGGCTTCGGCGAGCCTCGGCGACTTCGTGGCGCGGCTGCGCCGCGGCGTGGAGCAGCGCGCGGGCGCTCCTTGCCTGCACGAGCTCCCGGTTTCGCGACTGAGCCAGTCGCGGGCGTTTCGCGCTTTTGCGGCGGCGCTCTGTGCCGACTTCGAGCGGCTCTGGGAGGCGCACAATCGCGCGCTTGGGGCCCACCGCCGCGGCGCCGGGATCCGCAACGCGGCCTGGCCCTGGCCCGACCTGCGCGAGCGGGAAGGCTGGCTGGAGCTGCCCCTGTGGGCCGTGCGACAGGGCAGGCGGGAGGCCGTCTTCGCCCGGAGACAGGGCAAGATGGTGATCCTCCGCGTCGCGACGCAGCCCGAGCTCGCGCGGCTGGACGGGCCGTGCGTCGCGGTCGACGCAGGGCTGCGGCCGCGGGCGCTCGTGCTCACGATGTTTGCGCGCCTGTGCCTCGGTGACCTGTTCGTGCACGGCACGGGCGGAGGCCGCTACGATCTCGCCACCGACGCGGTCATGCGCGAGCTGTTCGCCATGGAGCCCCCGGCCTTCGCGGTGGCGAGCGCCACCTTCCCGCTTCCGCTCGGGCCGGCGCCCGATGTGACCGCCGAGCTCGACGCTCTGCGCCGGCTCCTCGCCGATCTCGATCACTGCCCCGCGCGCCACATCGACCCTGCCGAGCCACGGCAGCGTGCCCTTGCCGCCGAGCGGCGGCAGATCGCCGCGGCGCTCGCCTCCCGCGCTCTCTCGCCGGCCGACCGCGCGGCCGCCGCGCGACGCTTGCGCGC
The DNA here is from genome assembly GCA_016209145.1 of Deltaproteobacteria bacterium. Classification (GTDB taxonomy): domain Bacteria; phylum Myxococcota_A; class Polyangia; order Polyangiales; family Polyangiaceae; genus JACQWT01. The sequence goes on along the minus strand of JACQWT010000100.1, from coordinate 23,335 downwards.
GTTGCGGAGCCAGCTCGCCGCCGCGCTGGCAGCAAGGAGGCGCGAGATCGAGGGGCGACTGGGCGAGCTCCGGGCTCGCGCGGTGGAGCACCGGGCGGCGACGCTGCGCGAGTATCCGCTGTTCCTCTTCGATCTTGTCGCGCTGCGCGCCGCGGTGGCGCTGGGGGCCGGTTGACGCCCCATCGCCGTTGACAGCTCGGCGGCCCGAGGTGCGGGAGGACGTGGGCCACGGAAACGTGCAATGTGAAACAGAGAACAGAGAATGTGGAATGTCATCCCTGGACTCGCAGATATGTTCGAGCCCTGGGCAGGCAGGCGGGCTCCGGAGCAGCCGCGACGGCAAACCCCTCCAGGCGTCGGGCGAGGTCATCGCCCTTGCGGCCCTCCGCTTGCCCTTGCCGATCGCTGCTGTTCCACATTCCACATTCCTGTTCCACACTCCACATTCGGTGCGCCAGGCCATGGCCACGCCTGCCGGCGTTTCCTGGACCGCGCCTCGACCGCAAGGATCTCGGAGGGATAGAGCTGTCAACGGCGATGGGTTGACGCCCCCAGGGCTGATCGAGACGGATCTACGCGATCGGCTCGTCCACGGGGATGCGCACGAAGCCGGCGGTGGCGAAGTGGCGATCGAATGCGAAGGCCGATCTCGTGCGGCGCCGCCGCATCACCGCGAACGATGTCCCATCGACATAGGAGAAGGCGTGGTCGGCATAGCGGCGCAACAGCTCATAGCCCTCGCGCTCGGTGGCCTCGTCGACAAACACGCGGATGAGCCGCGGGCTGCCCGCGACGGCTTGCAGGAAGCGCCGGGCGACGGTCGTGCCGTGCGTGCGCACGAGCAAGCTGTAGGTCTCACCGACGACCAGGTTGGTCGTGACGAGCGGCAGCGCGCGGGCGACCACTCGCGCCAGCGTCTGCGCCGCCTGCGCGTGCCAGGCATCGTCAGGAACCTGCAGCGCGTACCAGGCTCCGGTGTCGACGAAGAGCTCGTTCGTCACGGCGCCGCCGCGGCCGGATCTGCCGCGTAGAGCAGCTCGTCGTGCCGCTCCGAGACGTCCGGGCGGCCGGCGGGCCCCGCCGCGCCGACCAGCGCGAGCAGCGGATCCGGCACGGACGTGTCGGTGCGCAGCAGCAGGTCGACGCCACGGCGGATGAGCTCGGCGCGGTTCGAGCCGGTCCGGCGAGCGAGGCGGCGAAGCTGGCGATCCTGGGCCTCGCTCAGGTGAAGCTGTATACGTATCACAAGAGCTGTATGACATGTATCAAGGGATCCATCAAGCGCCGGCCGAGCCGGGCCAAGTTGGATCGGCGGTTCCGCGGGCGAGCCCGGGCGGTCCGCGGTGGGCCTTGAGGCGCCCGGCGTCGATTGACGACCCGGGCGCCGTCCGATACAGGTAGGAGGCGATGGCTTGGCGCTGCACCGCCGCACTTGCCGCCGGCCTGGCCGCCGGCTTTGCCTGGATCCCCATCGCCTGCTTCGACTACGGCGACGATGGCGCGCCGGGCGCCGGGGGTCAGGCCACTACCACGTCGAGCAGCTCCACCGGCGGCCCGGGAGGAGGCGGTGGGGCAGGGGCGGCGGGCGGAGCGGGCGGCGAGGCGCCCGACGCAGGGCCGGACGGGGAGCCGCCGGGGCTCGTGTGCCCGACGAGCTTCCGCTTCGAGCTCGCCGAGCCCGGCGCCACGAACCCGCGCGTCGTGGGCGAGTGGGCGAGCTTCAACGTGGCCTCCGCCACCGCGCTCGCGCCGAAGGGCAACGGCGTCTACGTGGCCAGCGTTGACCTCCCCCCGGGCCTGCACGCCTGCAAGTTCATCTACGACAAGGACGGGAAGGTCCAGTGGGTCTTCGATCCGGCCCAGGGGCGGCGCAAGTACTTCGGCGGAGTCGAGAACTCGGCGGTCAAGGTGCCCGACTGCCGTCTGCCCACGTTCAAGGTGGACGCCAGCGCCGCAGCGCGCCCCGCGCCCGGGCAGGGATCCTTCGAGGCGACCCTGAGCTTCGTGGACGGTAGCGAGGCGAGCGGAGCCGACGCCGCCGGTTTCGAGGCCACGCTCGACGCCGAGGGGACCAAGAAGACGCTCAAGGACCCCGAGCTTGCCATCGACGCCAAGAGCGGCAACGTCAAGCTGAGCCTCACCAAGCTCGCCGACGGCAAGTACACGGTGCGCCTGCGCGCCAAGACCGCGAACGGCCGGGTGGGCGATTCCTTGCGCCTCGTCTTCTGGATCGAGGCCGAGCCCTTCTCGTGGCAGGACGCTCTCATCTACATGGTCGTGGTCGACCGGTTCAAGGACGGCGACCCGGCCAACAACCCGCCCGCAACTCCCGAGGCCGATCCGCGCGGCGACTGGAAGGGTGGCGATCTCGAGGGGCTGCGCCAGGAGATCGCCGCGGGCACGCTCGACGCGCTCGGCGTGCGCGCCATCTGGCTCACTCCCTTTGGCACGAACCCCAAGAGCGCGTTCCTCGCCAGCGACGGCATCCACAAGGTCGCGGGCTACCACGGCTACTGGCCGGTCAAGGCGCGTGAGGTCGAGCCGCGCATCGGCGGCGCCGCCGGCCTGCACGCGCTCGTGAAGGAGGCCCACGCGCACGGCATCCGCATCCTCCAGGACTACGTCCTGAACCACGTCCACCAGGAGCACGAGTACGTCTCCGCGCACCCCGACTGGTTCCGTACCGGCTGCGTGTGCGGCACGCCGAACTGCGATTGGACCGCTCACGCGCTCGACTGCATGTTCGCCACGTACATGCCGGACGTCAACCACACCAATCCGGCCGCGAACGCCGCCTTCGTCGCGGACGCGGTCTGGTGGCTCGACGAGCTCAACCTCGACGGCTTTCGCATCGACGCCGTGAAGCACGTCGAGGAGGCCGCGACGCGCAACCTGGCGGCCGAGGTGCGGGAGGGCTTCGAGCTGGCGGGAGCGCGCTACTTCCTGATGGGCGAGACGGCGATGGGCTGGAACGACTGCGCCGATCCCTGCAACGACGAGAACTACGGGACCATCGCCAAGTACGTCGGCCCCTTCGGGCTCGACGGCCAGCTCGACTTCGTGCTCTACCACGGCGTCGCCTACCGCACGTTCGCGTACAGCGACAAGGGCATGCTGCACGCCGGTTACTGGTTCGAGCACGGGCTGCAGAAGTGGCCCGCCGGAGCGGTCATGACGCCCTACCTCGGGAGCCACGACACGCCGCGTTTCGCCACGCTGGCCGACTACCGGGGGCAGGACGGCGCGCACGATCGCGCCGTCCCCGGCAACAAGTGGGACGACACGGCCGTCGCCCCGGGCGAGGCCGAGCCCTACGAGCGCACGCGCATCGCCCTGGCCTGGCTCTTCGGCCTTTCCGGCGCCCCGCTGCTCTACTACGGCGACGAGTACGGCCAGTGGGGCGGCGCCGACCCGAACAACCGGCTCATGTGGCGTCCCGCCAAGGCCCTGAGCGCCGACGAGGCCGCGACGCTCGCCTTCGTGCGCAAGCTCGGCAAGGCGCGTGAGAACGTGCCGGCCCTGCGCCGCGGCGGCTACGTCGGGCTCTGGGCGACCGAGGACTCGCTGGCCTTCGGCCGGCCGAATGGCAAGGGGAACGCGGCGATCGTGGCGCTTACCCGAGCTGCGTCGAGCGTGCCGCTCAACGTCGAGGTCGCCAAGAGCCTGGGGCTGGCGGCCGGCACGGTGCTCAAGGACGCCCTGGGCGGGCCGGGCGCCACCGTCTCGAACGGCGGCTACGTCACGGCCGAGATCCCGGCCAAGGGCGCGATCGTGCTGGCGCCGTAGCCGTCTGCCATCCCACACCGTTTGCCGTTTCCGAACGGCGCGTGGTTGACAAGCGCAACGTCCATGGCGAGCGGGCGCCGCTATGCTATCCTACTGCTAGAGTACGTAGCGTGAAGCGGGAGAAGGAAGTGAGCGCAGATCGGCAGGAGCAGCCTCCCAGGATCGGCCGCATGGTGGAGCTGGGAGAGGTCGGCCAGGAGCGCGTAGCCGAGAAGCGCGCCGTGGGGCCTCGCGTCGGCAAGATGATCGAGCAGCGGTTCTGGGAGCAACGCATGGGGCGCCGATTCGACGCAGGGGATCATGGGCGTTCGGGTAAGAGTCCGGCTTGAGGCTCTGGCGGGAGCCACGCCTGGGGCGGTGCTCGAGGCGGCGGCGCTGGTCAACACCGGCTACGAGGCGAGCTCGCCGGACTGCTCCCTGCCCCGTGCCGCTGCCGAACGCCTCGGGCTGTGGCCGGCGCCTGCCACGGCGAGCGCCATGGCGGTGCGCGGCTACGGCGGGCGGGTGGCGGTCCTCAAGGTCCCCGAGGCCGTGCGCGTACGCGTGCTCGCCGCCGGGCGTGTGGGCCCCGAGGTGAGAGCGGGAGCGCTGATCGCCGAGACGGACGACGAGATCGTCCTGAGCGACGCCCTGTCGCAGGAGTTGCACGTCCATCCCGTCCGTCCCAAGACAGGAACGTGGCGCTTCGTCGACGAGCCGGGCGAACGTCCGGGCGAGTCCCCGGAGATCTGGTAGCGGCGGCGGCGGCGCGGGCGACGGCCGTTCCGGAAGATTGCGCACCGAATTTTCGCCCAGGTCCACTAAGCTGCGCCGCCCGCAGGGCCCGCCGTCCCCGCCCCAATCCCCCGGGGCCGGCGCCTGCGCCACGCAAGGGAGTCTCATTCGTGAAAGTCTGCTTCTTCGCCCGCGAATATCCGCCGCACGTCTACGGGGGAGCCGGCGTGCACCTGAACAACCTGTCGCGCGAGCTCGCCCAGCTCATGGATGCCGAGGTGCGCTGCTTCGGCGAGCAGGACCGCCAGGAGGGCCGCCTCAAGGTCAAGGGCTACCAGGCATGGCCGCGCATGTCGGAAGGTGAGGACAAGAAGTTCGGCAGCACGCTCGGCACCTTCTCGACGAACCTCTCCATGGTGCGCGACCGGGTCAACGCCGACCTCGTGCACTCGCACACTTGGTACGGCTGCCTCGCCGGCTACTTCGCCAAGGTGCTCTACGACGTGCCCTACGTCGCCACGGTGCATAGCCTCGAGCCGCTGCGGCCCTGGAAGGAGGAGCAACTCGGCCGCTCCTACCACCTTACCTCGTGGGTCGAGAAGCTCGCGCTGGAGAACGCCGACCGCGTCGTGGCCGTCTCGCAGCACGCCCAGCGCGAGATCATCGAGCTCTTCAACGTCAAGCCCGAGCGCGTGAAGGTCATCCACAACGGCATCAATCTCGCCGTCTGGAAGCCGTCCGCCGCGACCGAGACGCGCAAACAGTGGTCGGTGGAAGGCGAATACATCCTCTTCGTCGGCCGCACGAGCCGGCAGAAGGGCATGGTCCACCTGGTCGAGGCCATGAAGTACGTCGATCCGGGCATCAAGCTCGTCTGCTGCACGAGCGCGCCGGACACCAAGGAGATCGAGGAGGAGGTCGCGGCCAAGGTGGCCCAGGAGCCACGCTGCCAGTGGATCAACGTGCTCTTGCGCGAGACCGACTACGTCGAGCTCTACTCGCACTGCGTGCTTTTCGCCTGTCCCTCGGTCTACGAGCCGTTCGGCATCATCAACCTCGAGGCCATGGCCTGCGAGAAGCCGGTCGTCGCGAGCGCCGTGGGCGGCATCCAGGAGGTGGTCGTGCCCGGCGAGACGGGCTTCCTCGTTCCGCCCGCCGATCCCAAGGCCCTCGGCGAGCACATCAACCTTCTTCTGCGCGACCGCGCCATGGCGCGCAAGATGGGCCTGGCCGGCAGAAAGCGCGTCGAGGAGCACTTCTCCTGGACCAGCATCGCCCAACAGACCCGTGCCATGTACGAGGACATGCTGCGGGGGCTCGGCCGTACGTACGTTCCATGACCCGTGGCCGAGGCAGGAGCGGCGCCGCGGGCGCGGCCGCGCCGCAGGGCACGCAGTCGCCGCCGCGCCGCGGCAGGCCCGCGGCGAGGCGGAAGCCGGCCATCGGGGGCAGCCCGAAAACGCGACGGAGAAGCATGAGCATCGAGCAAGAGCGCATCGTCATCGAGAGCTTGAGCCCGCAGGTCGACGGCGGTCGCTACGACGTCAAGGCGGTCGTCGGCGATCGCATCGAGGTCGGGGCCGACATCTGGAAGGACGGCCACGAGTTGCTCAAGGCGGCCGTGCTCTGGCGCAAGCTCGACGCGGCCGAGCAGGTGCCGCGCGCCGGCCCGAGCCAGACCGATCTGGCGCGCTCGGGCTGGCGCGAAGAGCGCATGAGCACCTGCTACGAGGCCAACGATCGCTGGAGCGCTTCGTTCGCCGTGGACGAGCTGGGCCCGCACGCCTACACGGTGGTGGCCTGGACCGACGTCTTCGGCTCATGGCGCAGCGAGCTGGAGAAGAAGGCGGCGGCGGGCCAGGGCGTTGGCTCCGAGCTGCGCGAGGGCCTGGCCATCGTCGATGCCGCGTTCGGCCGCGCGCGCGGCCGGGACCGCGAGGCGCTCGGCCGCTTCGTTCGGGCCATCCGCGAAGCGCCGGACGAGCATCGCGCCGTTGCCGCCGCACTGGACGATCGGCTGGCCGCGCTCATGGACCGGCACGACGCGCGCGCGGATCTCCGACGCTACGACCACGAGATCCCGATCTGGGTCGATCGCGAGAGGGCGCGCTACGGCTCCTGGTACGAGATCTTTCCGCGCTCCCAGGGCACGGTGGCCGGCCGGTCGGCTACTTTCCGCGAAGCCGAGGCGCGGCTGCCCGAGATCGCGGCGATGGGCTTCGACGTGCTCTACCTGACGCCCATCCATCCTATTGGACGGGCCCACCGCAAGGGCAAGAACGGCAGCGAGCACGCCGAGCCGGGAGAGCCCGGCTCACCCTGGGCCATCGGCGGCCCGGAGGGCGGGCACGAGGCCGTGCATCCGGAGCTCGGCACGATCGGTGACTTCGACCATTTCCGCACGGCTGCCGCGCGGCTCGGCCTGGAGATCGCGCTCGACTTCGCCATCAACTGCTCGCCCGATCATCCCTGGGTGCGCGAGCATCCCGCGTGGTTCAGCCACCGGCCCGACGGCACCATCAAGTACGCCGAGAACCCGCCCAAGAAGTACCAGGACATCTACCCCATCAACTTCGAGACCCCCCAACGCGACGGCCTGTACCAGGCGCTTCTGGGGGTGCTGCGCTTCTGGATCGGCCACGGCGTCAAGATCTTCCGCGTCGACAACCCCCACACCAAGCCGGTGAGCTTCTGGAAGTGGCTCATCGACAGCGTGCACCGCGATCATCCCGAGGTGCTCTTCCTCGCCGAGGCATTCACCCGGCCCAAGCGCATGCACCGACTGGCGAAGGTGGGGTTCACCCAGTCGTACACGTACTTCACCTGGCGCAACGCGCGCTCCGAGCTGGAGGAGTACAGCCGGGAGCTGTTCCTCACCGACGTACGCCTGTTCCTGCGGCCGAATTTTTTCGCCAACACGCCCGACATCCTGCACCGGGTGCTGCAAGAGGGCGGCCGGCCCGCGTTCCTGCAGCGGCTGGTGCTGGCGGCGACTCTCTCGCCTTCCTACGGCATCTACTCCGGCTTCGAGCTATGCGAGAACCGGGCCCTCGGGCCAGGCAGCGAGGAGTACCTCGACTCCGAGAAGTACCAGTACAAGATCTGGGACTGGCACCGAGCCGGCAACATCATCGCCGAGGTCGCGCGCATCAATCGCATCCGGCGCGAGCACCGTGCCCTGCAGACGGGCTCCGGCCTGCGCGTGCTGGAGTCCACCAACCCCGAGATCATCGCCTACGCCAAGGCCACGGCGGATCTCGCCGACGTGCTCGTCGTGGCCGTCAACCTCGATCCGTTCCAGGTGCAAGAGGGCACCATCCGCGTGCCGGCGGAGCTGTACGGCGGCGCGGAGCAGGGCGAGTACGCGGTGACCGACCTGCTCGCGGGCGAGCGCTACCGCTGGCGCGGCGAGCGCAACTACGTGCGGCTCGATCCGCACAAGCTGCCGGCGCACGTGCTGGAGGTCGAGCGGCCCGGATCTGTCGTCGTTGACGCCGCCCCGCGGCGGTGAGAGCCTGGGGACGTTGGGGCTCTTGTGCCCAGCGTGATGAAGGAGGCGGGCACGATCGCAACGCGGGTTGGCATGGGCCATGCAGGGGGGGGTGAACGGGCTACCCTTGGCGGCGTCTTCCTAGCAACGCTCATCGTCGCGAGCGCAGGCGGGTGCAGCGGCGGCGAGGGCGTGGAGCCGCCCCTTGGACACGGCGGCCGTGCCGACGGCCGCCCGGCCTTCGCGGCCGAGCCGAGCTGGCAGGCCACCGCGGCGCTTGCAGCGAGGGTGCCCCGCGCCGCACGGCTCGCCGAGCGGGACGGGAGGTTCGTACTGCACCCCGACGCGGCAGAGGCTTCGGCCAGGCTTGCCGCCTCGGCTCCAGCGAGCGCCGGCGGTGCCCTGCGCCTCGAGCGGCCTGGCGCTTCTGGGATCTGGCTGGAAGTGAGCGCGCTCGGTCGCCATGCCGTGCCGGGGAGGATTGAGGACGGCGCCGTCGTGTACAGGCGCGCCGAGCCAGCGTCGGACGTCATCGTCGCGCTCGGCACGAACCGCGTCGAGGAGCTGCGCGTGCTCTACGGTCCCGAGGCGCCGGCGACTGCTCGCTACCTGCTTCACCCCGGTCCGGGCGTGTCCGCGGTGCGCGAGCGGAGCGGCCGAATCGAGGTGCTGGATGGCTCAGGCCGGGTCGCCTGGCGCACGACCCGCGCTATTGCCATCGACGCGCGCGGCACGCGCCGGCTGGTCTCGCTGCGCCTCGAGACGGCGGGCGAGTTGCCGGTGATCGCAGCCGCGGCTAGACTCGCCGGTCTGCGCTTCCCGGTGGTGGTCGATCCAGAGTGGGTATCGGGCCCCGAGTGGCCGGCGGAGCTACTGGTCGCCCTTGGCAGCGTCCGGCTCGAGCACGACAGCGTTGCCGACGGCGACGTGGCCGCGATCGACAAGGCCGCCCAGCCCACGCTCGGCGGTGGTGGCTTCGAGGCGTTGCTGGAGAACGGCGCTGTGGTCACCGGCTCGCTGCGGGCGAACCAGGTGCGGCTCAAGGCTGGCGCCGTCGTCGCCGGAGAGGCGGGCTACAACGTGCTCGACAACAAGGGCACCATCAAGGGGCCCTGCATGAGCCCGCTTGCGCTGCCGCTGGCCATCTCGGTGCCGGCCTTCCCTGCGTTCTCGGCTGGTGTGCCCGAGGTCGTGCTGGAGGGCGGCCAGAAGCTCTCGCTCGTGGCCGGGAGCTACGGCGCTGTGAAGCTCAAGCCCGGACAGAAGGATGCGCCCACCATGCTCAGCCTCTCGGGTGGCGTCTACGAGCTTGGCAGCCTGGATGTCTCCAACCGAGCGCGCGTCGAGTGCCAGAGCCCATGCGAGCTGCGCGTGGCCGAGCAGGCCGAGCTCGGCAACGAGGCCTACCTCGGTCCCGCCGGGCAGAGCGGGCCAGCGGACGTGGAGCTGTTCGTCGCTGGCATCAAGCAGGGCGGCAAGGACAAGGGCGTGCCGATCGAGGACGCCGTGGTCATCGGCGCCGGGAGCGAGCTCAGGGCGCGTGTTTTCGCTCCCAACGGGACAGTTTGGGTCAAGCAAGAGAGCCACGGCAAGGGCACCTTTGTGGCGGAGGGGATCCGCGTGGGCCATGGCACCGAGATCGAGAAGGAGGCCCCGGTCGTGGTGGAGCCAGACTGCCCGGCGTACTGCGCGCTGCTCGTCGGGGCGGCCTGTCCGGGCGGACCGGCGAACGAGCAGCAGTGCGCGAGCGAGTGCGAGGCAGCGCTCGGTGAGGGCTTCTGCCAGGAGCAGTACGAGGCGCTGGTGGTCTGCGCACTGACCAAGAAGTCGGTGAGCTGTGACGAGCAGGGCAAGCCGGTCGTGCCCGGCTGCGAGCAGGCCTCCCAGGATCTCGCGAGCTGCGCACAGCTCTGCGCCCAGGCCGACGACGGCAACCCGTGCACCGAAGATCTGTGCGACTGCACCCTACAGAGCTGCAATCCCGAGACGGCCATCAGCCACGTGCCGGTGGCCGAGGGCACGGCGTGCGCGGACGCGGACAAGTGCAACGGAGAGGAAGCGTGCGACGCCCAGGGCGCCTGCAAGCTGGGGTTGCCGGTCGTGGTGGACGACGGCAACCCGTGCACCATTGACGCCTGCGATCCGCCGACCGGGCTGCTGAGCCACGCTCCGGCGCCGCAGGGGACGCCGTGCCTGGACGCGGACGTGTGCAACGGGGAGGAGCTCTGTGACGGCGCGGGCACCTGTGCGCCGGGCGTGCCGCTGGCGGTGGACGACGGCAACCCGTGCACGGCCGATGGCTGTGACCCGCTGCTCGGCGTGAGCCACACGCCGAGCGCGCCTGGCACTGCCTGCGCGGACGCCGACCAGTGCAACGGCGCGGAGATCTGCGGGCCCGGGGGCGAGTGCCTGCCGGGCGGGCCGCCGACGGTTGATGATGGCAACCCGTGCACCGTGGACGGCTGCGACCCGCTTGCCGGTGTGTATCACCAGCCGGCCGCGCCCGGCACACCTTGCCCCGATGGCGATCTGTGCAACGGCCTCGAGCTCTGCGACGGCGCCGGCACCTGCACCGCGGGCGTGCCCTTGCCCGTCGATGACGGCAACGCCTGCACGACCGACACCTGCGACCCGCTGCTGGGAGTTCGGCACACGCCCACGCCGGAAGGCGCTCCGTGCTCGGATTCCGACCCCTGCAATGGCGAGGAGAGCTGTGACGCGCTGGGCAAGTGTTTGGCAGGCACGCCCGTCCCAGTGGATGACGGCAATCCTTGTACTGTTGACGCCTGCGACCCCGCGACGGGCAATGTCACCCACGCGCCGGCGGCCCCGGGGACGCCTTGTGCCGACAACAATCTGTGCAACGGCCAGGAGATCTGCGACGGCGCTGGGCTGTGCGCGGCTGGCAGCCCGCCGCTGGTCGATGACGGCAACGACTGCACGGCCGACACCTGCGATCCCAACTACGGCGTCGAGCACTTCCCGCTTCCGGCCGGCAGTCCCTGCGGCGCTGGCAACGTCTGCGATGGCCTGGGAAGCTGCAGCACCGGGCCGCCCGAGCCCGGCATTGTCGCGCCGCCGCTCGACGCGACGCGCTTCTCGTTCTTCCGGGACCACTCGTTCCTCTTTTCCGGTCCGGGCGCGGTGCAGACCGGTGCGCTGCCTGAGGCATTCGCGCCACGGCGTGCCGCCGTGCTGCGCGGCCTTGTGACGAGCTGCGACGGAGCTCCGCTCGGGGGCGTTCAGGTTCGCGTCGCCGAGCACCCGGAGCTCGGCTCGACCCTGAGCCGGCCGAACGGGATGTTCGACCTGATGGTCAACGGTGGGGGCCCGCTGGTGGTGCGCTACGAGGCTCCGGGCTACCTGCCCGTTGACCGCCACGTCACCCCGCCCTGGCAAGACTTCTCCATGCTTCCCGACGTCGTGCTCACGCCCTACGATCCTATGGTCGGCACGATCGAGCTAGGCGCGAGCACACCCGAGTTTCAGATCGCGGTGGGCTCGGCCGTGGCGGACCAGGACGGACAACGGCAGGTGATGCTGCTCTTTGCGCCTGGAACGACGGCGCAGATGGTCATGGACCCCGGAGGCTCCGTCACCTACCCGCTCACGACGCTGCACGTTCGCGGCACGGAGTACACGGTCGGCTCCTGCGGCCCCAAGGCCATGCCGGCCGAGCTGCCGCCGCAAAGCGCCTACACCTATGCCGTGGACTTGAGCGTCGAGGAAGCCGTGCAGGCCGGCGCCTTGCGGGTGGACTTCAACCAACCCGTGCTGATGTACGTCGACAACTTCCTTGGCCTCCCCGTCGGCACCCCCGTGCCCACCGGCTACTACCAGCGCACCAACGGCTGCTGGACGCCCTCGCCGAGCGGTCGTGTTATCCTCATCGTGGCCATCTGGGGAGGCCGCGCCGAGCTTGACATCGATGGCGACGGCGTGGCCGAAGACGCCTCGGAGCTGGAGGCCATCGGGATCACCGAGGCCGAGCGCGCCGAGCTTGTCCAGCACCACGCCGTGGGGCGCACCCTGTGGCGGGTGCCCCTCATGCACTTCACGCCCCTTGACTGCAACTACGGCTGGGTACCGGCCGGGCCAGGTCCAGGAGAAGACCCCGATGACCCGGTCGATGACCCGAACGTATCCACCGTTTCCCTGCTCGGCTGGGTCAACGAGCCGTGCGAGGTCGAGGGGGCGTGCACCATCGACGTCAACCATACCGTCCTGCAGCAGTCATTCGAGCTGCCTGGCGCGCCCTACCAGCTCCACTACCGCAGCGACCGCGTGCCCGGTTTCACCGGCGCCAGGGTCACCATCCCTCTGACAGGACCGAACCCGTCGGCCAATCTGAAGCGCGTAGACCTGGAAATCGACGTAGCCGGGCGGCAGTTCGCGCACAGCTTTTCGCCCAGGCCCAGCCAGCAGATCGACTTCGCCTGGGACGGCCTGGACGCCTACGGCCGGCGCACGAGCGGATTGCATCCGCTGACCACCCGCTTGTACTACGTGTACGACACGACGTACGCGGCGGTCGATCCCTTCGGCAACTTCGGTGACCAGCCGGGACTGGCGCTCGTCCCGGCGCGCGCCGAGTACGCCCTGTCGCGCTCCTGGAGTGGCTACATCGGCCGCAGCGAGACCGTGAAGCAGCTCCCCGGCGGCATCAGCCTCGACGTTCACCACAGCTACGACCCGCGCGCCAACGTCCTCTACCTCGGCAACGGCACGCAGATCTCCTTCGGCGACGCCGCCAAGGAAGCCCAGAATGCACTGCTGCGGCGCGGCCTCGGCCTGACCATCAGCACAGTGGCCGGCACGGGCGAGTACGGTTTCTCTGGCGACGGCGGCCCGGCCAGCGCCGCGAAGCTCGCCGTGCCCAGCGATGTGGCCATCGGCCCCGACGGCGCCGCGTACATCGCCGACGCCGACAACTGCCGCGTCCGCAAGGTAGACACCAGCGGGACTATTTCGACCTACATTGGCTCGCCCCAGCGCTATCCCCTGCCATACTACTACTGCGATTTCCCGACCGACATCCAGAAGCACATCGGCTATCCCCACTCCTTGGCCCTCGCCTGCGACGGCTCGCTCTTCATCCTCTCGGACTATGCCACCGGCGGCGGGGTCGGCGACACCATCCTTCTGCGCTACCGGCCGGGCCAGCCGCTGGAAAGATGGGCGGGAGGCGGCGGCCCGCTCGCCTCGTGTGCTGACGAGAGCCCGGACGGGACGCCCGCGTTGGACGTCGATCTCTGTCTCGGGGGCATCTACGGGCTTACCATCACGGCCGGACCGGATTGCAGCGTCTACTTCTCCGATACGTGGGCGACGGTGATGCGCATCGGTCCGGACCGGCGGCTCTACCGCGTAGCCGGTACGCCGAACATTCAGGGCTTCAGCGGCGATGGCGGGCCCGCCCGGCTGGCGCAGCTTCGCTCTCCCATGGACATCGCGCTCGACGGCCAAGGAGGGCTGTACATCGCCGATGAGGGCAACAGCCGCGTTCGCCACGTCTCGAGCTCTGGCACGATCGCTACGGTGGCCGGGACGGGCACGTACAACTGGCTCCAGGGTGACGCCGGAGATGGTGGACATGCGCGCGATGCGACCGTGCATGCGCGGTATCTCGCGGTCGGCTTGGACGGGAGCGTGTGGCTGAACGGCTGGGCTCCGCCATCGGGGACCTTCTCCTTTGGGGTCTTTCGGAGGGTAGATCCGCAGGGCATCATCACGCGCGCGGCTGGATACAGTGGTCCGATTCTGGAGGCTTGTCAGCGGGACGGTTGCCCGGCCCTGCGGCACCGTTTCTCCGACTCGAGGGGGAACTTCGCCTTTGGTGCGGACGGCCGGCTGTACCTGGTCGACGGGAGCGCGAGCCGCGTGTGGGCGATTGCTCCGCCGCGGCCGGAATCGCACAGCGAAGTGGTGTTTCCCTCTCGCGACGGCCGCCAGTACTACGTCTTCAGCGAGGTGACGGACAGGCACGTCCGCACCCATGACGCGCTCACCAACGTCGTCCTCAGGACCTTTGGCTATGACTCGGACGGACTGCTGGTCACAATCAGGGACGTCGACGGCCGGGTGACGACCATCGAGCGAGACGAGAACGGCGTCCCGACCTCGATTCGCTCGCCGTCCGGGCTGGCTACGCAGCTCGGCTACGATGAGCTGGGCGGCGTCGCGTCGATCACTAACCCCGCGGGCGAGACGGTGTCGATGACGTACTACCCGGGGGGCCTCCTGAAGAGCCGGACGCTGCCGCGCGGCAACAGCTACAGCTACGGCTACGACGACGCGGGCGCGCTCATCAGTGCCGAGGACTCGGCCGGCGGCTTCCAGACCTTCCAGCGGCAGCAGTGGCCCGCAGAGTACAAGGAGTCTGTCACGGTGACCACGGCGCTCGGCCGCAAGAGCGTCTACGACCTGCTGCCGGCGCCCGAGGGACTGCGCCAGAGGGTCACGGCGCCGGACGGTCTGACGGCCGCGGCGACGTTCGCCAAAGACGCCACGGTCGTGACCGAGCTGGCGGATGGCACGAGCATCGCGCTTACCCGGGCGCCCGATCCACGGTTCGGGATACTGGCTCCGCTGGCCGAGACGGTGACCGTGAAGACCGGCGGCAAGACCTTCAATGTCAAGACGGCCCGCAGCGTGAGCCTGGCCGTTGCCCATGACCCGCTGAGCCTCAAGACCCTGACCGAGACCGAAACGGTCAACGGCAAGACGTTCACCGCGCTGTTCGACGGCACCGGGCCCGCGCCGCGGATCACGCGCACGACGCCCACCGGCCGCAAGACGCTGGTAGAGCTGAACGCCGTCGGCCGGCCGACCAGAATCGAGGTCCAGGGCGTCTTGCCGACGGAGTTCGCCTACTACGACATCTGGGAGCCCGAACACCTCAAGGGGCGGCTGAAGAGCACCACGCAGGGCGGGCGCAAGTACGAGTACTTCTACGACGCGCTGGGCCAGATCGAGACCATCAAGGCCCCGCTTGGCAAGGTTGTGCAGTTCACCCACGACGCCGTCGGCAGGGTGACCTCCAAGACGTTCCCCGACGGGGAGCGGGTACGCTTTGTCTACGACGAGAACGGCAACCTGACGAAGCTGGCCCAGCCTGGCGCGCCACCGGCGTTCGAGCCGGAGCAGGTTCACCGCTTCGGGTACGAGCCGCGCGACCTCGTGGCGAGCTACACCGCCCCGAGCATTGGGCTGCCAGGCCACCAGACCCTGCTCGACTACAGCCTTGACAGCGAGCTCGAGCTCGTGACGCGCCCCGACCTGCTGACCGTCGATCCGGCCCACGACGACGCCGGCCGGCTCGCCAAGCTCGCCCTGCCCTCCGGCCTCCTCCAGTACAGCTACTTCTCCAAGTACGCCGCTACGCCGGGCAAGCTCCAGCGCATTGCTGCCAGCCCCGACGGCGTCACGCTAGGAGTGTGTCGGAGAAAGCGTGCTCGAAATGGTCCAAGTTATCGAAATCGCTCACTTTACTCTGACGCTGGAACCGAACAATTCCGCGCACTTAGTTTTTTCTCCGACAGACTCCTAGACTTCACCTACAGCGGCAGCCTCGTCGAATCGATCAGGTGGTCGGGGCCCGTGAGCGGGAAGCTAGCGCTGGCCTACAACGACGACCTGCGTGTGACCGACGAGCAGCTCGGCTGGAACGTCATCTCCTACGGCTATGGCGAGCCCGACGGCCTGCTCACCCAGGCGGGCGCTCTCAGCATCACCCGCGTTTCCGCGACCGGGCTCGTGGCGGCAACATCCCTCGGCAGCATCGCTGATACCTTCACGTACGACGGCTACGCCGAGCTAACGGGGCACGTCGCGGCGCGCTCCGGCTCTCCGTTCTACGACGCTCGTTACACCTACGATGACCTCGGCCGCATCGTGCTCTCGACCGAGCTAGTTCTGGGCGCCACCGTGGGCCGTGAGTACCGCTACGACGATGCCGGCCACCTGGCAGAAGTCTACGAAGGCAACGGCAGTTGCGACCAGGTGAGCTGTGCGCTGGCCGCCCAGTACGGCTACGACGCCAATGGCAACCGCACGCAGGTGAGCCTCTCGGGCGAATCGATCGCGGCCACATACGATGCCCAGGACCGTCTGCTCGCGCACGGCTCGACGAGCTACGGCTACACTGCGGCGGGCGAGCTGTCGTACAAGACCGGTCCGTCCGGCGCCACCAGCTACAACTACGACGTGCTTGGCAACCTGCGTGCCGTGAGCCTCCCCACTGGCACGAGCATCCAGTACCTGGTGGACGGCCTGAACCGCCGTGTGGGCAAGAAGGTGGGCGGTGTGCTGAAGAAGGGATGGCTCTACGGCGGCGGGATCGGTCCTACTGCCGAGCTCAAGGCCAACGGCTACGAGGTCGAGTCACGATTCGTCTATGGCACCAAGGCCCACGTCCCCGACTACCTGGTCAAGGGCTTCACCGCCTACCGGATGGTGACGGACCACCTGGGCAGCGTACGGCTGGTCGTCGACCCGGCCGGGAACGTGGTCCAGCGGCTCGACTACGACGCCTGGGGCAACGTGCTGGTGGACACCAACCCCGGCTTCCAGCCCTTCGGCTTCGCGGGCGGGCTCTACGACCCTGACACGCGCCTGGTACGCTTCGGCGCACGGGACTACGATCCCGAGGTCGGCAGGTGGACGGCAAAGGATCCGATCCTCTTCGCTGGCGGTCTCAACGTCTACGCCTACAACCGCAGCGATCCCGTCAACCGCATCGATCCGCGCGGCCTGACCCCCGCTGTCTTTGCGCTCGGTGCCGTCCTCGGCGGGTCGATCGGCATTATCTACTACGCTTCCACCGTGGACATCGGTGATGCGTCCGTTGACGGCTTCGTCGGCGCCTGGGGGTGGGGGGCCCTCGGCGGAGCGCTTCTTGGCGAGCTGGGGTGGTGGGCCGGTGGAGCTACGCTCGGGCTCGGGAGTCTCAGCGGCCTCTCGGGAGGAGCTATTGTTGCCGCGGCCAAGGCAAAAGTCTGCGGCACGGGCGTCAATCAGGTGACGGACGCCGTGAGGCAGTGGCTGGGGCCGAACTACCGCGTGATAACGAACAAGGCCGGAGACAAGATCTTCCTCTCGCAGGACGGGCTCCGCAAGGTGCGGTTCGATATGCTCAGGACGGGTGCGCACCTCAGTCCGCATGCGCATGTCGAGGAGCTCATCAATGGTGCGTGGGTCAACTCGGGCCAGATCTACCCGACTGACGTGCCACCGTACTAGCAAGCAGCGAGGGCGTTCGATGCGTATCCTTGACGAGGGCAGCGACAAGGCGCTTAATATGGTCACGCTCTTTCTTCTCCGCTCCGAGGCGGTGGAGCTGCGGGACCGCCTTAGTGCATTGCTCCAACGCGAGTACTCGGCCGGGAACCACGAGCACACCTCAAGCGCGGACTACCAGAAAGAGATAACCGTATGCATATACAACGAGGGCGATCTTCGTGGTTTCGATGATCGCTTGAGGCGGCTTGTCCGCAACGATGAGTGAACCCGCGCTCCGGCGGCCGCCGCAAGACGTCGGGGTGGGCCACGATGCACCGGTTGCGCCAGCCCCTGGGGGCTCTGGTCGCAGCGCGTACTACCAGGGCTACCTGTTCTGACTCCCCACGTCTTGGCGCAAGCTCTCCCGGGAACGCCGCAGGCGAGAGCGCGAGCTGAGGACGGGGCGGGGGCTGACGCACAAGCTGCCGGCGCACGTGCTGGAGGTCGAGCGGGTCCCTCAGAACGTCAGCCCCATCGGCGGCGCGCCCGGGGCGTAGAGCTCCTGGAGCAGGCCCTCCAAGTACTCGGGCAGGTAGGTGCCGCGCAGCTTGATGCGCGGGGCTCCCAGATCCGTGAGCGCGGATCCGGCGAAGGCAAAGAGGTAGATCATCAGCGACTCGACGTTCTGGGCGAGCCGGCCCGAGTACTCGGTCTTCTCGCGCTGCGCGCGGATGTGCTCCTCGTGCATGCTGCGGCCCACCTCGCTCTCCAGGAGCTGGCCGTAGTCGAGGGTCAGGATCTCGAAGCGCACGTGCCCCGGATCGGTGCGAATGAACTCGTCGTACGCGGCCGCGATCTCGGCCGGTCCGCCCTCGACGCCCCGCGCCATCAGCATCTTGCAGACCGACTCATCCGGCGGATGGGCGCACAGCTCGTCCTTGGGCAGGCGCCAGGCCACTACCCGGTTGCTGCCGGAGAACTCGCCGGTGAACTGCTTCTGGTCGACGATGGACAAGTCGGCGCACGAGACGAGGTAGTCGTCCACGCGCTGGGCGCTGGCCGGAGTCGTGACCACGCGGATGCCCACGATGTCGTCGATGTAGAAGTGGGGCATGGCCGCCACGAACAGGCCGTCGCGGATGGCCTTGAGCACGCGGCGCTCGGCATGGGCGAACTCCGCCACCATCTCCTCGTGGGGCGTGATGAGCTGGTCCTTGGGGATGCCGCGGCGCAGGGCTCGCTCGCCCGCCAGCTCGTCGGCGCGGCGGCGGATCTGCTCCAGCATGTAGTCGATGAGCCGGCGTGCACACTTCTCGGCGATCCGGCGGATGCGCTTGATGCGCCGCGAGCCGGCGTCGCGCGGCGGATCCCCGGTGGTGAAGATCAGGCCCTCGTAGGGGGTCTCCCGGTAGTAGTCTTCCGGGAAGCGGCGGTAGCGGGCGATGAGCTCGCGAATGCGCTCGTCGGTGTAGTGGGGGTTGGCGACGATGAGGTCCTTCAACGCTCCCTTGGTGTGCACGCGCCGGCTCTGCACGCCCTCGCCGAGCACGTTGCGGAACAGGCGCTCGGCGAACCAGTCGGCGTACAGGCGCACCACGTAGGAGTTGAGGTTGACGATGAGCTTCAGGCGCCGGCCGTCGCCCGGGCGCATCCGGTCCTCGAGTGCCCGGCCGAGGATCTCGGCGAGCGCCTCATGATGCAGGAAGCTGCCGAGCAGAATCATGGCAAGAAGGCCAGCGTCCGGCCCCGGCGCGCCGCCGCACCCCGCCGCTCCATCCGGTGAATGGGCTCCGCGGGTGGTGCGACGTCGTTGCCCGTCCACCACTTGAGGCTGACGTGGATGTGGTGGTGGTGATACGGCCAGCCCGAGCCGTAGGCCATCTTGCCCGAGAAGCCATTGAGCTCGCCCGTCGTGATCTTCTTCGGATCGCCGTCCGGCAGCGCCGCGAGCTGCTTCGCCGCCTCGGCCACGAGTGGGCCGATGACCTTGTCGATGCCTATGACCCGCACCCGGCTCGAGCTGTAGAGCTGGGCCATGAAGAACGCCTGCTGCTCGAGGTCGACGATGTGCTTGTCCTTGGCCGCCGGGGAGCAGTAGCCGTCCGCGTGCGTGGATCCGTCCCCGCAGACGATCTGCGCCGCGTTCGAGCCGTCGGTCTGGAAGTAAGCGAGGTCCGCGTTGCCGCCCTGGTCGTGGGTCGTTTCGGGGTGGCGCGGATCGCCCACGTCGTAGCCGGGAGTCACTCCGTCGATCTGGCAGATGTCGATGATCCCAAGCGGCGGGGCGTCGGGCCAGATCTCGTACGTCCGGTGCAAGGCGTGGCGCACCAGCATGATGAGCTCGCGCCGGGCGAAGCGGTAGTTCGAGACCGTGTCCCAGAGGTAGTTCGCGCCAACGAAGCCGTCGTCGGGGTCGGGGAAGGGGAAGGGGAGTAGACCCTTGCCCTCGTCCCCCTCGCCCGTGCACTGCGCGAAGCTGTAGCCGGCCTCCTGGCAGTCGGCTCCGTCCACGTAGGGGAACTCGTCGACGTGCAGGCTGTAGAGGTTCTCGGCGTCCTTGAAGCCCACGACGCGCAGGTAGTACTTGGCGCCCCCCTTCTCCGAGTACAGGCCGTAGTACTCGGTGCCGGTCTCGTAGGCGCGGTTGTCCTTGCTCGCGTAGGGGTAGATCGTGCCGATGCGCGAGCCCACGAGAACGCCCTGGGCGTCGTAGACGACCAGATCGATGTCGCCCGCGGCGTTCTGGAAGCGGATGCCCACCCGCACCAGCGTCTGGGCCGGCACCGTGACCGCGTACCAATCCTCGTTGTCCTGGCACAGGGTCAGCCCCATCGTGTCGCCCGCCGGGGCCTTGACCGCCTGCTCCAGGCTGTCGTTGGGCTCGAGCGCGTCAGGCTCGCCGTCGCAGGCAAATGGCTGGTCGTTGCACTTGCCGCCGTCGCACCAGCTTCCCTCCGGGCACCAGCCGTAGACGTTGTCCGGCGTGCAGGCGATCTTCTCGTCCACGCACAGCGAGCTCTTCTCGCTCACGGGCAGGCACAGGTAACCCTGGGGGCACGTGGCTGCCGCGTCGCAGCCGGCGAAGCACATCTGCCCGGGCGCGTCCTCGAGCGCGCGGCAGACGTAGCCGGGCCGGCAGTCGAGGTCCATCTGGCAGCGGTTCATGCACACGCCCGAGCCGTCGGAGGCCACGGGGAAGCAGCCGGCCCCGGCACCGCACTGTTCGTCCTTCTCGCAGCCGAACATCAAGCAGTAGCCCTGGACCCAGCCGTTGGGCTCGCCCAGCCCCTTGTCGCTGTAGCAGGTGGGCTCGGGCAGATCGCACTGGCTGTCCTGCGTGCAGGCCGCGCCGGCCGCCTTGTCCGGGACGGAGTCGGGCGCGCAGGCGCTGCCACAGGCGCCGTCGCACGTCTCGCCGCGAACCGGCGAGCATACGCCGAAGCGGTTCTGCACGCCCTCGCAGACCTTGGGATCGAACAGGGGCCAGCAGGTGCCGGCACCGGGCAGGATGTCCGCGCCAAAGCACAGGAAGCCGGGCGCGCAGCCGGCCTCGCTGGCCGGCGCGGCGCACGGGCCCGCGGCGCGCAGCACGCACATGCCGAGCAGGCACAGCGCGCCCTCGCCCTGGCAGTCGGCGTCACAGTCACAGTGCTGGCCGGGGAGCTTGCCGCCCGGCGCGGCCCCGCCCGCGCCCCCGGGGCCCTGGCCGCCTTGCTCCGGTGGCTTCGGCTTGGCCACCGTCTCCTCGTCGTCACCACCGCAGGCGGCGCCCAGGGCGAGCGCAGCGGCCGCCGCCGCGTACAACCAGAAAAAGCGAGCGCTCATGTCGCCTCTCTCCCGCCCGGCGCTGCCGGGCCGCGGCTACTTCTTGGCCTCTGCCGGCCTCGTCAGGTAGCGGAACAGCTTCTCGTCGGTCGAGAGCACGAGCGTGGCGTTCTGATCGATCGCCCGCTCGTATGCCTCCAGGCCCCGCACGAAGGCGTAGAACTCCGGATCCCGGCCGTAGGCGTCGGCGTAGATCTTCGTGCCCGTGGCGTCACCCTCGCCGCGCAGCTTCTGCGCCTGCTCGTAGGCCTGCGCCAGGATGATCGTCGCCTCTTTGTCGGCCGCAGCGGTGATCTTGTCGGCCTCCTCCTGGCCCTCGGAGCGGTACTCCTTGGCCTGCCGTTCGCGCTCGGCCTGCATGCGGGCGAACACGCTCTGCCGCACCTGGGGTGGCAGATCGGCGCGCTTGATGCGCACGTCCACGACCTCGATGCCGAACTCCTTGGCGCGCTCGGCGGTCCGGCGCGTGACGTTCTCCATCAGCGGCCCGCGGGCGCCGCCCACGATGTCGCCGAAGTTGTACAGGGCGAGCTCTTGGCGCAACTCGGAGAGCACGAGGTCGTCGAGCCGCCGCTGGGCCATCACCTCCTCGTGTACGCTCTTGTAGTAAAGAAGCGGGTCGCTCACTTTCCAGCGGGTGAGGGGATCGGCGACGAGCCGCTTCTTGTCGAGCGTCAAGTACTCCTCGGGCGGCGCGTCGCTCGTCAGGATGCGCTTCTCGACGCGAATGGCGGTCTGGACCAGGGGAGCCTTGAAGGCCAAGCCGGGCTCGCGCAGGGTGCGCTTGTACTCGCCGAACTGGGTGATGATCACGCTCTCGGTCTCGTCCACGAAGACCGTGGCCGAGTAGAGCACGCCCAGGGAGACGAGCAGGACGACCAGGATGGTGGTGCTCTTCGACATCTTACCGCCCTCCCGGCGCCGCGGCCGAAGTCGTCCCCAGCAGTCCGCCCAGGGGAAGGACGGGCAGCAAGTTGCGGCCGACCTGCCCGTCGATGAGGATCTTCTTCTCCACCTTGCCGAGGATCCGCTCGAGCGTCTCCAGGTGCAGCCGCTCGCGCGTGACATCCTTGGCCTTCTCGTATTCGGCGAACACGGAGTCGAACTTGGCGGCGTCGCCCCTGGCTTGCAGGATGCGCTGCTCCTTGTAGGCCTCGGCGGCGCGCAGCATCTTCTGCGCCTCGCCGCGCGATTTGGGAATGCGGTCGGCGGTGTAGCCCCGGGCCGAGTTGATCTTCTGCTCCTTCTCCTCGCGCGCGCGCACGACGTCGTGGAAGGCGTCCTTGACCTCGTCCGGGGCGTCGACCACCTGCAGCTTGACCTCGGTCACCAGCAGGCCGCTCTGGCACAGGTCCATGAGACCCTGGAGCATCTTGCGCGTCTCGCCCTGGGCCTGCTCGCGGCCCTTGGTCAGCACGTCGTCGATGTCCTTCAGGCCCACCACGGCGCGCAGGGCGATCTCGGTTGCGTCTTGCAGCGCCTTGTCCGGATCGCGCAGGTGGAACAGGGCCTTGTGCGCGTCCGTGATGCGATACTGTACGATCACCTGCGCCTCGACGATGTTCTCGTCGCCGGTGATCATCAGCGCCTCCTCGTCGATGCGCTTGTCGCCGCGGAAGCCGACCTCGATGCGGCGGATCTTCTCCACGTTGACGACGTCGACCCGCTGCGCGACGGGAAAGGCAAAGTGCAGCCCCGGGCCGGTCTTGGCCGTCTCCCGGCCGAAAGTGCGCACGACCCCGATCTCGCCCGGCTCGACGCTGTACAGGCTCGAGAGCAGCAGCAGGACCAGGACGATGCCGGCGGCGCCCGGGCCCACCCAGCGGAGCTTCTTGCGCACGGCATCGCGGTACTGCGCCACGACGGCGTGCACGTCAGGGTCGTCCCCTTGGTCGAAACGAGTGCGCATGGGCTACTCCTTTGCGGGCGCACGAGGGCCAGGGTCCCCGCGCCGGCCGGGTGCGTAGTAGCACATCGCCGGCAGGCGATGTACCCCCCTCGGCCCCGAATTTGAGTATGCGTTCACGCCTTCTCCCCCCCGGCTCGTCAGGCGGCCGCGAGCGCGAGCGCGCCCGGAGGCCCGGGCCGCAGCGTACTCCTGTACGCGAGGACCCGGGCCGAGGACGAAAGTCCGTCCCTTCGGGACAGGGTTGGGGTCCCGACGCGCCCTTCGGGCGCGTCACCCCTGCCCCGCGATCGCGGCCGACTCGGCGAGCCGTCGTTGCTGGCACGGAAATGCCGTGAACGGGTACGATTTAGAACCGCCCTGCCACGCCCACGTAGCCCGGGCCGACGAGCGGC
>JACQWT010000228.1 GCA_016209145.1 Deltaproteobacteria bacterium | reverse complement strand
CACTTGCACATGGCGAGCCTGACGGCGGCCTTGACGAAGTCGGCCCCGGTCTTGCCGCCCGGGCCGAAGCGCGCCTTGAGCCGGCCGAAGGGCGACACGATGAGGCGGACCTCGTCCTCGGTCAGCGTGCCCATCGCCACCTCGTCGCGCAGGAAGGAGCGCAGGGTGCGGCCCTCGCGCACCACGAAGTAGATCACGATGCCGACCAGGCACAGCATCATCGTGAAGAAGAGCAGGATCATGATCACCATGGGACCGGCGCCGCCGATGCCGAGCAGCGCGGCGACCAGCCCGTGGGCATTCCACACGGCGTGCAGCGTGCCGGCGAGCAGGAAGCAGCCCACCGGCGCCACGACCTTCACCCAGCTCTTGGTCGTCTCGCGGGCGATGCCCAGGCCGATGCCGGTGATGGCGGCGTAGAAGGGATGGTTCCAGGGCCGCAGGATGCCGCGCAGGGGCACCTGGAAGCCGAGCGAGTCGGTCAGCAGTCCGCGGGCGTAGTAGCTGATGTTCTCGCTCAAGGCGAAGCCCAGGCCGGCGAAGGAGGCGTAGATGAAGCCGTCCACGACGCCGTCGAACTGCCGGCGCAGGAACAGGAACATGCCGAGCACGGCGAGGGCCTTGGTCGACTCCTCGACCAGGGGCGCGCTGATGACCGCGCCCATGACCTGTTCGCCCACCTCGCCGGCGACCGCCCCGCCAATGTGGCCCATGAGGGTGTTGATCACCATGGCGATGCCGCCCGCGCCGAAGATGCCCCAGAGCCAAGCCATGGCCAGGCACCACCACGGCTCCGGCTCGAAGCGGTCGATGAGTAGGGGCACGCTCATGTAGACGAAGCAGGCCGGCAGGGCGATGGCCGCGCCCACGAACTGGGCGACGAGGATGCTGGCGGCGTGCGGCCCCATGAGCACGGCGATGAAGTCGAAGTAGAACTGAATGAGGAAGCCGACCAGGCAGCCCAGCGCCCAGAGACCTACCCCGACGTAGGCGACCGTCTTCTCCTTCGGCGTGAGCTCGGCCATGGCTCGGCAGTGTAGACGCTGGAGCCGGAGCCTGGCTAGCGTCAGCGCGTGGCCTGCGCTCCCCCCGACCAGCCGTCCCTGTCGCCCTCCGAGCACCCCGCTGCGGTCGCGCTCCAGATCGAGGCGGCCCGCCGCCTGGGCCTGCACGCCACCACGCTCGATCCGGAGTTCGGCTACCTCTTCGAGCTCGCCGGCGGCGGCCGGAGCATCACCATGTTGGGCGGCCGCTCGCCTCTGAACGACGCGGTGGCCGCGCGCATAGCCGAGGACAAGCACTACACGGGCCTGGTGCTCGCCCGGCGTGGCTTCCGCACGCCGGGCACCGAGCGCTGCCTGCGGCCCGGCTACTTCCTCGCCGGGCCCTGTCGCGACCGGGCTGGAACGGCGCCGGCGCGACGCTTCGCTGCGGAGCACGGCTACCCGGTGGTGGTCAAGCCCAACCGCCAGTCGCACGGCCGCGAGGTTGCCCTCGTGCGCGATCTGGCGGAGCTGGAAGCGGCCATCGACCGGATCTGGAGCATCGACTACATCGCGCTCGTGCAGGAGCGGATCGCGGGCCCCGACGTGCGCCTGGACTTCCTCGATGGCGAATACTTGCTCGGCTACGAGCGTGTGCCATTGCGCGTGCGGGGCGACGGCCGCGCTACGCTGCGCGCCCTGCTCGCGCGCGAGGATCCGCGCTACGCCGGCGCCGAGATCTGGGAGCGCGCCGAGGTCGATCCGCTCTGGCGCGAGCGGGTCATCGGTCGCGGCTACGATGCCGCCGGCGTGCTCGCTGCGGGCGTCGAGATCGACTTCGGCGCGGACATCTTGAACCTGAACCGCTGGGCCCGCGCCGCGCTGCTGCCCGAGATCCCGGCCGACTGGCTGGAGCACGGCTGCGCCGTCGGCCGGGCGCTCGGGCTGCGGCACTTCGGCATCGACTTCAAGGGAGCGCGGCCGGGCGAGGACCCGCGCGCCGCGGCCGTGATCGAGGTCAACGCCTCGCCCCTGCTCCAGGCCGTCTACCGCAGCGGCCATGCCGAGGCGGCGATCGCGGCCCAGGTGAAGGTGCTGCGCGCGGTGATGGATTTCAGATCGTGATGGGCTCGCCGCGGTCGATCTTGCCCAGCAGCTCACCGAGCTCCCGCTCCGCGCCGGGGTAGGCCAGGCCGCCCAGGCGCAGCAGCTCGGCGCGGTCTCCCTCGCGCCCCACGGCGCGGTAGACGCGGATCAGATCGAGCGCGTCCTGCTTGCGATCGTCCTCGTGCCGCCAGGGGCTGATCGACGACAGGAACTTGAGGGCCATCACGACTTCGGGCGGGGGCACCCGCATCGGGCCAGCCGGCCGGGCCCGGTCGATGGCGATGCGGAACAGCTCGTGGCAGCTCGAACGAATGAGATCGATCGCCAGCGTCGGCAGGCGAACCGCCGCCCCGATGTCCACCTCGGGCGGCCCGTTGAACTCCAAGCGGATCTCCCGCAGCGCCGCCTCAAAGCCCCCCGCGGCCACGACCAGGTCGAAGTCCTCGGTCGCGCGCGGGCCGACGTACAGGTTGACGGCCTCGGCGCCGACCAGAGCCCAACTCGCCCCGGCCCGCTCGATGGCGGCGAGCACACGCCGCAGGTTCTCCTCCATACTCGCCTCCTCAGGATGGTGCTTGCAGCCGGGCGGATCGTGCCCCAGCGCCTCGCGGGCAATCCAGCGCTGCCGGCGCAGAATGCGCAAGGCGCGGGCGATGGGCTCCGGCAGCGGCGCGGCGGTGTGGCTCACGACGGGAGGATACTCCGCTGTGACGCGCGGGGCGAGTCGGCCGCGGCCCCGACACCGCGCCCCCTGGTGTATGGTCTCTGCGCGCGGCGAACGACCGCGCGAGAGGAGCAAGGAGCATGGAGCGAATGGGATGGACCGCCACGATCGTGCTGGCGGCGCTGTGCGCCGCGACGGCGCTGGGTTGCAAGGAGAACGCCGCCGCCACCGGCGCCTGCAAGGGCGCCAAGTCGAGCGACGAGTGCTCGGAGTGCTGCAAGACGAACGGCGCGAGCGGCCACAAGTACATTGGCGGCGACTGCGGCTGCCTGGGCGGCTGAGTGGCGCGTCCCGGAAGTACGGTGACGTATTCGGACCGGACGCGCCACGCGGGTGGGGGGTCCGGGGGAGGCGGCGCCCCGCCTCCCCCGGTAGGGCCCGCGGGGAGGGCCCGCCGCTTGCGCGGCCCGAAGGGCCGCATCTGCAAGCGGCGGGGCCTTCCCCGCGAAGTGGCGCCCGCCGCCCATACGTCAGCGAACTTGCGGCGGGCGCCACTGAGTGCGCCGCGGTGCCGGCTTCAGGGCTTCGCCTTGAGCCGCTCGAGCACGCCCGCGACGAGCAGCGGCCAGGCGATGGTGGCGTCGGCGTGGACCTCGGCGTACCTGCCGCCGTCGCTCTCGGGGAGGAACTTGCCCCAGGAGACGCCCTCGGCGTAGGTGCAGCCGCTCAGTCCGCCCCAGTGTGCCGGCTCGGGGCAGATCCTCACCCCGTAGCGATAGCGCTGCTGCGGCACGCTCTCGCCCAGGCGCCGCTCGATGAGATCGAGGTAGGGGCAGACCTGCTGCGCCCAGTTGCGCGGCACTCCGCCCCCGATCGTGAAGATGCCGATGCGGGGCGCCTCCTGGATGCGGCGGGTGAAGTCCTCCAGATCCTCGAAGGGATCGAAGCGCACGGGAGGCAGCCCGCGCGCGCGGCGCGCGCGGTTGTGCAGGGCGAAGTCCAGACCGAGCTCCGAGTCGCAGAAGGCGGGAACGTAGATGGGCACCGCCCGCAGCGCCGCGCTCTTGACGATGGCGCGGCCCGGGGCCTGCTCCAGCAGGTGCTTGCCCAAGAGAGCGCAAAGTCGGTGCGAGCTCGCCACCTCACGCTCAGGCCAACCGGCGAGCAGCGCGGCGAAGATCTTCTGCAGGTCGTCGAGGTTGCGCTCCAGCTCAAGCGTGTCGTAGATGCGGTTGAAGCCGGCGTAGAACAGGTCGCGATCGCTCAGCTCGGGCGAGGGCTTGAAGTGCGTTCGGCCCGTGGCCTCCACCAGGCCGTGCGCCATGAGCGCGCCGGTCGAGACGACAACGTCGATCATCCCGTGATCGATCATGTCGCACAGCACCAGCCCCTGCTTCGCCACGGTCATGGCCCCGGAGAAGGTCCCCACGACGAGGCAATCCGGGTCACGCACCATGGCCGCGAGCACGTTCGCGGCCTCGCCTAGACGCCGGCCGCCGAAGGCCGTGCGGGACATCTGCTCCAGCAGCTCGGAGAAGCCGTGGCAGCGGGACAGATCGAGCGGTGCGAGCGGCTCCATCCCGAGCGCGCCCTCGTCCATCAGCTCGTCGCCCTGGCGCGGCCCGCAGCGCGCGCGAAGTTGCTCCAGGATCTGCTGCCTTCGGTCTTCCGGCATGGGTGCTCTATACTATCCTCCATCGAGCTTGCGCCAGTCGCGCAGCACGCTCGCCGGCCCGGGCGAACGGCGTGCGTGCGCCGCTTTGGCTCATCGCGGCACACGTTGGGCCGAGCGCCGTTCGGGGGTGGCCCATGGCCTGCGCCAACCTGCCGTAATTGCAGAGTCACGGCCTGGCACGTCCAGTGCAAGGATGCCTCTGCAACAGCACGAAGGAGAGTCCGCCATGGCCAGCCTCAGCAAGCTCCCTCCCCGCCCCCAGGCCCGGCGCACTAGCCCTGTCTACCCGTGTGCCCGTGGCCTCGGCGCCCTCGCCCTCGTAGCGGCATGCGCCGCCGGTGCGCTCGGCTGCGTCGGCACGGTGGTCGAGGCGGACGATGGGGCAGGATCACCGGACGACGCGCAGACGGGGCGCGTGTATGCGGACGCCTTGCGCATCGCCTGGGAGAACGACACGGGCGGCGACGTGGGCCAGCCCGGCGGCGTTGCACCGGAGGAATGGGACGGCGGCGCTGGCGCGGCCGGGGCCGGCGGCGGCGGCGTGGCAGGAAGCGGTGACGAGGGTGGCTCGGCCGGGGCCGCGCAGGCCGGGCCGGACCAAGAGGCGGGCGGCGGCGCAGGCGCTTGATCTGCCGGCCCTCGGAACCATGGAGCTTACGCTCTTCATCGACCACCAGTGCAACCTGCGCTGCGCCTACTGCTACAACGGGGACAAGTTCTCGCGGCCGATGAGTGCCGAGACGATGCGCCGCGCGGTGGATCTCGCCTTGCGCCGGCCTGGGGACGATCTGCACGTCTCGTTCTTCGGCGGAGAGCCGCTGCTGCATCTCGACTTGCTGCGCGAGACCGTGGCCTACGTCGAGGCGGCCGTGGCTGCGCGGCCTGCGCCGCGCCCGTCGCTCTTGTTCGTGCTCAACACCAACGGCACGCTGCTCGGTGACGAGGCGCTCGGACTGCTCGGCCCGCCGCGCCGCTGGAGCGCGTACGTCTCGCTCGACGGCCCGCGCGAGCTGCACGATCGCTACCGCGTCAACGCCGCCGGCAGGGGGAGCTTCGACGCGGCGATGGCCGGCATCGAGCGGTTGCGCGCCGCCGCCGTTCCCTTCGCCGTGACCAGCGTGTTCCGGCCGTCCACCGCGTACGCACTAGGCGATGCCCTGCGCGCCATCCTTCCGCTCGGGCCATTCAAGGTGCTGCTCAGCCCCAACTACCGCGACGAGTGGACCGAGGAGGCCATCGCGGACCTGCGCCGCGGGCTGGCCGCCGCCGGCGAGGCCTGGATGGAGCTGTTCCGCGCCGGCCGGGCGCTGCCCGTCTCCCCGCTGCACGCCAAGATCCTCTCGCACTTGAAGGGCGCCATGCCCTGCCCGAGCCGGTGCTTGCTCGGCGGCGGCGAGCTCTCGGTCGCCCCCACGGGCCGGCTCTACCCTTGCGCCCAGATGGTCGGCCAGGACGACGACGGGCGCTGCGTCGTCGGCCACGTCGAGCGCGGCGTGGACCTGGAGGCGCTCGTGCGGCTGCGGCAGGAGCGGGCCCGCGTCGAGCAGATCTGCGCCCCCTGCGCGCGGCGGGACCGCTGCCAGAGCCAGTGCGGCTGCCGCCACCTCGCGCTGACCGGCAGGCTCGGCGAGATCACCGCGGCGCTGTGCGAGATCGAGGCGGCCTTCATCGACGAGGCCGACCGCGTGGCCGAGACACTCTACGCCGAGGGCTGCACCGCGTTCCTCGACTACTACTACCGGCGCGCCTGGGCCCTGGCGCCCGGTGCGAGCGTTGCGGCGGGCAGAAGGGCACCGGAGCAATGAGCGGCGCGTCGAGGACGCGCTGGCGAAGCGTCATCTGCGAGACGGCACGCTGGCGCTCTACGACCTGACGTCGACCTACTTCGAGAGGCGCACCTGCCCGTTGGCCAAGCTCGGCCACAACCGCGACGGCAAGAAGGACAAACTGCAGATCGTTTTCGGGCTGCTGTGCGACGGCCAGGGGCGCCCGGTGGCCGTTGACAGCTCGGCGACCCGAAGACGGTGGCTTCGCAGGTTCAGAAACTACGCGGGCGGCTTGGGCTCAATCGTGTCGTTTTGGTCGGCGACAGGGGGATGCTGACGAGGTCGTTGTTCGACACGCGGGACATGGGCGAGATCAGCGACCCGGCGTATCCCGACGAACGGTTGATGGTGTGCCGCAACCCGTTGCTTGCCGAGCAGCGGGCACGCAAGCGCAAGGAACTGCTCGATGCGACCGAGCGTGAAGTTGGGCCTGATCCGCCTATGCGGAGCTCCGCATAGGCGGATCAAGCCCATCCTGGCAAGCGACAACCTCCCGGACCCGACGCCGGCGGTGCTGCTCTCGCCGAGCCGGAGCGCAATGCACGTCGTCCGCGTGGCGCTCCATGACGCCAGCGCGACGAGCTTCTGCACCGTGGTCCTGATGCGGCAAGGCGCAAGGGCAGTGCCCCTCGAGAACGCTGCCACCGTCGTGGCGAAGATCGCGAAGCAGGCTGCGCGGCTGAGGCCGCGGCTGAGCGCGCGGCTCCACGAGGAGGACTACCAGTGGGCGCTTCTCGGTGCGGTGTTGACGCCTGGCCAGGAGGCCACCATCCCGGGCCTGCATCTCGAGCCACGCACGCACATGGTCCTCGCCGTGGGAGACGACAGCTCTCTGGACGTCGATCTCCTGCTGCACGATCGATCCGGGCAGGCCCTGGCCAGTGACAGGAGGACAGATCGTCCCGCGCTGCTGCGGCGCCTGACCGCCGGCCCCGGCCACGAGCTGACGATCAGGAACGTGAGCTCGGACGGCCCGTCCCTGGTTGCCGCCGTGGTCCTCGACGTGCTCCCGCCCGGCGGATCGACCAGCATCGAGCCGGCGCGGCTCGCAGCCAAGTAGGCCCACCATCCCCGCGCGTCCCGGTCCGGCCGGCCAAGCGCTGGGACCGGCGGGAACCGAGCTCATCGGCCAAGGGACGCGGCTTCGAGGCGGTCAGCGCGCCGTGCTTGCGCGTCTCGGTGGTGACCGGCCCGCACGTGGGGAAGCTGGCTGCCGCGCGCGACGGACGGCTCACGGTGGGCACCGCGCCGTCGGCGGATCTCTGCCTTTCGGATCCGACCGCGAGCCACGCCGAGCCCGAGCAGCTGCGGCGTGGCCCGCGGCGGCGCGAGCGGGTCGCCGGCGGGTGAGCGAGAGCGGCGACCGACGAGCAAACCTTGCGGGGTTCGGCGCGAAAGTCGGGCTAGCCGACCTCGCGGTAGGGGCGCTACGCTGGGCGCCTCGCGCCGGCCAGGCCCGGCCAGCGCACCCGGCTTTGGAGGACACCGCCAATGACACGCCCTTGTCGCCCCCCGCTCGCGTCCCGCGTCCCCCTCCCCCTCGTGCTCGTGGCGCTCGCCGCGTGCGCTGCCCCGGCCGCCTGCTCCGGCAGCGAGGCCACTAGCGCCGCCCCGAGCACCGGCGGGAGCGGCGGGGCCGCCGCGACCGGCTGCCCCTCGGGCCTGACCGAGTGCGGCGGCAGGTGCGTGGCGACCGAGGTCGATCCGGCCAACTGCGGCGAGTGCGGCAAGGCCTGCGCCGAGGGCAAGGTCTGCTCGTCGGGGCAGTGCACCCTCGTCTGCGGCGCCGGCACCACCAAGTGCGGCGGCGAGTGCGTCGACACGAGCCTGGACAAGGCGCACTGCGGCGAATGCGACAGCGCCTGCGCTTCGGGCGCGGTCTGCTCCGAGGGACAGTGCGCGCTGTCGTGTCTGGGCGGCACCACCAAATGCGGGGACCGCTGCGTCGACACCGACCTCGATCCGGCCAACTGCGGCAACTGCGCTGCGGGCTGCGCGCCGGGCGAGGTCTGCTCCCAGGGACAGTGTGCCTTCGACTGCGGCGCCGGCACCTTCAAGTGCGCCGGTAAGTGCGTCGACACGAACCTCGATCCGGCTCACTGCGGAGACTGCGACCAGCCCTGCGGCTCGGGCGAAGTCTGCTCCAAGGGCAAATGTGACATCAAGTGCAGCGGCGGCACCGTCAAGTGCGGCAACAAGTGCGCCGACACCGACCTCGATCCGGCCAACTGCGGCTCCTGCGGCGTGGCCTGCGCCATCGGCGAGGTCTGCTCCAAGGGCCAGTGCGCCCTCGGCTGCGCCGGCGGCACCACCAAGTGCGGCGGCGAGTGCGTGGCCACCGAGACCGATCCGAAGAACTGCGGCGGCTGCGGTAACGCTTGCGGCCCGGGGCAGACGTGTCAGGCCGAGAAGTGCGTTTCCCAGTGCGGCGCCGGCACCACGCTGTGCTCCGGCAAGTGCGTCGACACGGCGCTCGACCCCGCCAACTGCGGCTCCTGCGGCAGCGCCTGCAAGCCCGGCGAGGTCTGCTCCCAGGGCCAGTGCGCCCTCTCCTGTGCCGGCGGCACCACGAAGTGCTCGGGCAAGTGCGTCGACACCAGCGTGGATCCCGCCAACTGCGGCTCCTGCGGCAGCGCGTGCAAGCCCGGCGAGTACTGCGCGGCCGGCAAGTGCCAGGTCGGGACGTGCAAGCCCTCCAGCACGGAGATCTGCTACTCGGGCCCGATCCAGACGCTCGGCAAAGGGATCTGCAAGCCCGGCACCAAGACCTGCAACGGCGACGGCTCGGCCTGGGGCCCCTGCGCGGGCGAGGTGGTTCCCAAGCAGAGTGAGGACTGCAAGACGCCCGAGGACGACAACTGCAACGGGCAGGCCAACGAGAGCTGCTCGCTCAAGAGCTGCCTGGCCTTCAAGCAGGCCGATCCCAACGCCGCCGACGGGACGTACTCGCTCGATCCGGACGCCGGTGGCCCGCAGCAGCCCTTTGACGCGTACTGCGAGATGAGCTTCCTCGGCGGCGGCTGGCTGGCCGTCTTCAACCTGATGAAGCCGCCGGAGAACCCGAGCGGGGCGGCGCAGATGCATGCGGCCCTGATCAAGAACGAGGCCATGAGCAAGCCCGTGATGCCCGACTCGAGCAGCACGGCCATCTACACCTCCAACATCCCGCTCGCCGAGTACACCGAGGTGGTCTACGGCTGGGCGCCCGGCGCGCAGAGCGACGTGACGCGCTACGGCACCTACAAGAAGCCCGGCGGGCTCAAGGGCCAGTGCTACCTCGACGGCTACTGCGGGCCGAGCGTGACTGTGGCCGACTTCAGCATCGTGCCGACGGGCAGCAATCGGGCAATCCAGACCGGCAGCGACCCGAACTACCCGCACGTGGGGCTCGGCTGGTCCGGCCAGATCATCTGTTGGGGCTACGACAACGACGCGTCGCCCTACGGCAACTGGGCCAACTGGTACGACACCAAGCCCTGCTGCACGTCGGGCAACACCAGCGACGTGCAGCAGGCGGGCTGGCGCTACACCATCTACGTCCGCTAGGCGGCCCCGTGCACGAACGCGACCTCGCCCCGCTGGTCTGCCCCGAGACGCGGCAGCCGCTGCGCCTCGATGCCGCCGAGCGCGCCGCGGGCGGCGAGATCGTGCGGGGCCGGCTCATCGGCGGCGCGCGGCCCTACCCTATCGAGAGCGGCATCCCGAGCTTCGTCTCCGCGGCGAAGGCGCAGGACCAGACCGTGCGCTCCTTTGCGCAGAAGTGGGCGAAGCACGGCTACTACCTGCGGCAGACAGGACGCTTCTACCGGCAGTGGTACCTCGATCGCTACGGCTTCGGAGACGGCGGGGCCCTCGGCGAGTTGCTCGCGCGCTGCCGGCTCGTGCTCGACGCCGGCACGGGCACGGGCCGCGACGCGCAGCTCTTCGCGGAGCTGTCGCGCGCCCAGGTGGTCGCCGTCGATACGGCCTGGGACGCGCTGACGGCGGCGCGCGCCGACGTGCCGAGCGAGCGGGTGCTCTTCGTGCACGCCGACATCGACGCGCTGCCGTTTGCGGACGAGCTGTTCGACTTCGTGAGCTGCGACCAGGTCATCCATCACCTGCCCGACCCGCGCGCGAGCTTCGAGCGCCTTGCCCGCAAGCTCAAGCCGGGCGGGCAGATCTGCTGCTACGTCTACCGCAAGAAGTCGGCCATCCGCGAGCACGTCGACGACTACGTGCGCGAGCGCCTGAGCGCGCTCGACATCGACGAGGCCCTCAAGATCTGCGAGGGCTTCACGCTTCTCGGCCGGGCCTTCGCCCGGCTCGGCGCCACGGTGGAGATCGAAGAGGACATCCCGGTGCTCGGCATCCGGCGCGGGCGCTACGACGTGCAGCGCTTCCTGCACTACAACGTGCTCAAGTGCTTCTGGAACGACGAGCTCGACTTCTTCACGAACAACATCGTGAACTTCGACTGGTACCACCCGCGCCATTGCTTTCGCTTCGAGCCGGCCGAGTATCGCGCCTGGTTCGAGCGCGGCTGGACGATCGAGCACTGGGACGAGCAGGAGGCCGGCCTGAGCTGCCGCGCCAGGAAGGTGTGAGGCGCGAGGATGTGCGGCATCTTCGGCGGCATCGGCGCACACTTCGACGAGCAGGCGCTGGCGCGGCTGCGCCACCGCGGGCCCGACCAGGCGAGCCTCGTCAGGGAGAACCTGCCCGGCGGGGCGGTGCTCACGCTGGGCCAGACGCGCCTGAACGTCGTCGTGCGCGAGGACATCGAGCTGCCCGTGCGGATCGGGCAGGCAGCCATCCTGCACAACGGCGAGATCTACAACCACCTCGAGCTGCGCGCCGAGCTGGAGGGCCTGGGCTGGAGCTTTCGCACGAAGACCGACACGGAGGTGGCCCTGGCCGCCTACCTCCAGTGGGGCACGGAAAGCCTGGAGCGCTTGAACGGGATGTTCGCCCTTGCCATCTGGGACGGAGAGAAGCTCGTCCTGGCGCGCGATCGCATGGGCGAGAAGCCCCTGTTCTATCGCTCGCTGCCGGGCCGATTCGAGCTGGCCTCGGAGATCAAGGCGTTGGGCGAGCTGGAGTTCGTCTCGCAGGACGTGTTCGACCTGTTCGAGTTCTGCTTCGACCAGTACACGCTCTACCGTGACGTGCTCTCGCTCCCGCCCGGGCACTACCTCGTCTACGACCCGGGCCGCGGCACCTGCGACGTGCGCTCCTACTGGGACATCGAGCACCGCGTGGAGGGCAAGATCGCGGACGAGCGGCAGGCCGTAGAGCGCTTCATCGAGCTCCTGGAGGACTCGGTGCGCCTGCGCATGCGCGCCGACGTTCCCATCAGCATGTTCCTTTCGGGCGGCATCGACTCGGCCCTGGTGGCGCGCCTTTCCGGCGTGCGCGAGGCGTTCACCTGCCAGTTCGAGGAGCTGCGGGACAGCATCGACGAGCAGAGCTACGCCGCGGATCTGGCGGCGCGGCTGGGCATCGAGCTGCACGTGGTCACGCCCACGCGCGACGAGTTCCTGGAGCGGCTGCCCCAGCTCGGCTACCACCTGGAGATGCCCACCGGCTCGTTCAGCGTCTTCCCCCTGTTCTGCCTGGCCGAGCGGGCGCGCGGACACGGCTACAAGGTCGTGCTCTCGGGCGAGGGCTCGGACGAGCTCTTCGCCGGCTACGCGCGTAGCGAGTTCCTGCTGGGCGAAGAGCTCGACGTCTCCTCGCCCAAGCGGCGGCCGTACGCCGCCATGCTGCGCCGCTACCACGGCGACGGGCTCGACCGCTTCTGCCGCATGGCCTCGCGCTCGGGCCTGGGCGGCGCGGCGCTGATGAAGATGTTCCTCGGGCGGTCCTGGAGCCCGCGCAAGAGCCTGCTCGACAACGTCTGCTACGTCGAGAGCCGGCTCTTCCTGCAGCCCCTGTTGCAAATGGGCGACCGCATGGCCATGGCACACGGAGTCGAGAACCGCTGCCCCTTCCTCGATCATCGACTGGTCGAGCTGGCCTTCTCGCTAGCCGACTCGCTGCGCCTGCGCGACGGCGTCGGCAAGTGGATCGTGCACGAGGCCGCGCGCCGGCTTCTGCCCGCGGGCGCGCGCGTGCTCTCCCGCCCGGTCAAGCACGGCCTGGCTACCCCGGTCAACCTCTGGCTCACGGGCCGGCACGGCTTCGACCGCAAGTACTGGAACGCCGTGCTCACGGCCGAGTGCATGCGCAGCCTGCTCGGACCACAGGCGCTTCAAGCCTCGGCGCGAGGCGGAGGCGGCTGATGGCATCGGGCCGGGCGGTGTCGGTGATTGCCCCGTGCTTCAACGAGGAGGGCAACGTCGCGGAGTTGGTGCGACGCGTCTTGCCGGTGCTTGCCGCGCTCGGCGCCGGCAGCGAGCTCGTGTTGGTGGACGACGGCAGCCGCGATCGGACGTGGGAGAAGATCCGGGGATGCGCCGGGCGCGATCCGCGCATCGTGCCGGTGCACCACGAGGAGAACCGCGGCATCGAGGCGGCGTGGCGCAGCGGCCTCGCGGCGGCCTCGGGCGAGCTCGTCTGCCTGATCGACGCCGACTTGCAGAACCGGCCCGAGGACATCCTGCGCCTGTACGCCCGCCTGGGCGAGGCGCCCGAGGTGGACATCGTGCAGGGGGTGCGGCGGCCGGCACAGGGCGTGCGGCGCCACCAGATCTTCACCCGGGCCCTGGGCGCGCTGCTCAACGCGAGCTTCGGCATGAAACTGCGCGACAACAAGAGCGGCTTCCTCTTTTGCCCGCGCGCCGTGCTGGAACGCATCCTCGTCCACCGCTACCGCTACCGCTACTTCCAGGCGTTCGTCGGCGCCTCGGCCGGCGCCCGCGGCCTGCGCGTCGGCGAGGTCGAGACGGTGTTCGAGCCGCGCCGCGCCGGCAGCTCCTTCCTGAGCCGGCTGCCGGTGCTGGTGTCGGCGCGGATCTGCTGGGAGCTCGCCAAGTTCCGCTGGGAGACGGCCCGGGAACGGCCGAGCGGCCCATGAGGCCGCAGCCGCCGAGCACGCCTGCCGAGGCCGAAGCCCTGGGCGACCGGTTCGCGCGCGAGCACGACATCGACGACTATTACGCGCGCTCGAGCTGGCCGATCCGGCTCGTCGAGCAGCGCCGGCTGGCGGTGGTGCGCGCGCTGGTGGCGGCCGAGCCGGGCGAGCGCATCCTGGAGATCGGCTGCGGCGGAGGCCACGTGCTGCGGCTCTTCCCGCAGGCCGAGCTCGTGGGCGTGGACGTCTCCGGCGTGGTGCTCGACAAGGCACGGCGCAACCTCGCGGGCTACCGGGTCGAGCTCTTGAAGGGCGAGCTCGATGCGCTGGGGCTCCCGGAGGCGAGCTTCGACAAGGTCGTGTGCACCGAGGTCCTGGAGCACACGGCCTGTCCCGAGCGCATCCTGGAGCACGCGCGCCGCCTGCTCCGGCCTTCCGGCCGCGCGGTCGTCACCTTCCCCAACGACCGGCTCATCGGCCGGTTGAAAGGGGCCATCCGGCACAGCCCGCTACGCCTGCTGCCGACCTTCCGCCGCGTGGACTGGGGCGGCGACGAGTACCACTTCCACGTCTGGAGCCCCTCCGAGATGCGCGCGCTGCTTTCCTGCCACTTCGCCATCGAGCGGGAAGCATTCGCCCCGGCGCGCCTGCTGCCCATCCGCTGCTGCTTCCGCTGCGCGCCGGCCGCGCGTTAGCGATGAAGCCAGTAGCCGGGCCTCCGGCGGCCGCAAAGAACACGGCGTACGGGAAGCGGCGCAGCACGCACTTGCGGAAGGGAAGATCGGGCTGCCACAGCGGGAAGCTGTCCGGCGCCGGCGCGATCGCCGAGACGGCCTGCCCAACCTCTTCGAGGAACTGCACGCCCAAGCCGGGCTCTCGCCCCTCGTACCAGCGAGCCGCAGCCTGGGCCTCCAGCTCGGCCGAGCGAAGGAAGGCGTGTCGCCTCACCTCGCGCGCTCGGGGCGCAGTGCACGCGCCTTCACGTCCTCCCAGCACGAGCCGCCTCGTTCCAGCGGATCCTGGTACCGCCGCAACAGCTCCGCGCGCCAGGCCTCGGTCCAGGCCGCGTCGTCAGGACCCTCGATCTCGTCGAGAAGGTGAGAGACTAGCCCGAGTCGCTCTCGTGCCGACAGAGCCTGGGCCCGTGCAAGGATGTCCTCCGCCGTGGGCTGTGCCATTGGCCATCTGCCACTATCCGCCGGGCGATCCGGACAACCCGCAGACGATCGAGATCCCGCCGTCGGCCCTTGACGCGCACCTGGCGCACGGCGACTACCTCGGGCCGTGCGTGGCGCCGGACGGCGGCGCGGGCGGTGCGGCCGGCGATGTAGGGGCGGGCGGCGCAGGAGGCCAGGCCGGCAGCGGCGGCGCGAGCTCGCAGGGCGGGACCGGGCCGGGCGGCGCTGGTGGTCAGGGCGGCGAGTCGGTCAAGGACCCGGGTTGCTTGTTCGGCGGTTGCCCATCGTCGAGCCAGACGTGCTGCGTGACGGGAAGCGTCGTGACAGGCAAGGGCATGGTGCTCTGGCTTTCACAGTGCGCGAACCTGCAAGCGAGCGTCAACCACTGCGGTGCGTGCAAGCACAAGTGCCCCTGGGGCTGGGTGTGCAAGAACGGGATCTGCGAGTTCCTGGGGCTGCAGGGCGCGCCGACCATGCTCTGCTTCGCGGCCGGCGGCACGCCGTGCGACTCCTCGTGCTGTCTTCCTGGGAGCGCCACGCCCAACTGCTGCCCGGCGCCCACCCTGTGCACGAACTTGCAGACGGACGAGCAGAACTGCGGCGTATGCGGCACGGTCTGCGCCGCCGGCCGCACCTGCGGCCCGCCTGGCGCATGCCGTGACCTTGCGCGCGACGAGGGAAACTGCGGCACTTGCGGGAACGCCTGCCTCTCCGGCGCGGCGTGCTGCGGCGGCGTGTGCACGCCCGGCGCCGTGGGCTGCACGTCGAGCGCTGACTGTGGCGGCACCGAGCAGATGTGCAATCTGGCCACGGGCTGCTGCATGCTGTTCGCGCCTGGCACGCCGGGCATGGGCCAGCCATGCAAGAGCGACGCCGACTGCGAGGCCCTGCCGACGGACGTCGAGCACCCCAAGTGCTGCTTTGGCACGTGCTACAAGAAGCTCGGCGGCGTGCACATGTGCACCTCGTGCGGGGACGACTGCTGCAAGATCCCGACGCTACCGGGGTACACCGCCGGCTGCTGCAATGCCTCGAGCTGCATGTCCATACA
Organism: Deltaproteobacteria bacterium; assembly: GCA_016209145.1. Classification (GTDB taxonomy): domain Bacteria; phylum Myxococcota_A; class Polyangia; order Polyangiales; family Polyangiaceae; genus JACQWT01. The sequence goes on along the minus strand of JACQWT010000228.1, from coordinate 7,502 downwards.
GGACCCGGCCGCATGCCAGGACGGGCCCGGCGCCTGGGCTTCCTGCCCATGAGCCCTCAACAAGCGGCAGCGCGGGCGTGGCGCGTGCTGGGTGCGGCTGCGGTGCTCGCGCAGGCGTCGCTGCTGGGCTGCGCGGGCGACGAACGGGCAAGCTGTGCGCCGGGAGGCTTGGGCGCGACCGGGCCGGCCGACGCGTCGGTCGAGGCGGGCGGGGCAGGGCCGGACGATGCGTCACTCGGTGGCGGCGGCCAGGCTGGCCTACCGCCGTGCGTGGGCGCCGAGCGCTGGCAAGAGCTGGCCCCGCCGCCGGCGCTGATACATGGCCTCTTCCTGCAGCCGCTATGGACCGGAACGGAGCTGCTCTCGTGGACCGTCTCTGGGCAGGAGGCCCAGCAGAGGGCCGGCTTGATCTACAGCCCTCGCGAGAACGCCTGGCGCTCGACCGAGACGCTGGAGCTCGCGCAGCCCTCCCCCTACCTTCTTTCCGCCTGGGCTGGCGAGCGCGCCCTGCTCTGGAACTGCGAGGGCCGCGAAGGCGGCATGTATGACCTGGTGAGCGACACGTGGATGGCCATATCGACGGCCGGCGCGCCGCAGCTCACCTGCGTGATGGTGCCAGCGGTCTCGATGGGCAGCCGGATGCTGGTCTGGGGAGGGCAGGGAGGCGACGCCGACGACTACGGCGCTGTCTTCGACGTGCCATCGAGCTCCTGGCTGCCCATGTCCCAGCAGGGCGCGCCTGACGCCTACCGCTGGCAGCACACCGCGGTTTGGACCGGCTCCAGGATGATCGTCTGGGGCGGCGTCGTCCATGACAGCAAGGCAACCTCCACCGGCGGGATCTACGATCCGTGGAGCGACACCTGGACGCTCACCTCGACCGAGGGGGCGCCGGAGAGGCGCGGCGAGCATGGCGCGGTCTGGACCGGTTCGATGATGTTCGTCTGGGGTGGCTTGGCAGAGGGCGGGAAGATAGTCTCTAGGAGTCTGTCGGAGAAAAAACTAAGTGCGCGGAATTGTTCGGTTCCAGCGTCAGAGCAAAGTGAGCGATTTCGATAACTTGGACCATTTCGAGCACGCTTTCTCCGACACACTCCTAGTGGAGGGCTCTACGATCCGGCTTCCGACACCTGGACGGCCACTTCGACGCAGGGCGCCCCGGCGCCCAAGGCCAACTACCCGCCACCGCTCTGGACCGGGGATCGAGTGATCGTCATCGGGTCAACCATCCCGACCAGCCCCATCGAGCCGAGCGGCCTCTATGATCCCGAGTCCGACACGTGGACGCCGATCGACCTCGAGCTTGCGCCCGAGGGCTTCGCGGTCGAGGTGGCGGCCTGGGCTGGATGCCGGGCCATCTTCGTCGGCTATGAGTACTCCTACGAGGACGGCACCAGCGCTCCCGCCGCCTGGGCCTACGAGCCGCCGCCGCTGAAATGACGAGCCGCGGGAGCCCGGTCGGCCTGGCGGGCCCCTGCGCTCCATGGGCTTTCGGGTGCCTACCAGAACCGGGGAGCGCCGCCGGATGAACCGCCAAGGCGCCAAGGCCGCCAAGGAAAACAACGGATTTCTTGGCGTGCTTGGCGCCTTGGCGGTTCGCTTCTCCACGCCCGCCCCCGATTCGGCTAGGCACCCTGGGCTTTCCATAACTCCGCTCTAACGAACCCGGTCGCCGACGAGCCTCGTGCGCGCAGCCTAGCGCCGCCCGTCTGCTTCGTTACCGCTGACCAGATTCCGTAGAGCGGTGCTTCTCGCCCGTTGGGCGCGCGGGGCCAGACGCGAAACAGCTTGAAATCCAGGGCCAGGGCACCGACGCGAGCGCTTAGAGCGGAGTTATGGGCTTTCGCCCCCCCTTTACCTCCCGGCCCGGCGGTAGTAGGCAGAGCGGCCGGCCAGGGCGTTGCAGCGCGCCCGGGATGCGGTCTGGCCGCGCCGCGCGCCAGGAGTTAGAGCCCCCCATGGAGAACGCGAAGAAGCGCATCGTCATCACGGGCATGGCGATCAACACGCCGCTCGGGGACACGCTCGACGCCTACTTCGACAACCTCATCGCGGGGAAATCGGCGATTCGCCACTGGATCTGCGTAGATACGTCGGGCGTGTACTCGAAGGTGGGCGGCGATCTGAGCGACTACGACTTCGAGACGAAGCTCGCGACGCTCGCCGGCGCCATGCCGGAGGACGTACACAAGAGGCTGCGCAAGCTCGTGCGCCGGGCGCCCTTCTCCACGAAGCTCAGCCTGCTGTGCGCCGCCGACGCCTACCTCGACGCCGGCCTGCACGGCAGCGTGGACCCGACCCGCCACGCCGTCGTCGTCGGCGGCCACAACCTGAACAAGCTCTACCTGCACGAGAACTACGTGCAGTTCGTCGAGGAGCCGGACTTCATCGACTCGATGGCCTCGATGCTGTCGCTCGACACCGACCACGCGGCTTCGGTGGCCGAGATGCTGGGCATCCACGGGGCGATCTACACCGTGGGCGGGGCCTGCGCCAGCGGCAACGTGGCCCTGCGCAACGCGGTCGACGAGATCCGCTACCACGACTACGACGTGGCGCTCGTGGTGGGCGCGGCGCTGGAGTACGCGCCCATGGACTTGCACGCCATGTGCCTGATGGGCGCGATCAGCTTCCAGAGCTTCAACGACGAGCCGAGCAAGGCGAGCCGGCCCTACGACACGCGGCGCGAGGGCTTCGTGCCCTCGCACGGCAGCGGCGCGCTGGTGGTCGAGAGCCTGGACCACGCCCGGGCCCGGGGCGCGCGCATCCACGCCGAGGTGCTGGGCGTCACGGCCATGAGCGACGGCTGCCACCTGCCCACGCCGTCGATGGAGGGCCAGGCCCGGACCATGACGCGCCTGCTCAAGCAGGCCGGGGTGCGGCCGGAGGAGATCGACTTCGTCAGCGCCCACGCGACGTCAACGCCCCTGGGCGATCTGAGCGAGCTTAGCGCGATCAAGCGCGTCTTTGGCGAGCACGCCCGCAAGCTCAAGATCAACGCGCCCAAGAGCATGCTCGGCCACACCTGCTGGTCGGCGCCCACGGTGGAGACCGTGGCGGCCATCATGCAGATGAAGCGCGGCTTCTTGCATCCGTCGATCAACATCGAGAACCTCGATCCCGGGGTCGATCTCGACGTCTGCGCCAATCGGCCGGTAAGGCACGAGGTGCGCTGTTTCCTGAAGAACTCCTTCGGCTTCGGGGGGATCAACTGCTGCTGCATCATGCGGCGGCCCGAGGCCTAGTGCCGCCCGCGCGCGGGCCGCGCCCCCATCCGCCATGATCTACTTCGTCACCGGAGGCTCCCGCGGGATCGGGGCCAGTATCGTCGAGGAGGCGGTCAAGCTCGGCCACGACGTGGCCTTCACCTACCTCACGAGCGAGGAAGGCGCGCGGCAGGTGGTGGAGCGGGCGAAAGCCATCCGACCCGAGGCGCGCTGCCGCTCCTACCGCATGCAGGTCAAGGACCGGGCGGAGGTCGAGGCGGTGATCGACCGCGTGGTGGCGGACTTCGAGACCATCCATGTGGTCGTCAACAACGCCGGCATCTCGCGCGACGGCCTGCTGATGAACATGTCGGACGAGGAGTGGGACGACGTCATCGCCACCAACTTGACGGGCCCGTTCTACGTCTGCCGTGCGGTGCTGCCCACGCTGCTCGCGGGCCGCTTCGGCCGCATCATCAATATCTCCTCGGTCGTTGCCGCCGGCGCCACCGGCCAGGCCAACTACTCGGCGGCCAAAGCCGGCCTGTGCGGGCTGACCTTCTCCATCGCCAAGGAGTATGGCAGGAAGCGCATCACGGCCAACGTGGTCGTGCCGGGCTTCTTCGAGACCGACATTACGCGGCAGGGCATGCCGGAGAGCCTGCGCGAGTTCTGGCGCACGTACGCCCCCATCTACAAGGGCCGCCGGGGGGAGCTGCCGGAGCTCAGCGCGGCCATCAACTTCCTCGCCTCCGAGCAGGCGGCCTTCATCAACGGCCAGGAGATCCGGGTGACGGCCGGCCTGGACTGGACTCCCTAGGACTCCGGCAAGAGGGCGCCAATGCGCAACGACTTCAGCGGCAAGGCGGTGGTCATCACCGGCGGCACCAAGGGCATCGGTCTCGCCACCGGCCTGGCCTTTGGCCGCCACGGCGCCCACGCCTACCTCACGCACCGCTGGAGCTCGGCCGACGAGAACGAGGTGCGGGCCAAGTTCGCCGCGGCCGGCGCGCCCGAGCCGGCCATCGTCGAGGCCGACGTCTCGAGCGACGAGGACACGGTGCGGCTTCTGGAGGAGGTCAAGCGGCAGCACGACCGGGTCGAGGTCTTCGTCAGCAACGTCTGCGCGGTGCAGCCTGCCACGGGCATCCTGAGCTACCAGCGCCGCTCGCTCTTGAAGAGCCTGGACTACAGCGCCTGGCCGTTCGTGGCGTACTTGCAGCACATGGCGCGTCTCTTCGGCCGCTACCCCCGCTACGCCGTGGGGATCTCCAGCGACGGGCCGAACAGCTACTTCAGCCACTACGAGTACGTGGCCGCCTCCAAGGCGACGATGGAAGTGCTCTGCCGCTACCTCTCCTACCACCTGCGGGCCGAGGACATCCGCTTGAACATGCTGCGCACGCGCAACGTGCTGACCGACGCGGTCTACGAGATCTTCGGCCCCGCCTATGTGGAATTCATGGGCAAGTACGCCGGCGAGGAGTACTTCCTGCGGCCCGAGGAGATCGGCAACGCCGTGCTGGCGCTGTGCAGCGGCATGCTGGACGCCCTGAGCGGCCAGGTGATCCAGGTCGACAAGGGCATGGCCTTCGCGGACACGCTCATGCGCCACATGGAGAAGCGCGAGGAGCTCGGCCTCTAGTGATCATCAACGACCTGCGCGGCAAGGCCGTCGTCATCACCGGCGGCACCAGGGGCCTGGGCCGGGCCATCGGCGAGGCCTTCGGCGCCGAGGGCGCCGAGGTCTACCTCACCCATCGCTGGGGCTCGGCCGACGAGGGCGAGCTGCGACGCGCCTTCGCCGCGTTGGGGGCGCCCGAGCCGGTCATCGTCGAGGCGGACGCCTCGAACGCCGACGAGGCCGATCGGCTGATCCAGCTCGTCGGGCAGCGCCACGACCACGTCGAGGTGCTGGTCAGCAACGTCTCCTTCGCGCAGGTCAACCGCGAGGGGATCGACGGCCTGAAGAAGCGGGCGCTGTTCCAGAGCCTGGAGTACAGCGCGTGGCCGCTCGTCAGCCACGTGCAGCTCGTCAAGAAGCGCTTCGGCCGCTACCCGCGCTACACCCTGGGCACGTCCTGCGACGGGCCGGACACCTTCTACCCGGGCTACGACTACGTGGCGGTCTGCAAGGCGGTCATGGAGACCTTCTGCCGCTACATGGCCAAGCACCTTTTCGAGGAGGAGCGGGCCAACATCAACATCATCCGCTCGCGGCCCGTCTCGACGCTCGCGCTTGCCGAGACCTTCGGCCCCGACTACGAACCGTTCTTGCGCAAGTGGCACGGCGACGACTACTTCATCGAGGCCGAGGCGGTCGGGCAGGCGGCCCTGGCCTTGTGCAGCGGGCTCATGGACGCGATGACGGGGCAAGTCATTTTGCTCGACAAGGCCGTGGCCTTCCAGGACAACCTCATGCGGCTGTTCGCCCAGCGCGAGCAGTACGGGCTCGAATAGGAACGGAGACTGTGCATCATGGCGATGATTGATCCGCAGAACTACTTCCGGCTCCCCTTCACCTTGACGGACAACGCCCTTTCCTGGCTGGAGGTGACGACCGCCTGCAACCTGCACTGCGAGGGCTGCTACCGCGACACGCGCAGCGCCGAGGGCCACAAGTCTCTGGAGGAGATCTCGGCCGAGCTCGACGTGTTCGCGCGCGAGCGCAAGAGCGACGCCATGAGTCTCGCGGGCGGAGATCCGCTGGTCCATCCCCAGATCGTCGAGATAATCTCGATGATCAGCCAGCGCGGCTGGAAGCCGATCATCAACACGAACGGCGAGCTGCTCACGCCCGAGCTGCTGCGGCAGTTGAAGCGGGCCGGCGTCTACGGCTTCACCTTCCACATCGACACCTCGCAGAAGCGACGCGACGCCCCCGGCGTCCGCACGGAGGCGGAGCTCAACGCGCTGCGCCTGAAGCTCGCCCGCATGCTCGCCGCCGAGGGCGGCATCTGCTGCGCCTTCAACCAGACGGTGACCGAGGACACGCTCGCCCAGGTGCCGGACGTCGTGCGCTGGGCGCAGCAGCACCCCGACATCGTGCACACCGTGGTGTTCATCATCTACCGCGAACCGGACCTCCTGCGGATGGGCGACTACGACTTCTTCGCCGCGGGCAAGAAGATCCCGGTCAAGGAGCACTACAAGGATCCCAAGGCGTGGGGCGGGCGCCGGGCGGTCAAGGCGCCCGAGGTGATCGAGCAGATCCGTTCCGTCGATCCCCACTACGAGCCTTGCGCCTACCTCGGGGGCACGGCCAACCCCCGGAGCACCAAGTGGCTGCTCGGCAACCGCCTCGCCAACCGCCGGCGCGGCTTCGGCTACTACTCGCCGCGCGTGATGGAGATCTTGCAGTACGTCAAGCACGCCTTCACGGGCACCTGGCTCGCGTACTCGCGGCCCGAGGTGCTGGCCTCGGGCCGGATGACCCTGGCCGGCTTCGCGCTCGTAGATCCGCAGATCAGGGCGGCCGCCTGGCGCTTCTTGCGCAACGGGCTGCGGCGGCCGCGGGAGCTGTTCCAGAGGGTCTACATGCAGAGCCTGCTGGTCATCCAGCCCATCGATCTGCTCGAGGACGGCCGGGCCGACATGTGCGACGGCTGCCCGGACATCACCGTGCACAAGGGCAAGCTGTTCTGGAGCTGCCGGCTGGAGGAGATCAAGCACTACGGCCACTTCGTGACCGCCCAGCCCAGGACGAAGGACCAGAGCGCGGAGAAGGCGGAGGGCACGCGCCAGCCCGAGCCGGTGCACGCGTCGCCAAACTAGCCCCATTGTCCCTTCCTCGGCAACCGCTGCCGGGGAGTGCTAGGATCGGGGCGTATGAGCTCGCAGCAGGGGAGCCAGGGCGGAGCGGGCGGCAGCCGGAAGGCCGGCCTCGATCCGCGCAAGATCCGCACCCAGCTCGGGCTCGGCCAGATGATGGGGCGCCCGCCTGCCGACCCGGACGCCGCGGCGCCCGGAGCCGGCGGCTCGCCCGTGCCGGCCGGATCTCCGCCCGGCAGCGCGCCTGCCCCCCTCACACCGGCGGGGCCGTTCGGTCCGAGGGCAGCGCCGGGCGGGCCGGTCTGGCCCGCGGGACCGCCCCCGGCGTGGCCTCCGGCGGGGCCGCCGCCGGCGTGGCCGCCGCCCGCGGGACCGGCGGCGGCTCAGCCGCCGGCCTGGCCGGGCGCCCCGGCGGCCGGGGATGGCGGCGTCCGGTCGCGGGTCGGCGCGGGGGCCGGCGCGCGCGGCGGGCCAGGCCCCGCCGCGCCACCCGGCTGACTGCTACTGGGCGACCTTCAGGAAGGC
>JACQWT010000227.1 GCA_016209145.1 Deltaproteobacteria bacterium | reverse complement strand
TTGGGGGGAGCCGGCACGACCGGGTTGCTGCGCGGGGAGTAGGGAGAGGGATCCAGAAATTTGAAGAAAAACCGGAGAAAGCACTTGACTATGACAGGACGTAAGCCGCGATCGCGGCCGACTCGGCGAGCCGTCGTTGCCCGCCGCCCCGAGACCCCCTGAACGGATACGTTCACGCTAGCTCCCACGGCGCGCCTCGGCCGCCGGCAGCGGCACGACGAACGCGATGCGGTCGGTACCGCCCGAGCCGAGCAACCGCACCGGCACGCGCAGGTGCAGCTCCCGCGGCGTGCACACGTCGGGGGCGCCCCCGTCGCATGACACGAGGCCCAAACGCGCCACGAGCTCGGCCTCCACCACGGGAGCGGGGAGCTTGGTGACGTGCACCGCGACGTCGATCTGCTGGGTCGCGCCGCCGGCGGCATCGAGCGAGAGCCGGTCGCATTCCAGCACCAGGAGGTCGGAACGGCGCGAGACCTCCAGCGCGACGCGGATGGGCGAGCCCGGCGCGAGCTCGGCCCCGCCCTGCGCGCGCAGCTCGAGCGAGACGAGGCCGGCGCCCCGGCCGAGCCCCAGGCCCGGCGCGAGGGCGAGCAGAGCCGTGAACCAGCCGTCGACCGAGCTCGGCGGCGGCTCCGGCTCGGGGATGGGATCGATCTCGCTCAGATGCGGCTCCGGAGCGCCGCGCAGCGCGATCTCCTCGACCTGGGCGCCGCGCACGCGCAGCACGCGGTGCGCGTTCGTGTCGGCCACGATCCAGCTTCCGTCGGGGGCCACCGCCACCGAGCCGGGCTCGCTCAGGCCGCCGAGCGCGGTGCGGATCTGCCCGGGCTCACCCTCGGTCAAGCGCTTGATCTTGCCGTTGTACGTGTCGGCCACGAGCACGCCGTCCGCCACGGCGGCCACGCCGAGGCAATGCTGCAGCAGGGCGGCATCCGCGTCTCCCTCGCCGTCGCCGAAATCGAACAGCCCCTGGCCGACCGGAGTGCGCACCTCGTCCCGGCCCAGGTCGATGGCCCGCACGGCGCTCGTCTCGCTGTCGGCAACGTAGAGCGTGCTGCCGCGGGCGCTCAGGCCCGAGGGCTGGGCCCAGGCGCTCTTGCGCACCGGGCCGTCGAGCAGGGCCTCGACGCCGGTGCCGGCGTAGATCTCGATCTGACCCGCGCGGGGCCACAGCCGCCAGATCTGGTGGCTGCCCGCCATGGCCACGTAGATCGCCTCCCCGACCGAGCACACGTCCCAGGGCGAGCGCAGAGCCACATCAACCGCGGGCGCCCGGCCGCGCGGCGGCTCGGTGCCGAGCCGGCCGGTTCCCGCCACCGTGCTGACGCGGCCCGCCGCGAGATCCACGCGGCGCACGGCGTGGTTGCGCGCGTCGGCCACGTACAGGGCCCCGTCGTGCCAGCAGCTTCCCTGCGGGTCGTCGAAGGCCGCTTCCGCAAGCGGGCCGTCGCGCAGCCCGCGCAGCCCCGAGCCCACGGCCGCGAGCACCTGGCCGTCCGGCGCGCACACCAGCACCCGCTGGTGGCCGCTGTCGCTCACCGCGAGCCGTCCGTCCGGCAGCACGCTCACCTTGCCCGGGTAGCACAGCGGCTGGTGGCCAGGCGGCCGGCGGGCACGGATCCGGGGCGGGCCGAGCGCCAGCGTGCCGTCGGCCTTGGCGCGGTCCAGCTCGCGTTGCACGAATGCCTCCAGGGTCGCCGGATCGGGCTCCCCGGGCGCCACCGCCGCCACGGTGCCGCTCGGCCGCACCACCACCACGGTGGGCCAGGAGCGGATCTCGTAGCGGCTCCAGATCGTCATCTCCTCGTCCACGACGACCGGGTGCTCGACTCCATAGCGGCCGATGGCCTCGCGGATCCGCTCCGGATCCCGCTCCGCGCTGAACTTGCCGCTGTGCACGCCGATCACCACGAGCGGGTCGCGGCGGTGCCGCCGCTCGATGGCGCGCAGCGTGGGCAGCACGTGCATGCAGTTGACGCAGCAGTAGGTCCAGAAGTCGAGCAGCACGACGCAGCCGCGCAGCTCGCGCAGGCTGAGCGGTCGCTCGACGTTGAGCCATGCCTGAGCGCCGTCGAGCTCGGGCGCGAGGTCGTCGTTCTTCACGAGCCGCCCTCTGGGCTTCCGCCCCAGCGCCCCAGCTCGGCCACTACCGCCCGCAACTCGTCACACAGCTCGTGGCTCCAGCCGTCCGTCAAGGCGTCAACCGCGGCGCGGTAGTACCACAGCACGTCCTCGCGGCCGGCGCGGAAGCGCGACCAGACCTTGTCGCCCACCGAGGCACGGCGCAGGTCACGCACGATGGCCTGGGCGTTGTGCAGCTTGTCGGCCGCGACCACGAGCTTCACGTCGGGCGGCGCCCCGCGCAGCCGCGCCAGGAAAGCCTGCTTGCGCTGCGGCCACGGCGGCTTGGGCCGCAGCGTCGTGTCGGTGCAGCTTGCCACGATGCGCGCCACCCGCGCGCCGTAGCGCAGCGCCACGTCGGTTTCGGTGACGCCGCAGTCCTCGAGCACGTCGTGCAGCAGGGCGGCAATGGCCTGATCCTCGTCGCCCCCGTACTCCCCAACGAGGGCCGCCACCGCCAGCGGGTGCGTGATGTAGGGCGCCCCGTTTCCCTTGCGCTCCTGGCCGAAGTGGCGCGAGCAGGCGAACGTGAGCGCCGACTCGAAGCGGGCCCCGTACGCGGGCAGCGGCGCACTCTCCGTCTCGACGGTGGTCGTGGCGCTGCTCGGCCGGGCCGCACCCGCGGCTTCGGCTCTGTTTCCGGCTCTGCCCTGCCGCACGCCCATCTGCCAAACGCTCCGCCGGCGGTGATATCCCAGCCGCGCCGCGCGATCCAGCGCGACGACCGACCGCCGGTCGTGGCGCCCGAGCCCTGACCCGAGCCATGCCGGGCATCGTGGTCACCGGGGCTTCGGCCGTGCACCCTCGAGCCGCTCGTAGCCCGCGTAGGGCGGTGCTACGCTCCGCGCATGTCGAGCCCCATGCCGGCGGGCAACGCCATGCCCCCCGGGCCGCCCGCCCCCATGGCGCCGTGGCCCCCGGCCCCCAAGCGGACATCCGCAGCGCTGATCGCCTGCCTCGTCGTCGCCCTGGTTTCCGTGCCCGTGCTTGGCGTGCTGGCTTCCCTGGCGATCTACGGGGCCAGACGCTACCTCGTCACTGCCAAGATCGCCGAGGCGCGGGCCAACGTCGCGGCGTTGGGTCGCGCCGCACAGGCGGCCTACGAGCGCGAGACCGACGACGGAACCGGCAGGCTCGTGCACCGGCTCTGTCCTTCGGCATCACAGAGCGTACCCGTGGCTGCCACCCGGGGCAGGAAGTACGTCTCCGTGCCCTCGGATTGGGAGATCGACGCGGCGGGCAACGCTGGCTTCGCCTGTCTGCGCTTCGCGCTGCGACAGCCCCAGTACTACCAGTACTCGTACCAGGCCACCGGAGCGGGGAACCCGGGGGATCGGTTCACGGTCACGGCTCAGGGCGATCTCGATGCGGACGGCGTGGTGTCGAGTTTCGTGCTGGAGGGCGTGGTCCAACCGGACGGCACGCTCGAGGTCGCTCGGAGCATCGTGGAGACCGACCCCCTCGAGTGAGCAACCTGGGCGTACCCGTTCACGGCATTTCGGTGCCAGCGGCTTTCGTCCTCGGCCCGGGTCCTCGCGTACAGGAGTACGCTGCGGCCCGGGCCTCCGGAGCGCTGCTCCGCTAGCCAGTCCCGCCGCGCGCTCGCGGCCGCCTGACGAGCCGGGTGGGAGAAGGCGTGAACGCATACACCTGGGCGGGTAAGCCGCGCCAAAGGAAGCTGGTGGGAATCGGCCGGTCAGTTTCTATGCTTCGGCTATCCGCGCGAGCGCTAGGTTCTGTCTTGCCGCCATCCGTAGCGGGGATCCCCACCGGGATGGCGTACTTCTGTCTGCAGAGTCTTCTCCGAGAATATGGATGGCAGTTCCTCTGGCGCGTTCTGGCGCCGCATCCCGTAAGAACGACGACGGCGGTGCTCTCTGTCGCCAAGCGCGACTTCTGGGGCGACAAGATCGTGACGTCGCCCCAAAAGCCTGGTCCGAGCCTGGGGGGTCCGCGATCCATCGTCGGGGTCGGCTTCTGCCTGAAACCGCTCGATCCGCCTTGTCTGTCGGGCCGCGCGAACCATGAGTGCTTCTATCTGGAGCGCCTGCTGCACGCGGGGACCCCGGAACCTCCCGATTGTTGCAAAATATGCGCCATCCGGGAGATGGGGATCGAGACACTGAAGGCGGGCGCCGCCTTCTACATCATGACTTCCGCCAGGGACATTCTGTCGGACGTGTTCACGCCCGCCCTCAATGAGCGCCGGTTCTCCGCAGGGCTCTTTCTGCTTTGTCGCTATTCCCTCAGGCCATTCACGGTCGGTCTCTTGGCATCGGGCATTCAAGGCTGGATGTTCCCGTTCGAGCGGGGCGACTGCGCGGACTACCGGACGTGGCTTCTCGCGGACCGCGGAATCAAGGATGAACAGACCCGGATCAGTGAACAGAGCTGGAAGGACATCCACGGACTCCTCGACAACGCGGCGAAGGACCCGAGCACCGTCAAGAGATTCGACAGGCGGGGCAATGTCCTGGTGACTCGCTCCAGGGAGTGAGGAGGGGATCCAGGCCCGATCCAAACCCGGCAGTCGTGGTACTCAGGGCTCGAGCTTGGCGACGAAGATGTCATCGTTGCCGGCGCTCGCGAGCGGCCCGCCGCCGAAGTCGACGGTGCCGTAGAACTCACCGGTGACCAGGACGCTGCCCGCGGTGTCGACCGCCACGCCGTATGCCCACTGGCTCTCCGCATCGCCGAAGTGCTTGCTCCACAGGTGCTTGCCGTCCTGGTCGAGCTTGGCGACGAAGACGTCCCAATTGCCGGCGCTGACGAGCGGCCCGCCGCCGAAGTCCACCGTGCCGTCGAAGCCACTGGCCAGGAACACGTTGCCCGCGCCGTCGACGGCAACGGCCCAGCCGTACTGGTAGCTCTCATCGCCGAAGCGCTTGCTCCACAGGTGCCCGCCCGCCGCGCACGTGCCCGCGCCGTCGCACACGCCTGACCCGCAGCCCTGCTCGGGATCCGTCCCGGGCGCATGCGCCTTGCATGTGCCCTCGCTCCCTTGCAGGTTGCACGCCTGGCACGGCCCCGAGCACGGCTTGTCGCAGCACACGCCGTCCGCGCAGAAGGTCCCGCCGGCGCAATCCGGACTGTCCTGGCAGCTCGTCGGGCACGTCACCTTCTGCCCGTCGCACAGGTACGGGCTGCACTCGTCGCCGGTGCTCGGCTGGCCGTCCGCGACGAGGTCGTCCTTCGGGCAACTCGCGCTGTTGCCGTCGCACACCTCGGCCAGATCGCAATCGCCCGCCGCCGCACGGCATTCGGTGTCCTTGGCCTTGAATCCGTCGGCCGGGCAGTCGACCTTCGTACCGTCGCACACCTCCGCGACGTCGCAGTTGCCCGCCACCGCGCGGCATTCGGTGTCCTTGGCCACAGGCGAGCAGACGCCCTCCTTCTTGTCGACGTTGCACTTGCCGCAGCCGCCGTCGCAGGC
>JACQWT010000039.1 GCA_016209145.1 Deltaproteobacteria bacterium | reverse complement strand
GTCACGGATCCCGCAGTCTCGCGAGATCACGCCTCCCGACTTCCGGCCAAGAGCGCTTTTCCCCGACACACTCCTAGCTCTCCAACGCCCATGCAGGCAAACATGGCAGGAACGTCCCCCGCGGGACAGCCGAGATTCCTACCGCGTCCGACAACGGTTGGTCGCTGTAACCCTCTGATCTGACAGGCATTCCTTGGGCGAGGGCACAGCGACAAGAGGGCGGCGCGTGACGCAACCGCCGGCCGAACGCGGCCGGGCGCGCCTACGGCGTCCCTGGCTCGCGCACGAGCTTCCAGCCCGCGATGGCCCCCGTGACCGCGCCGACGATCATCACCACCGGCAGGGCGACCGCCGCCCAGCTCTCGGCCGACTCGGCGCGCGAGCGCTCGTCGGCCGCTGGCCCGCGACCTAGGTGGCCGGGGCGCGTTGCCTCACCGAGCGCCCCCGCGGCGGCTCCGCCTCGGCCGGCGGTGGCCGGACGGACGCAGCGATGATGGCGCGACAGAGCCTTGAGTGAGCGAGGGCCGCACCGGTCCGCGCGGGATGCGAGAGTCCCAGACTTCGGACCGGGCGCTCACCCTATGCGGCCGGGGCGTATTTCAGCCACTTGGCGCACGAAGGTCGTCCACGCCATCCTGTGAATCCCGTCTCGCGGCGTCCCTCCAACCGTGGTGATGAGCGGCAAGAACACGCTGCCACCGGGCCGTCGGCTGCGCTGTCGTGTCACCGATTGGCCGGACGGCACCGTCCGAAGTCTGGGGCCCATGCGACGTAGCCCCGCGCCCGGGCGAGCGTCGGCTACGGGCAGGGTCCGGGCGCAGGACCTGGGGCCTCATGGAATCGTGGCCGCCGCCAGCACCTCTTCGTCCGTGCCGCCCTCGACGACCAGCGCGCGCACGTTGCCTACCCCCGGGCAGAACCATTTGTTCTCGATGATGCCCGGCTCCAGCGCCGACCAGTCCTTGGTCTTGACGCAGCCGGTGTACGAGCCCGCGGGCACCGTCACGCTCTGGTCGAGCGCGAGCACCTGGCCCATGTCTTCGGCCTGGCCCCGGTAGTACTCCTGCCGGTACGGTGCTCCAGGCTGCGGGTTGGCCGGCATGACGATGCCCGGCAGGGCGCCGTCCACGCCTGCCTCCCACGAGCCCGCATGGCTCGGCGTGGACCCGTCGTAGGCCGTCGTGTCCTCGCCAAAGTACCAGACGTTGCCGCCGGTATCCTGGGCGTACCAATCCCAGGTGTCCTCCACCACGGCGCCCGCGCCGCCTGCGCCTGCCTCGGTCACGACGTCGTGCACGACCACGCAGCTCACCCCCATGATGAGCTTGGTCTCGCTTGTGACCGTCACCGTGATGTCGAAGGTGTCGCTCTCGTCCGTCTCCGCGTAGGTCATCACCGAGCCCGGCGTCATGGGCAGGAACGGGTTGTCGATGGCGTTGGCGAAGCTGGCGGGATCGATGCTCGGATGATACCCACCTTCGCCCTGCGGTCCGCCGTCCTGGCCGGTCTCGCTGCTCGTCGAGCAGGCGAGCAGCAATGCGGCCACGAGAGTCATCGGGTAGACGCCGTTCATCGTTCAGGTCCGGTCGTCGTCTCCGAGCCGCTGGCGATGGCGAGAGCCTCCGCGCGCCTGGCCCCGTGGGGGTAGCGATCCAGGAAGCCGCGGGCCGCGCGTGCCGCGGCCGCCTGGCGGCCCGCGCGTTGCAGCGCCACGATGGCAAGGAAGTCGGCGTCCTCGGCCCGGGCATCGGACGGGTGGGCCTGCGCGAAGCGGCGCAAGGCATCGCTCCCCGCTTGGTACTCCCCGCGCTCGACGAGCTCTACCGCCTGCGCGAACTCTGCGGAAGCGCCGTCGGCGGCCCGGTCGATGGGCGCGCTGCCTGCGGACGACGCGGGGGCGGAAGGGTGGCCGGCAGCAGCCATCTCGCTGGCCTTCGGCCGCCTGGAGCCTTTCGCCTGCTTGTGACCCTGGCCCGCGGTCGTGGCGGATCTGGCCCCGGCTGCGCTGGCGGGCGCCGCCGAGGCTTCGGCCAGGGTCTCGTCGAGCTCCGGGCCCAGGGGACCGACGGCGCACACCGCTCCGGCACGCCACTGCTCGCCGGCACCGATCTCCCACACGCTCGCGCCACGGCGCAGCACAACCTTGCCCTCGGGCACCAGCACCTCGCGCAGCACGCCGTGGCTCGCGGCGACCACGAAGCGCGTTCCCCGCACCTCGAGCTCGGCGTCGCTGGTCAGCACCACGAACCGCTGCCCGAGCACGAGCGGCCTCACCCGCACCTCGATCGTGCCGTCGAGCAGTCGGACTCGCTCCATGCCCCCCTCGCGCTGCCGCTCGAACCGTGCGTCGCCGACGCCCACGACCGTGGCCTCCGGAGGTCCTGCCGCCGTCCGCGTCGCCCCGGGGCCGGCCGTGCTGGCCGCCGGGCCGCCGCCCACCTCCGCGCGGGACCCGATTGGCCCCGGTGTCGGACGCACCAGGACGAGGAGCGCCACCACCGCGCAGAGCGCGCAGGCCGCAGCCACGCCGAGCGTGGCGCGGCCCCACGGTGCCGGGCGGCGCCCGCTGGGCTGCGGTCGCGCCGCTGCGCCGAGCAGTGCCACGCGGCGGCGACGGCGCTCCATCTCGCTCCACGGTGGCACTTCTCCGAGGCGCCTTCCCAGCTCCGCTAGATGCCCGATGTCGTCGAGCTGGGAGCGACAGCTCGCGCAAGAGACGACGTGTCGCTCGACGCTCGCCGCTTCGCGGGGCCCGAGTCGCGCGTCGTGCTGCGCCTCGACGAGCGATTCCATGCGGCAGTCTTGCTTCATGGTTTCCTCCGCAGACCCAGCCGGGCACGCAGCTCGGCGCGGGCATAGTGGAGCCGGCTCCAGACAGTGGCGACGGGGATGTCGAGGGCGTGGGCGATCTGCTCGCCGCTCAGGCCCTCGACGTCGGCGAGAATGACGGTAATACGCTTGTCGGCAGACAGACGTTCCAGCGCCGCGGCGTAGCGGGCGAGCTCCTCCCGGGCCGCGGCGCGATCCTCGGGGTTCGTGCGATCCGCAGTGCCGAGCCAGTCGCCCAGCCGCCGGAGCCAGAGCGCGGCCAGCTCGAGCCGGCGGCGCCGCCGCAGGACGAGCTTCGCCGCGATCCCGAGCACGAAGGCGCGGACGGGAAAGGCGGGATCGTAGCGCTTGGCGGCATCGACCAGCGCCAGGAATACGTCGTGCGTGAGGTCGTCCGCTGCGTCGGCCCCGCCCAGGCACCGGCACGCGAAGCGGCGGACATCGTCGGCGTAGGTGTCGTACAGCGCGCCCAGCGCGGACAGGTCGCCGCGGGCGAGCTGGGCGACGAGCCCGCGCTCGTCCTGCACGACCGCGGGCGCCGGCAAGGCGCTCATGGGATGCCCGCCTCCAGCCCGAGTGACGCGCCGTAGCCCGGCAGCGGTGGCAGCACTGGGTCGAGCCGGCGTCCGGGACTGGCGAGCGAGGCCGGCGAGATCTCGGCGCTGGCCGCCACGACGGCACGCACCGGCGACACGAGAGGGATGGCCAGGCGCATCTCGGCCCCCAGGCGCACGTCCACGACGCCGCTCTCCACCTCCTCAGGTTCTTCTCCGCCCGGCTGTGCATCCTTGGCCGATACCGCCATGTCCACGATGGCGAGGCCGGCAAAGACCCCGCCATCGATCCGCACCGGCGACTCGAGCAGGGCGTAGCCCGCGCCTGCGCCGATGGTGAGCTCGCCCAGGTCGAAGTCGACCGGCGCGTCTCCGAGCGCGCTCACGACGGCGTAGTAGCGCAGCCAGAGCGTCGCCGACCACGGCCCGAAAGGCAGAGCGCCGCGCAGCCCTGCACCCGCGGTCATGGCCTCGGTCAACCCCGCGTAGCTCAGGCTGGCGCTGGCCTCGACACGCACCCGGTCGGCTTTCGGGACCGCCGCTCCGCCCGGGCCGGCACGAGCCTGCGGCGAGCCCGCCGCAGGAGCAAGCGGGGGTCGCTGCGTGCGGCTGGGGCGCGCGAGCAGCGCCATGCCGAGGGGGAGCAAATCCCCGGGGCTCTCCACCCGGCGCTCGAGGGCCAGGCCGCCAGGGCGCGTCACGGCGAGCCACGCCTCCTCTCCTCGCACGCTGACCCAGACCGTGGCGTCCGGGCATCCCCAGGGCTGGGAAGAATCGCGCGTTGCGGCGACCAGCGCCTCGAGCGCCTCGCGCCATGGGCCGGGCAAGGCGGCGAGATCCTCGGCCGGTCGTGCGGCGTCACAGGCCGACGCCAGGCGCGCATGGGTCAGCATCGACGCAACGGTGGCTGCGGCGACGAGGCCGAGAAGCGGCCGCGGCAACGCCGCCGCCGCGGGCATGCTAGTTCTCGCCCTCCTCCTCCACCTCCTCGTCCTTGTCGCCATCGTCGTCGTCGCAGCCAAGCAGCCCGGCGAGGCTCAGCTCGGGGACGGCCACCGGGCCAGACATCTGCGCCTCGCCCTGCTCGTCCTTCTCCTCCTTGTCGCCCTTGTCGTCGTCGCAGGGGTTGCCGTTCGGGTCGAGCCCGTCCTCGCACTCGATCCCGTCGTCGTCTTTCTCCTGGCTCTTCGCGCCCTCCGCCTCCTGCTCGTCGTCGGCGTTGGCCGCCGGCCCGCCGTCGCAGGGTTTGCCGTTGGGGTCGAGGCCATCCTCGCACTGGTGCTCGTCGTCGTCCCCGCCCTCGCTGCAGATGGCGTTCGCCTGCTGGCTCATGCACGGCTCGGCGCTGCCCGAGAAGTAGCCGTCGATGCACTCGTCGCCAGGGGTGACAGGGGCGGCCGGATGGAGAACGATGCTGCGCGGCCGGCTCGCCGCTCCGTCGAGCCCGCTCGCGGTCCCCTCGAAGTAGCGCACCAGGCCCAGGTTCGCCTCGGCCCCGCCGCTACGGACGGCGAGCTCCGTGATGTACCTGCCGTGGCTGCCGGCCAGCACCAGGGGCACGGAGCCGGCGGCCGTCTCGCAGAGGAAGTGGTAGCTCGTGCCCTGCTCCAGCGCGAGCCTGAACCCGCCGTTCGGATCCGGGGCGACCCGAGACTCGCTGCCGTCGGCGCCGCGGACCGCGATCTGCTTCACGGCCGCCGGGAAGGTCGCCGCGGCCATGGTTCCGCGCAGGAACGAGGTCGTGGGCGCCGGGGCCTGGGAGCACGCGGCCAACGCCCCGAGCCCCAACGCCGGCACCACCCAAGTCACGCTCTGCTGCCGTCGCTTCGTCGTCTTCATCGTATCCTCCTATCATATCTATTCGCTTCGAGAGCCCGTCACCTTCAAGGTTTCGGTCGCCTGCTGCCCGGGGGCAGGCTGGTCTTCCCGCCGTCGGTAGGGCGTCCAGACATCGAAACCCAGCCCAGGGGTGGACGCCTCGCATCGCGGCCGGCCGGGCGATCGGCCCGGCGCGGCGCGCCAGGCGGTCCGCATCCCTGGATGGCTGAGCTGCTTGGCGCAGGAGAAATCGTCACCTTCCTCCTTGACAAGAACCAAATCAGTGCTAAATCAAAATCATGGTGCGCCCTCGCCGCCAGCCCCGTGGCCAGGCCGTGCTGTCCTGGCGCTGCCATGGCGGCGCCCGCAAAGGCGCCGGCCGCAAGCCCAAGGGGCTGAAGGCCCTGGTCTCCCACCTGCGCCGGCCCGCGCACGACCACCGCCACCCGGT
>JACQWT010000038.1:28452-37766 GCA_016209145.1 Deltaproteobacteria bacterium | reverse complement strand
CGAACATCGGCTCGGCCGCGACGCTCATCGGCAACCCGCAGAACATCCTGGTCGGCCAGGCGCTGCGCCTCTCGTTCGGCCGCTACCTGCTCGACGCCGCCGTGCCGGCCGTCGCCGGCCTCGCCGCGGCCTGGTGGATCGTGCGCGCCCGGGTCGCCGGCCGCTGGGAGCGGACGACCGAGCTGCGCGCCGGCGCCGGGGCGCCGCCGCTGCACGCCTGGCGCACCACCAAGGGCCTGCTCGTGCTCGGCGCCGTGACCGTGCTGTTCCTGCTCGCCCCGTGGCCGCGCGAGATGGTCGCTCTGGGCGGGGCGGCGCTGCTGCTCACCAGCCGGCACGTCCGCTCGCGCCGGATGCTCGGCCTGGTCGACTGGCAGATGCTGGTGCTGTTTTGCGCGCTGTTCGTGGTGCACGGCGCCCTGGCCGCGTCGGGCCTGGAACGGCAGGCACTCGACGCGCTGGCCGGCCAGGGCGTGGACCTGAGCCGGCCGGCGTGGCTGTTCGGCGTGACCGTGCTGCTGTCCAACGTCGTGTCCAACGTGCCGGCGGTCATGCTGCTGCTGCCCGCCGCCAGCCATCCGCTGGCCGGTCCGGTGCTCGCTCTGGCCAGCACGCTGGCCGGCAACCTGGTGGTGGTCGGCAGCATCGCCAACATGATCGTGATCGACCAGGCCGCGCGCATGGGCGTGCACGTCGGCTGGCGGGAGCACGCGCGGGTGGGCGTGCCCACCACGCTGGCCACCCTGGCCATCGCCGCGCTGTGGCTTTGGCTCGTCGGCTAGCGCGCCAGCGGCCGGCGCGCTTCCTTGCAGACGATGTTCTGCTGGGCGAGCCCCGCCAGCACCGGCTCGTAGATCTCGGGATCGACCGGGATGCGCACTCCGGTCGCGGCGAGCTTGCCCTCGCACAAGAGGCGCGTGGCAATGGCGGCAGGCAGGCTCACGGTGCGCGCCATCGAGCTGTCGCCGCCCGGGATGCCGAAGTCGACGAGCTGCGAGGTGATGAGCTCGCGCTTGCCGGCCTTGACCGCGATGAACTCGTGGCACAGCGCGATCATGTCGAGCTCGCCCTCGGCGTAGGTGAGCTTGGCATCGAGGCGGCGCGCGAGCACGTCGAGCGGCGAGATCCGATCGACGCCGATCTTCTCGTCGCCGAACATGCCGAGCCACTCGAGCCGCTCGATCTGGTTCGACCACACGGGCACCCCGGCCTTGCGCGCGAACGCCTCCTTGGCGTGCGCGGCGTCGGCGCCGCATAGCCCGCCCACGAGCTCGGCGAGGGTCTTGTCCGCCATGCCCACGCGCTCGTCGAGATCGAGCAGGCCGGAGCGGCCGATCGCCACCCAGGTGGCGCAGTGGCCGGGGAAGCGCAGGGTGCCCCGGTACATCGTCTCGATGCCCTCGAGGCCGTACAGATCGACGTAGCCGAGCGAGTCGCGATTGGGGTAGGCCTCGAGCACGCCTACGCCCTCGACGCGCAGGTAGCGCACGGTGGCGAACAGGTCCCAGGAGGGCACCTCGACCAGCCGGCCGTCCTCGCGGTAGCGCGCCGAGTTGCGCGCCGCGAGCACGACGCCCCGTGGGCTCCAGGAGAACTTGTAGCCCCAGGGGTTGGTGTCGTGCTGGGGCGCGGGCAGGCCGCCGCAGTAGGAGCGGAAGCTCGTGACCTTGCCGCCGTCCTTCTTGACGGCGCGGATGATCTGCATCGCCGACATGTGGTCGATGCCGGGATCGACGCCGATCTCGTTGAGAAAGAGCAGCCCCGCCCCGCGCACGTCGCCGTCGAGCGCGCGCATCGCGTCGCTCACGTACGAGGTCGTGACCATGTGCTTGCGGTGCTTGATGCAGAGCTTGGCGACCGCGAGATGGTGGATCCAGGGCAAGAGGCTGATGACGACGTCGGCCTGGCGCACCGCCGTCTCGAGGGCGGAAGCGTCCTCCACGTCCAGGGCCTGCGCCTCGCCGTGGGGATGGCCGCCGATGAGCTTCTCGGCCTTGCTCACGGTGCGGCTGGCGACCTTGACCTTGAGCCCTGCTTCCTCCAAGAGGTAACGCACGATGGGCCTCGTGACGAGACCGGCTCCGAGAATGAGTACGCGCTGCATGGGTGTTGCCCTCCGTGTGTGGGGATAAGAGCGGCTAGCGCTGCGTTCCGATGATCTCCTTCAAGTAGGCGAAGTCGGGCGTGAGCTCGCCCCGGTGGACGACGAGCCCGCGCGAGAGCTCGGCCGGCAGGCCCAGCGCCTCCCGCGAAAGCGCGAAGTCGGCGCGCGCCACCGTCGGCACGAAAGGGGCCAGCACGTCGCCGAAGCTGCGGGTCGCGTCCGCGGGCAGCGCCGCCGGCAGGTTGTCGACGGCCATCACGACCGGCCCGGAGCCATCGAGCCCGTCGCGCACGGCGTCGCGTTCGGGCTCGTACACGAACACGGGCTGGTCCAAGCTGGTCGTCTTGGCCGTGATCTCGACTGCGCCCTGTACGTCGCAGGAGATGTCGCCGATGACGCGCAGGGCCGCGCCGCCCGCGGCGTAGAGCCGGCTCACGTCGGCGCGGGTGACGAGGCGCGGGTAGCTGCGGTCCCAGTAGATGCAGTTGACGAGCACGGTGAGCTTGGGGAGATAGCGCGCGAACGCGCCGCGGTAGCGCTCGGGATGGTCGTAGTAGTCTTGCAGCGCGAAGGGCCGGCCGAGATCGAGAGGCTCGACCATGTCCTGCTCGGTGAAGACCACCTTGATCACGTGGCGATCCGGGCCCAGGGTCGCAAGATCGCCGGCGAGAAGCTGCTGGGGAGAGCAGGCGGCGCTCGGAAGCTCGTCTACGATCTCCTGCGCGCCCTGCGAGACGTTGCCGTAGCCGGCGAGTCCGATGGTGAGCGGCCGCAACTCCGCAGGGATGCCCTCGGCCGCGAGGCGCTCTCCTACGGCGTGGACCTGCTCCTTGGCCGCGGACAGGTCGGCGTAGTCATGGGCGCGCCGCAGCTCGGCCAAGGGCGTCTGGATGCCGCTAGTGCGCAAGCGCTGGCCCAGGGCCCAGAGCGTGTCGATCATGCCGGCCAGGCCGGCGAAACGCCCGAAGAAGATGAGCCGCCGGCGCCGCTCGTCCACCACCCGCTCGTAGTCGATGAGGTGGCAGCCGCGGTCGAGCAGCGCCCGCAGCATGGCCATGTTCTGGGGCTGGCCCTTGGTGACGTGCGCGAAGTACATGTACGCCGTGCCCGCGACGATCCTGGCGGCCGGGATCTCCTTGACGCCGAGCACGAGCGGGCAGCCGGCGAGGTCGCCCGCGATGCGGGCGCCGGCCTGGCGGTACGCGTCGTCGTCGAACACGCGCATCGGCGAGCTCTGGACCACGACATCGATGCCGTGCTCCGCCACGAGGCTGCGCACGTGCTCCGGCCCCAGTGGCGCGCGCCGCTCCCAGGGGCTCTTGTCCTCGTGGCGGATGCCGACAACGGGGCGGGATGACATGGGATCTCGGGCTCACCCCCGGAAGCCGAGCGTAGCCGAAGGGCTGTGCCGAGTCCACGGCAGGGGCGGCTCAACCTTCCAGCACGTGCGGCAGGATCGCCCGCAGATCGTCGCCCGGCACGCATACGGCGCAGGCGCGCACGAGCTCCTCGCACTTGGATCCGAAGGCGATGCCCAGGCCCGCCCGCCGGGCGATCGAGAGGTCGTTGAAATTATCGCCCACGAAGGCGGTCTCGGCGGCGCACAGGCCGTGCTTGCCCATTAGCCACTCCAGGCCGGCGGCCTTGCTCTCCAGGTCGAAGGGGGTGGGACGCCAGCCGATGAGCCTGTCCTCGCGGTCGAAGTAGAGCTCGTTGACGAAGACGTGATCGAAGTAGCGCCCGAGCGCGAAGTGCTCGATCACGAGGTTGAGACTGCCCGAGATGACCGCGAGCACGAGGCCGGCGTCCTTGAGCGCTTGCAGCGTCTCGTGGGCGCCGGCCACGAGCTCCAGGGCCGAGATGGCGTGCAGCATGCGCCGGCGATCCGCGCCCCGCTCGCGCAGCAGGCGGATGTCGTGCTCGAACCACTGCGCGTAGCTGACGCGTCCCGAGAAGTAGTCGTCCCAGGCCTTCTGTCGCTCGGCCGCGTCCGTGGCGAAGTGCTCGTGCAGGGTCTGCCAGACGAACACCGTGCGGCCGACGAGCGTGCCGTCCACGTCGAAGCAGACGAGGCGGTAGCGTGACTGGCTCATGGTGGGTAACCGTTCACGCATTCCAACACCCGGCTCGTCAGGCGGGGCTGCGCGCATGAGCGCGCCCGGAGGCCCGGGCCGCAGCGTACTCCTGTACGTGAGGACCCGGGCCGAGGACGTAAGTCCGTCCCTTCTGGACGGGGTTGGGGTCCCGACGCGCCCTTCGGGCGCGTCACCCCTGCCCCGCGATCGCGGCCGACTCGGCGAGCCGTCGTTGCTAACGCCGCAATGCGTGAACGCACACCATGGCGGCCCGTCAGCGTGGCACGTAGGACTCGCGCCCGGCGGCGCCCGCCACCACGTCGGCCACGGCGAAGCGCAGCGGCAGCGTTTCGTTGCCGAGCCACAGCATGACCTGGTCGGCGAAGTACGGCGAGTCGACCAGGGCGGACTGGCCGCCCGGGATGATGTTGCGGCCCGAGACGCGGCCGTCCTTCAACGCCACCACCATGCGCATGACCGGCCCGGAGCCGTAGCTGAAGCTCGTGCCCGACAGGCCGGGGTTGCCTGCATCGACCGCGTCCTGGTCGCCGGGGCGCGGAAACCACTTGAGCTCGGCGCGCGGATCGGCGGGCGCGAGATCGGCGGCGAGCGGGAGAGAAGCCGTCGTGATCGCAAACTGGTCGGTCAGGGCCGCGTACTTGGGGTTCTCGCCGAGGAAGTCGGCCAGGAGCGACTGGAAGCGCACGACGTGGCGCAGGCCCCAGCGCCAGCCGGACACGTCGCTCGTGCCGAAGCCGCCCTCGCCCGGAGCCGTGGGCGCCGAGCGCAGGAAGGCGAGCGCGTCGCGCAGCGCGGCGAGAATCACCTCGCGGCTCGTCTCGACGGGCTCGGTCGGGAGCATGTCGAAGAAGGCGCTCTCGCCGGTCTCGGGGTTCCAGGACGCGAGCCCCAGCGGGTTGCCCGGCCCGCGGCCGTCGAGGAAGCGGTTCAGGGCGCGCACGCGCCCGTCCGTGCCCCCGGGGTGCCAGACGCCCGGCAGCCCCTCGTCGTCGAACACCGCGCGCATGAGATGGCCGAGCCAGGCATTATACAGGGTGGTGGCCACGGCGTCGTCGGCATCCTGCTCGGCCCCCTCGTCGTAGAACGTGACGACCCCGGAGCGCGCCTGGAAGCCCGCCTGCTCCCAGGCCGCCAGGCGCTTCTCGACCTCGTCCATGGCGGCGGCCTCGCCTTCGTAGATCTGCACGAGCCGCTTGTCCGCAGCCGAGAGCGAGCCGCCCTTCTCCGCCAGGGCCCGGGCCGCGGCGATGGCCTCGAGCATGCGGCCGGCGAACAGCTCGCCCAGCCGGCTGTCGTGGTTGCCCTGGATCGCGGCCATCCGCTCGATCGTGGCGTCACCATTGGCGATGGCGTCCTGGAGCTCGCGCGAGATCGTGTCCGCGCGGATGCCGATGTCCCAGGGGCCGCCGATGTACCACTCGTCGTCCGTGAGCGAGCCGTCCGTGGCGATGTTGCCCGGATCGTTGTTGGCGGTGACCACGTAGCGCCGATCCGGGCTCAGGGCCTGGGGGATCACCTCGAAGGGCACGATGCAGGCGTACGGGTCGCTCTCGCCGCGGCTTTCGTCCACGGTGCCGTGGCGGGTCGGGATGCGGAAGCCGCGGTAGCGGGTGCCGTCGAGCAGCAGGCTGGGATCCGCGCCCTCGGCCCAGGCGCCGCCCTTCTCACGTTCCAGGTAGCCGCGGCAGGGCACCGGCTGGTAGGCCGAGTACAGGATGTCGCCGTGCTGGTCGGCCACGGCGAAGTTCTGCGAGTAGGCGAGCAGGCCCTTGGTGGCCTCGCGGAAGCCCTGGACGTCGCGCGCCTGTCCGAGCCGGTCCACGCTCGCGGCCAGGCCCGACGTGTCCAGGGCCACGTAGTCGAAGCTCACGGCGCTGACGACGCCGTCGCCGTCGGCGTCGCCCGGAACGACGTAGTCGCCCTGCACGTTGACGAGGGCCTCGCCCGGCCCGAGCGGCTCGTCCGGCGCGGCCGGTCGCCCCTCGACCGCGGCGAGCCAGCGGCCGTCGAAGGTGACGTAGCGCGGCCAGCTTTCCGTGCGCCCCTTGCTCTCCAGGGCCGGGACGTCGGCGACCACGTACGTTTCCTCGACGGCGTCGAGCGGGTACCACACGGCTTGGCTCAGGCTCTCGGCCGGACGCCCCTGCTCGTCCAGGCGCAGCTCCTCGGCGTACCAGTCGGTGATGTCGCCCATGAGCTGCGTCTGGCTCCAGCCCACCCAGCCGTTGGTCCCGATGGCCAAGAGCGGCATGCCGGGGATGAGCAGGCCGATCTGGTGCAGCTCGCCGCCGCCGAGCACCGTCGTGTCGAGCCCGATCTGGTAGAGGATCGAGGGGACGCTGAGCGAGAGGTGGCCGTCGCCGGCAATGAGCCCGCTGCCGTCTGCCGTGGCGGCGCCCGAGACGGCCCAGGCGTTCGAGCCGAAGCCGGCGTCGCCATCGCGCCCGAGCCGGTGCTCGAAGCGCTCCAGCCGCTCGGCCAGACGCTCCAGCAGGGCCGGCGGCACGCGCCGGTGCGCGGCGTCACCCCCGCCGCCGGCGGCGCTCCCGGCGCGGGCCGAGCCGGCGGGCTGCGCCGTCCCGGCCCCAAGCGGCGCGCTCTTGGCGCCCGTGCCCGTCTCCAGCCCGAAGCCCGCGGCGGAGCTGACCGGGAAGACCGGCTCGATGTGCCGCCACAGATCCTCGATGGCGCCGCGGCGTCGCAGCTCGCCCAGGGGCGCGCCCTCGAAGAGGCCCGGCAGCTTCGTCGCGGTGGCGGCGCGCCCCACGTCGCCGGTCTCGTAGCTCGACTGGTAGAGGATCACGGCGAGCGTGGCGGCCACGGCGCGCCGGTCGAAGGGCTTCATCAGATCGAGCGGGCTCGTGGCGCCGAGCATTCCTTGCGCGAGCTTGATCTCGCTCGGAGCGTCGAGCTGGCCCTCGCCCACGAGCCGGATGTACTCGTTGATGCCGGCCGCGTAGGCGTCGAAGATCCGCGCCATCTGGGGCGTAAGGCCCGTGGCGATGCGGTCGGCAACGTACGCCATGGCCACCCCGCGCGCTTCCTGGTCGCTCGGCAGGGCGGCGTCGCCGAGCAGCTCGGAGAGCGTGCCGAGGCCCAGCCGGCGCGAGAGATCCATCATGAAGAAGCGGTCGCGGGCGACGACGAAGCCGTGCACCAGGGCCAGATCTTCCCGGCTCCCGGCGTAGATGTGCGGCACGCCGGCCTCGGTGCGCACCACCTGTGCCGGCGCCGTCAGGCCCGTCAGGGCCCAGGTTTCCGTCTGGGGAACCGCCACGATCTGCTCCGCGTCCGTCGGGGCGGGGACGGTCTCGCTGGTGCAGGCGCCGAGAGGGAGCAGGGCGAGGGGCACGAGCAGCCGGACGGTGCGCCTGGGCAGTGCAGTGCGCATGAACATGCCCGCACCCTTGTCCGGCAGCAGGCGGATGTCCAGGGCCCGGATTGACGGCGCCTCGCCCCGGTTGCTACAGTATTACCGTAATGACGCAATGCACGTCCTCCCTGGATGACACCCGCGCCGTGGCCCGGCTGACAAGCAAGTACCAGGCCACCGTGCCGCGGCAGGTCCGGCGTGCGCTCGGCCTTGGTCGGGGCGATGTAGTGCTCTTCGAGATCCGCGGCGGCGTCGTGACGCTGCGCAAGGCAGCACCGCTCGATCTCGAGTACCTCAAGGCGGTGGAGGGCACGCTTAGCGAGTGGTTGTCGGACCGAGACGAGGATGCCTGGCGTGAGCTATGACGCCTTCGACGTGGTGGTGGTGCCGTTCCCCTTCACCGATCTGCCCGGCGCCAAGCGACGTCCGGCCGTCGTGCTCTCGGGCGCGGCGGCGCTGGGACAGGTGGGGCAGCACGTGATGGCCATGGTCACGACGGCGGGCCACGCTCCGTGGCCCCTCGATGTGCCCATCGACGATCTGGCGGCCGCAGGTCTGCCGCACCCGTCGGTGGTCCGGATGAAGCTCTTCACGCTCGACCATCGCCTGGTCCTGCGCCGGATTGGCGCGCTCGCATCGGCCGATGCCGGCCGCGTGGGCGTCGCCGTGCGGCGGCTGCTCGGCGGGGCGTGCGCGGCCGAGCAGCACGGATGCCGCCCGCCGGGCAGTCCGCGGCCGGTGCGTCAGCGGCGCGTTCGCCCTCGCGCCCGCGGCCGGCGCTCCTGATCTCGCCGGGCGCTCCCGCCCCCGTGTGCTACGGTCCCGGCCGTGGCCGCCGTCGAGGAGCTGACGCCCGTCCCGAGCGCCGCGGCGCCGGACGCCGCCAAGGCCATGCGTCGCGCCGCCGCCCACCCGGGCCCGGGCCGGCGCCAGCGCTGGGCTCGGCTCGCCGCCGCGGTCGCGGTCCTCGGGCTCTCGTGCGTCGTGGTCGAGGGGGCGCTGTGGCTGCTCGACGGCCGCGCCTTCCAGCACATCAACTGCTACGTGGCGGACGCCAAGCTCGGGGCGCGGCTGCGGCCCGGGGCTACCCAGCGCCTTGCCTTGCTCGGCGGACCGGTGACGGAGATCCGCATAGGCCGGCGCGGGCTGCGGGGCCCGCCGCTCGGGCCGGCGGCCAAGGACGAGATCCTGGTCGTGGGCGACTCCCAGGTTTTCGGCCTCGGCGTCGAGGAGGAGCAGACGCTCTGCGCCGCGCTCGCCCGGGAGCTCGGCCGCCCCGTGGTCAATGCCGGCGTGCCGACCTTCGGTCCCCGCGAGTACTCTCGCCTTGCCGAGGAGCTGCTGCGGGACAGGCACGCCGACGTCGTGGTGCTCGCGGTCGACCTCGCCGACGACTTCAGCGACGCCGAGCGAGCCTACGCGGAGCGCTACGCCATCTGGGACGGCTGGGCCGTGCGCGCCGACGCCGCCCCGGAAACGGCACTCTTGTTTCCGGGCCGCGAGCTGCTCTTTCGCCGGTCCCACGCGGTGTTGGCCCTGCGACGCTGGCTCGGCTCGTTCGAGAACGCCGTCGCCGAATCCGGCTACCGCGCCGGACGTTTCGAGCAGGAGCTGCTCGATGGGGTGGCGGCGCTGCAGGCCGAGCGCGCGCGTGCCAAGGCAGAGACCGCCAGGCGCTACGCCCTTGTGCGTGACGAGCTAGGCTACGCGCGCGACGCCGCGCTGGCCGCAACGCTGCACC
>JACQWT010000038.1:775-28394 GCA_016209145.1 Deltaproteobacteria bacterium | reverse complement strand
GGTCCCGGGGACGCCTCGCGAGCCGCGGGCGAGGCGGATGCCCGGCTGGGGACGATTGAGGCCGAGCTGCGCGAGCGCGCGCAGCGGTCCCCGGACCTGGCCGTGAAGAAGAAGGTGGCCAGAGCCTTTGAGCGTCGCGACGAGCGGCAGCGGCGACTGAGCGAGCTCGAGGCCGCGCCCATCCCGTTCGTCCGCTTCCACTCGCCGGTTGTCGCCGCGGTAGAGCGGGTGCGGGCCCTCGTCGAGGCACAGGGCGGGCGCCTGGTGGTCGTCGCTCTGCCCACGGCCGCCTTGCTCTTCCCTTCGGACCGGGCGGCGTCGCCCGGCATCGAGCCGGCTAGGCTGCTGCTGGGCGACCTGATCGAGGCGGCACAGGACACGGGCGTCGCCGCGCTCGACGCCTCCGCCGCGCTGCGCGAGGTCGGGCCGGACGCCTTCCTTGCCGATGGCGTGCACCTCGGCCCGAAAGGACATGCCGCCGTGGGCCGGGTCCTCGGTGCGGCGATCCGCGAGCCGCCGCCGGCACCGACGCGGCTCGGCGCCGGCCTTCCGCCAGGCCGCTCCCGGCTTCCCCAGGAGGACGAGTGGAAGAGCGCCGGCAGCTTCTCGATCGAGGGTGCGCCTGCGGCCGGTTGCCTGGCCCGGCGGGTGCGGGAATGGCTGCAAGTGCGTTGCGAGCGGCCTCAGCCGGGGGCCCCCGAGCCGATTGGGGTCGTCATGGTGCAAGGCGGGCGCGGGGAGGCCATGACCATGCGCTGGGACGGGGTGCTTACCCTTATCGCGCCGGTGCTCCGCGGCGACGAGCTGCGCGCGGTCTTCTCCTGGGAGCGCCGCACGCGCGAGCTCGGCGTAGACTGGCCGGCCGAGCGGGCGGACGGCGAGTTTGCCCTGCGCGAGGCCGGCGCCGCGCCGCAGGCATTGGCCCCCGGCGAGCCCCGGCTCTGCGCCTGCCACCGCGAGAAGCGCCGCAGCCCCGACTGCCGGGATCTGCTCGGCGTCTCGGACGCGGACTGCGCGCGCTTCTACGCCGGGGATTGCGCCGGGTATCTGGCCTGCGCCACGGGCCATCCGCTCTTCCCGCCGCGCTGCAGCGCCGGCTGGACCAACGCCGGGGCCGCCCAGCGCTGCTGGCAGCGCTGCCGCGCCGACGAGGACTGCCAGCGCGGTCGGTGCCGCGAGCAGCAAGGAGCGAAGCTGTGCGTGCCGCCCTGAGATCGCTCCGCCGCAAGTGGCTGCTCGGCCTGGGCTGCCTGCTGTTCGCGGCGTCGGCCTGCCGGGAGGAGACCGTGCGCCACCGGCCCGCGGCCGGACCCCCGGCGAGGGCCCCGCAGCCGGAGCCGGATCTGCGCGAGCCGGCCAGGCAGGTCATGTCTGCCGCGCTCCCGCTGGTCGAACGGTGCGAGCTCCGGGACGACCCCGACGCCTGCCGGCCCATGCCCGAGCCTGGCCGCGCCGGGGCGGGCGCGAGCGCACCGTTCATCCGTGACGAGTGCGCACCTGAGCCCGGGCAGCTCGCGGCGCTCGGCGGGGCCGTCAAGGCGCTCGGCGAAGCCGGAGAGCGGACCCAGGCGTCCGGCGAGATGGCCTCCTTCATCGTCCACGCAGAGCTGTTCGTCGATTGGCTGCAGCTCGTGCGCGAGACCGGCCCGGCGTCGGGCACGGCGCTGCACTTCCAGTGGCTCGCGGCTGCCTACAACCGCACGACGCCGGCGGCGCCGGTGCCGTTCGATCCGCCGCACTTGCGCGCCGCCTACCGTGACGGCCCGGGCTCCCCGAGCGCCAACGAGGCGAAGCGACGCGCGCCGGTCTGGGCCCGGCGCCGGGAGGGCGGCACGACGCTCGGCTGGCGCCGCTGTGTGGGTGGCCCGTGCTTGCCGTGCTGGTCGTCAGGCGGGGCTGCGCGCATGAGCGCGCCCGGAGGCCCGGCCCGGAGCGTACTCCTGTACGTGAGGAGCCGGGCCGAGGACGTAAGCCGCGATCGCGGCCGACTCGGCGAGCCGTCCTTGCTGGCGCGGAAATGCCGTGAACGGGTACCCCTGTCCACCGGCACGCCCCTTGCGTATCATCGTCTGCAGCTACCACGGGAGGTCGAATCATGCGCCATAGCACTGCGGTCGGCGGCGGCGTGTTGCCGCCGCTCTGGCCGCAACGCGGTGCAGCCCCGGCGCCGGCATGGTACTGTCGTCCGGTCCGTCCCGGAGGTTGCCCATGAAGCCAGTCCGCTGTTCGCCCATCGCCCGCCATGCTGGTGCTCGCGCGCCCGCCGTGCTCGTCGCCGTCCTCGCTGCGCACGGCGGCTGCTCGGGTGGCGACGACGGCGGCGGCGCCCCGGCCGCGCCGGATCCCTATGTCCTGGTGCCCGCCGAGAAACTGGCCGCGGATCCGGCGAAGGACTGCCCGCAAAGCTTCGCGTCTGCTGCCCCGCTGGCGGGCAACAACGAGGGCTACGAGGCCGCGGGGCAGAGCCGCGGTTTCTGGCTCATCCTGCCGCCCGCGACCTTCGCCGGGCCGCGTCCCCTGTTCGTGGCCTTCAACGGCACGGACGAGGACGGCCAGGAGTTCTCCGAGCGCGCGAAGCTCGCCGACTTTGCCGCGCGGGGCTTCGTCGTGGTGGCGCCGTCGAGCAACGGCAACGGCACGGCCTGGCCGGTCTGGGACGCCATGCACACGCAGAGCCAGCCCGACAAGGACAACCCGGATCTCGCCTACTTCGACAGCCTCGTGCCCTGCATCGCGGCGCACTTCTCGGTGGACAAGCACCGCATCTACATCGGCGGCCACTCCGCGGGCGGCATCATGACGAACTACGTCTTGCAGCGCCGCTCCGAGTTGCTTGCCGGGGGCATCGTGGCCTCCGGTGTGTTCAGCCTCACCTCCCTGCCCGAGCCGCAGCCGCTCGACCCGATGATCGTGCTCGTCACCTGGGGCGGAGACAACGACGAGTACTCGGGCGGCACGAGCGAGGTCAAGGTGCCGGCCATCAACTTCGTCGAGCAGGCGTCGATCGCGTCCGTGTTCTACGACAAGCAGGCCGCGGTGGGCCAGGCCGACTGCCACGGCGCCAACCAGGGGCACATCTGGCTGGAGGAGAAGAACACGGGGATGAACGGCTGGATGGTCGATCTGCTGCTCGCCCATCCCAAGGGCCTGGCCGGCAGCGAGGGCCTGACGCTGCCCGTGCCCCCGAGCCCGAAGGTGAGCTGCACGACCGAGCCGTTCGTGTTCACGGGCGGTCTCACCGTAGAGTGTCCCACGACCACGAAGAAGCCCGGCTGCGAGAAGATCTGCCAGCTCTACGCCGACTGCGCGGCGGAGAACGCGACCGTTGGCTCCATCCTGGAACCGCAGCTCACCAAGCTCGGCTTCTCCGGCAAGGACAACACCGATTGCTCCGGCTGCGTGCCGCACTGTGAAGCCGCAGCGACCGAGCCGGCCGACGCCGAGGTGCTCTCCTGCATGACGAAACAGGCCGAAGAGGCCCTCTGCGGGCCAGGCATCGACGGTGCCCTGCCGGCCATCGACGCCATCAACGTCTGCTGTGAGGGGCAGAAGGACTCGGGCCTGTGCGTGGACGTGTGCACGATCATGCTGGAGAACTCGGCCACCGAGAGCTTTCTGCCGACCTGCGTGGCACTGGTCGGCAAGCCGAAGTAGACGCGGGCGCGCGCACTCACCATGAGCACGAGAACGACGAGCACGACGGCAGCGTGGCTCCTGCCCATCTGCGCCGCGGCCCTGGCCGGGCTCGGTTGCAGCAGCACCGACGATGGCGGGACGGCCGGTCCCACCGGAGCGGCCGCGGCTCCTGCCGCCGGCGGCGGGGGCGCGGGCGCCGGTTCCACGACGGGCAACGGGGGCGGCGCCGGCGGCCCGGGCGGCAGCGGCGGGCTCGGGACAGGAGATGCCGGCCCCGACGCGGGCGAGGGCGGCGGTGCCGGCGACGCTGCGGCGGATGCCGAGCCGCCGCCCGACGCCGCGCCCGTGTGCCCGCCGCCGCCCAAGCCGGCGGGCCTGGACGTGGTCTTCGGGCCCGATTTCGAGAAGCTCTACTCGGCCTACGAGCTCGGACCCGTGCCCGGCGCGCCGCCGAGCGTGCTCGGCGGCTGCGTCATCAAGTACGACGATCCAAACACGCTGCTCGTGGCGGTCAACTCGGAGTCGCCCTCCGGCTCGATCTCCGCCGTACCCCTCGAGCGCGACCTGTGCGGGCACATCGTCGGGTTCGCGGGGGGCGGCGTTTCGGTCGCCCAGACGCCCTACGTGGACGCCAACCTGGTGTACGGCCCGGGCAACCTGCTCTTCTACACCGAGTGGCCCGTCAATCGCATGTCGCAGCTCCCGCCGGGCGCGAACGCTCCCGCACGCACTACCGATCTGGGGCCCCTCGGCGTCGGCGGCGGCGGCCCGGGCGGCCTGGGCTTCGTGCCGCCGGGCAGACCCCGCGAACGGGGCCCCAACCCCGTTCGCCCTGACCAGCAAGTCTTTGCCGGAATCGCAAGGACACCTTTTCGAAGGGGCTACTGTTCCGCGCAGAAGGCGAACTGCTCCTCGCCGTCGAGCACCCGGTTCTTGCTGCGTAGGTCCGCGAGCGGCGCACCCTCGAGGTACGGGAGGTAACCGCTCTCGGTCTTGAGCGCGTACTGGAGAAAGGCCACCGCCAGACCGCGCGCGACGAGGAGCGTGGGCGCGTGCTCGGGCTCGGGGCCCCGCTCGCACGTCAGGCACGCGGGGCAGTTGTAGGCGTCGACGAGCTGCATGTGGCCGAAGCTCTCCAGGACCATGAGCCATGACGAGGCGCCCGGGGGCGTCTTCTCATGGAAGCGGCAGGCGTTGGACTTGCCGGGCACGCACTGGGTCAGGCCCTTGGGCCCGAGCTGCGTCGCGAGGTAGAGCACGGGCACGGCCATCGCACCCATCATCTCCGGCGTGAGCGAGGGGCGCTTGTCCGACGGTATCATGCCCTGGTCGTCGTCGATGGGATCGAGCGCCAGCACGGCCTGGACGGGAGCCCCCTCCAATGCCATCCACAGGGCGGCCTTGGCGCCGATGCCGTGGCCCGCCGCGGCCACGCGACCGGCGTCGGCGATGGCGCCGATCTCCTCGGGCGGACTCTTCGTCAAGAGATCGATCGCCTTGAGCATCGAGTCGACCGGCGCATGGTGGTCCTGAGCGAGCGGGTTCCACTCGTACTCCACGCTGGCAAGCACGTAGCCGAACTTGGCGAGGTGCGCGAGGCTCTGCTCGTATGCCTGATCCCCCACGCCGCTCTCGTGGGCGAAGACGACAAGCGGGAACGTCTCGCCCGGAGCGGGCGACTTCGGGAAGTAGACGGTGGCGTCGGGATCGAGCAGGCCGCCCGGCGGCAGCTTGCCCGACCACTGGCCCACGTCGCCCGCGGGGGGCTGGAACGGATCGGGCACGAAGGCCGGCGCGCCCGCTTCGCCGCCGGCCCCGCCGCCGCCTGCGCCGCCGAGCTCGCCGCCGGCGCCGGCCGCGCCACCCGGCCCACCGCCCGCGGCGCCCGCGGCACCCGTGCCGGTCGTCGCGCCGGCGCCCTTGATCGCGTCCGCGCCCTCGGCGCTGCCGCATCCCGGCGTCATCATCATTGCGCCGGCGGCGAGCAGCGCGCCGGCGAGGCCCAAGGCAGATAGCGTGCTCATCCCTGCCACCCCTCTTGCTACGGCGGCGAGCCGCCCGCGATTCCGGCTTCGATCTCCTTCGGCAGCCAGCCGTAGTGCACTTGGCCGTGAATCAGGAACGCCGGCGTGCCGTCCAGGCCGAGCTGCGCGCCCGCCTCGACGTCCTTGCGGATCTACTCGTCGGGCTCCTTCGGGCCGAAGCAGCAGTCGAACTGCTCCAGATCGAGCTCGGGCGCGCGGGCGAGATCGCGCGGCTCGGTCTTCTGCTGCCGGATGGTCGGCGCGCGCTGGAACAGGTAGTCGTTCATCTCCCAGAAGCGTCCCTGGCGGCCGGCGCAGTAGGCCACGCGCGCGAGCGCGCAGGCCCGCTCGTGGAAGGGCTTGGTGATGGCCGGGTTGCATGCCTGATCGAGCGGAAAGTTGCGGTGCACGGTGCGCAGGTAACCCGGGCTACGCGACATGAGCGCGCGCAGGCGCATGTGCGCTTTGCGGCAGAAGGGGCACTCGTAGTCGGTGAACTCCTGCACCAGGAGCTTGGGCGCGGAGGCGCCGATCCACTCGTGGCCTTCCTCGTCGCGCCCCATCTGGACGGGCGCGCCGCGGCCGGCCGCCCCGCCGTCGCGGCACTCGCACGCCCCGCCCTGGCAGACGTGGCCGGGGCCCCCGGGCGGCGCCTGAACGTAGGCGTCGGGCCCGATGCGCAGTCGGCCGTCCTCGGCGGTGCCCCGGGCGGCGTGGGCCAGGGCGATCTTGCGCTCGACGTGCCGGGCGTACTGGAGCATGCCCACGAACAGGCCGCCCGTGACCACGGCAGCCGCGGCCAAAGACGTCGGCCGGCGCCAGATCCAGCGCAGATCGTCGCCGAGCAGCCGCAGCGGGCCGTGCTCGCGCCCGGCGCTGCGCCACAGCGCCCAGGCGAGGACGAACAGGGCGATGTTGACCAGATCGAGCCCGATGCACAGGATGCAGATGGAGCCGATCACGAGCTCCATGATGGCGAACAGCACCGCGGCAGCGGCGACGAGCGCGCTCGATACGCCGAAGATCACGCCCGCCGGCCAGCGGTCCGCGCCCCGGCGCGCCATGCCCCACGCGGCCATGCCCATGAGCCAGGCGTAGGCGAAGATGGCCCAAAGGGAGTTGGCCACGCCCAGGGTGCGCGCGTAGGGGCTCGCGGCCACGGTCTCGCAGTTCACCCCCGCGCTCACGGCGCAGAAGCTCTCGAAGGAAGGATCGAGGTTCGTCAGGAGGTAGATGCGCGTCAGTTCGACCGCCACGCCGATGCCGATGGCGCACACGAGCGTGATGGAGAGCAGGAACGGGCCCGTCCTGCGGATGGCGGCGGCCGTCACGTCCATGGGCTGGCCCGCTGCGCTAGTCGAGGCAGTCGTGCAGGTCGTAGCAGCTCTGGGGCAGGCTGCCGCACGGCGACCCCTCAATGTTGCTCTCGCAGTCGTCCAGGGCCTCGTCGTCGAGCTCGCAGTCGTCCGTCCGGTCGGCGTCGCTGCACGAAGCGCGCATCGATGTCTTGCACAGATCCTCCGAGCCCCACGTCCCTGCCGACACGAGCGGCCAGCACTAGAACCACTTGGCGCACACCTTCTCCGCCGCGCTTTTGCACTTGGCGGCCTCGAAGGCGCGCTTGCAGCCAGCGGTGCCGAAGGCCAGAGCGAGCAGCGCTGCTGCCAGCGCAAGACGGGGGGCCAGGCGAAATCCGGTGCGTTGCATGTCTCGTTCCTTATCGGCCAGAAGGCGGCGTGTCAACGCGCCGCTCAGATCCGATGGGTCTCGACGAACTTGCGGTACGAGCGGTCCCAGGTGGCCTCGGCCGCGGCGTCGAAGCAGCAGGCCGGGAGCTGGCTTTTGGCGAGGTGGTAGTGCAGGCATTCGCAGCACCGGCCGTGGCGCGGGCAGCCGGGGTAGGTGCAGTTGCAGCGGCGGGCGTTCTCGGCCGCCAGCGGGCAGTCGGGCTTGGCCATGGTGGGCTTCAATACCACGCGCGGGCTGCGCTTGCGGTTCAAGGGTGAAACCGATACGCCCGCGCGAACGGAGCGGACAGACGCGACCGGGAACGCCCCGCGGCCGTTGCACGCCGTGTGCGCAGGGATGCCCTCCGCGGGAGAACATCACGCTGGGGCTTTGAGGTGGCGCCGCGTGGGAGGTACCCCGGCGCGCGGCGTAATCGATCTTGCTCGAGGAAATCCGGGGGCGCGGGACGCGAGAAAAGCGGCTATGCCGAACTACGCGAATTTGCTGACGAGAATGAGGGGATGCCTGAGGCTTCGCCCCAGACCCCGCGAACGGGGCCCCAACCCCGTTCGCCCTGACCGGCAAGTCCTTACCAGAACCTCATGCTACGACCGCGCGCAGTATACCCGCTTGCCAGGTCGGCAGGAAGCGGGGCGCTGCGCTGGCGCCGGCCCCCTCCGGTCGCGCGGGCGTGGCGGTTCCACGCTTGGGTTGCGGGCACAGCTCGCGCTAGGCTCCCGCAATGACCTCCGCCGAGAAGTTCGAGGACGCCCAGAAACGCGTGAAGACGCTCGCGCGCACGCCTGACAGCGGCACGCTGCTCGAGCTGTACGCGCTCTACAAGCAGAGCATCGCCGGCGACGTGCAGGGCAAGCGACCCGGCATGCTCGATCTCAAGGGCCGGGCGAAGTTCGACGCCTGGGCCGGCAAGAAGGGCATGTCGCGGGACGACGCCATGGATGCCTACGTGCGGCTGGTGGACCGCCTGGTCGCGGGCGGCTAGCGGTCCCCCTTGGCACGCCGGCAGCAAAGTGCCCGCACGAGCAAGCCCGAGGGAAGAAGGCATGAAAGACGACTTCGCCGAGCAGGTGCGCGCCGGGATCCCCGACGAGCTGCCCGATATGCCGCCCGAGGAGCCGGGGACGAGCCACGCTCCGCCGCGCCGGCAGGTGCTTGGAGCGGCCGAGCGCCGCCTGGCGCTGGCCAACGCGCTGCGCTACTTCCCGGAGCACCTGCACGCCGCGCTCGCGCCCGAGCTCGCCCGGGAGCTCGCCACGGACGGCCGCATCTACATGCGCCGCTACCGGCCCCACTACGCCATGCGCGCGCGGCCCATCGGCGAGTACCCGGCCCGCTGCCCCGAGGCCGCGGCGATCATGCTGATGATCACCAACAACCTCGATCCGGCCGTGGCGCAGCATCCGTACGAGCTCGTCACCTACGGCGGCAACGGCACGGTGTTCCAGAACTGGGCGCAGTACCGCTTGACCATGAAGTACCTTGCGGAGCTCGAGCGTGACCAGACCCTGGTGCTCTACTCGGGCCATCCGCTCGGCGTCTTCCCCTCGCCCCCGTGGGGGCCGCGGCTGGTGGTGACCTGCGGGATGGTCGTGCCCAACTACTCGACGAAGGAGGACTACGAGAGGCTCGCGGCCCTCGGCGTGACGTCCTACGGGCAGATGACCGCGGGCAGCTTCATGTACATCGGCCCGCAGGGCATCGTGCACGGCACCACCATCACACTGCTCAACGCCGCCCGGCGCTACCTTGGCGTCTCGGGCCGCCAGGAGCTGGGAGGCAAGCTCTTCGTCACGAGCGGTCTGGGGGGCATGAGCGGCGCGCAGGCCAAGGCCGCCGTCATTGCCGGCGCCGTCGGCGTCGTGGCGGAGGTCAATGGGCTAGCCGTGAAGAAGCGCCACGACCAGGGTTGGGTGCAGGAGATCGAGAGCTCGCTCGACCGGCTGCTCTTGCGTCTGGAGCGCGCCCGGCGGGAGAAGAAGCCCCTTGGCGTGGCATACCAGGGCAACGTGGTCGATCTCTGGGAGAAGCTCGTCTCGGCCGGCGTGCCGGTCGAGCTCGGCTCCGACCAGACCTCGCTGCACAACCCCTTTGCCGGTGGGTACTACCCGGTCGGGCTTTCGTTCGAGGCGGCCAATCGGATGATGGTGCAGGATCCCGAGCGCTTCCGCGTCGAGGTGCAGCAGTCGCTTTGCCGGCAGGTGCTCGCCATCAACGAGATGGCCGGCCGTGGTATGTCCTTCTGGGACTACGGCAATGCCTTCCTGCTCGAGGCGGGCCGCGCCGGGGCACAGGTGTGCAAGCCCGACGGCAGCTTCCGCTATCCCTCCTACGTCGAGGACATCATGGGGCCGATGTGCTTCGACTATGGCTTTGGCCCGTTTCGCTGGGTCTGCACGAGCGGCAGGGCGGACGATCTGGGCGAGACCGACCGGATCGCCGCCCGGATCACGGACGAGCTTGCCGCCGCGGCGACGCCCGAGACGCGCCAGCAGCTCCTCGACAACGCGCTTTGGGTACGCGAGGCGGGCGGACATGGCCTGGTCGTGGGCTCGCAGGCGCGCATCCTGTACGCGCACGAGCGGGGGCGCATCTGCATCGCGCGCGCTTTCAACGCCGCCATTCGCGATGGGACCATAGCCGCGCCCATCGTGATTGGCCGCGACCACCACGACGTCTCGGGCACGGACTCGCCTTTCCGCGAGACGGCCGACATCCGCGACGGCTCGCGCTACTGCGCCGACATGGCCGTGCACAACGTCATCGGCGACGCCTTCCGTGGGGCGAGCTGGGTTAGCCTGCACAACGGCGGCGGCGTCGGCTGGGGCGAGGTGGTAAACGGCGGCTTCGGCTTGGTGCTCGACGGCAGCGAGGACGTGGACCGGCGCCTCGAGGCCATGCTCTTCTGGGACGTGAACCACGGCATCGCCCGCCGGGCCTGGGCCGGGAACGCCGGCGCATCGTTCGCCGCCCGGGAGGTCTTGGGCCGGGAGCCCCGGCTGCGTCTGACCGTGCCGGCGCGGGCCGACGAGCGCGCGGTGGGCGAGGCCATCCGCCGTAGCTTCGGCGAGTGAGGCGAGCAATGGACGAGCCGCGCCGAACGCTGCACGGGGGCTACGTGCTCCTCGTGGTGGGCATGCTGGCCGTGTACCTGCCGACGCTGGCGCGGGGCGTGACCTTCACTGACGGCCCGGAGATCGTCACCGGGATCTACACGCTCGGCGTGCTGCACCCGACCGGCTACCCCATCTTCACGATGCTGGGGCACGCCTTCTGCCGCCTTGTGGCGCTGCCGCTGCTGCCCGGCGTCAAGGTCGAGCTCTTCAATGCCCTGTGCGCGCTGGGCGCGGCCTTGCTCACGGCGCGCGCCACGAGTGATCTCGTCCAAGAAGCGCGGGGCCTCTCTCCCCGCGGCGACCGGCGCGAGGCCGATCTGTGCGGCTTGTGCGCGGGCGCGCTCCTGGGGCTGAGCCCGCTGCTCTGGAACCAGGTGCGCATTCCCGAGGTCTACCCTTTGGAGCTGCTGCTCGTGACGTGCGCGGGCTACGCCTGGGTGCGCTTCGAGCTCACGCGCGAGCTCACCTACGTGGTGCTGGCGGCCCTTCCCATGGGAATGGGCCTCGCCCACCACGTGACCACGGTCTACATGCTGCCGGCGGCCTTCCTCTACCTGCTCGTGCGCCGGCCCTTCTTCTTCGTGGCCTGGCTGGCCTACCCGCTCGCACGGCTCGTGCGCCTGTTCCGGCCGGGCTTCATGGCGCGCGCGGACTTCCGTCGCTGGTGGGCCTTCCCCGCGGCGTGCGCCGTCGGCTTCCTGCCCCTGCTAAGCTACTATTACCTCATCTGGGCCAACGCCCACACCACCGGCATCCCCTGGGGTGGAGTGGACTCGTGGCAGAAGCTCGTCGATCACGCGACGGGCAAACAGTACCAGGGCTTCATGAAGCTCAAAGCGCTGGCCGACTACTGGCGGCGCATCAAGGCCCTGCCCGCGGTGTTCGACCAGCAGTTCCTGCCCCTGGGCACGCTGCTGTTCTTCACGGGCATCGCCGTGGCCTTCCGGCGCCGCTGGCGCTTCGCGCTGTTCCTGCTGCTCTACCTGCTCTTCAACGTCTTCCACGGCGTGTACTACTCGGTCGGCGACTACGCCAACTACTTCCTGCCGGCGCTCCTCTCGTGCACGATCTTCATCGCGTTCGGCCTGTGGGGGGCGCGCGGCTGGGCGGCGCGCCGGCGGCCGCAGGATCGGCGCTGGCTCGGGTGGGCCACGGCGGCCGTGTTCCTCGCCGCCTATGCCGGCACGGTGCTGTTTTACGCCAAGCACACCAATCGCTATGCCCGCGAGCTCGGCCGTCAGGTGCCCTGGGCGGTGTGCCTGCCGCTGGCGGTCGCGGCGCTCGGCGCGGCGGTGCTCGCCTGGCGCGCTTTCCGGCGCCGTGCCCGCGCGCGGCCGGCGCGCACGTGGGCCCTGCCGGCCCTGCTTGCCGGCCTGGTGCTCGCGGTGCAGGCGCCGGCCACGGCCGTGCGCGGACGCGAGCTCGTGCGCAAGGATTTGGTGGGGGAGAGCTACGGCGCTGAGCTTGCCTCGTCCATCCTGCCCGGCTCGGTGCTCATGACGCAGGGCGACGGCTTTCTCTTCACGATGTGGTACGAGCATCACGTGCTCGGCCGGGGGACCGACTTCGTCACGCTGGACCTGGGAAACGTGAACACGCCCTGGTACCGGGAGTACGTGCGCACCCGCTACCCGACGGCGTGCGATCCCCTGGCGGCGGGCTACCAGCGCGACCCGGCGGCATACCGGCGCAAGTGCGGCTCTTTCGGCCAGCGCATCGCCCTGGCCAAGCGGGGCAACAGCTACGCCTCGCTCGGGCTGCAACGCAGCGCTTCGGGCAAGGAGCCCGTGCGGGTCACGCTGCCGAAGAAGCGGGGCGACGATCCGCACTGCGCCGACAAGGCATTCCGGGACGAGAAGGGCCTCTTCGGCAAGGAGTGCCGCTGCTACAACTACGGCCGCGAGCCGGGCGTGGTGGAGGAGGACTGCGTGCACTCCGCCGAGGACGGCGGCATAGCCCCGCGCTGGCCCGAGGAGGTGCGGGCCCACCGTATCATCGAGGACATGATCTACGAGCGGCCCGTCTACGAGCGCAACATGTTCACGCGCTGGGTGGGCGACGTGGAGGAGAACAAGCGCGAGTGGGATGGGCCGGCGTACCTGCGCATCTCCGGCCAGTACGAGCTCATAGGTCGCGGCCGCTTCAATCAGGTTGTCTTCTACGAGGATGCGAGCAAGCTTGCCGATCCGTGCGGGCGCGAGCGGCTGCGGCGCTTGCCGCTGCGGCCCTTCGTGCCGCCGCGTTCGCGGCGCCCGCCGCGCCAGCGGGAGCGCTACCAGCCGAACGAGCGGCCCCAGCTCATCACGGCAAGCTGGCTCGGCCCGCACTTCAAGCCAAGCCAGGACGACGCCACGCGCGAGTTCCGCGCGGGGGAGGCCGTATACGTCAACGTCGACTGGTTCGAGAAGTTCCAATACGACGCGAGGAAATCGGGGCGGCGCGGCGCGCGCATCCGCCACGGCGTGCGCTTCTGCTTCTTCGATCCAAGCGGCCGGCGGGTCGCCACGCAAACGACGGTCTCGGGCCGCGACCGGCCCGCCGTTGTCCTGCGCACCGGCCGCGACTGGCCGCGCGGCAGCTACACCGTGCAGGCCTGCTCGACCGGCGAGGTGGGCGACCGGACCCCGCCGCTGCCCGACGGGCTGCGCTGTAATCGGTTCCTACTGGAGTACGGCTTCGAGCTCGGGGAGCCGCGGGACTGAACTACTAGGTCCAAGAATCGTCGCGCGGCGCGACGATTCTTGGCTGCGCGAAGCGCACGCGACGGGCGTCGGGGTTGGGGCCCCGACGCCGAGGCAGCCGGCAGCGTGAAACCTCTGGTCGGCCGGCAACCGCAGCCCTGGCGCCTCCGCCCGGGGTTCGGTGCCGAGCGCTCGACAGCGCAGCGCAGACCGCCACTGCCCGAAGGCCGTGGGGGAACGCGAAGGCGTGAATGCTGGCGTTGGCGGCTTGGGTTGCGGGCGAAGCCCGCGCCAAGGCGGACGGCTAGCCTTCCAGCCCGCGCGAGGACTTGCTGGAGACCGGCACCGGCGTGGCGCCTGCCTCGCCCTGCAGGCGGCGGTGCTTCTCCTCCACCTGCTCGTAGTAGTCGATGATGCGGCGCACGTACTTGCGCTTGCGCAGGTAGCTTCCCGGGAAGAACGAGCGCTTGAAGCCGTAGATGATCACCTGCTTCAGGTGGTAGCCGTCGTCGATGAACTGGGTCGCGAGCTCGAGCTCGCGCGTCACCGTGGTGTTGGAGACGAGTCGGTTGTCGGTGCAGATGGTGACCGAGAGCCCCACGTCGCGCATGTTGCGCAAGGCGTGGTTGGAGAGGTTGCCGATGGCGGGATTGGTCTGCATGTTGCTCGTCAGGCATACCTCCACCGTGATGCGGCGATCGGCGATGTACTGCACCAGGGCGTCGATGTAGCGCTGCCGGTCCTTGATGGCCGGATCGCGGATCATCGAGGCGTCCATGAGGTAGAAGCCGTGGCCGATGCGATCAGCGTGCAGATCGGTAATGGCCTGGAAGATGCTCTCGGGGCCGTACGCCTCGCCCGCGTGCACAGTCTTCTTGAGGAAGTTCTTGTGAACCCAGTGGTATGCCTCCTGGTGGTCCTCGGCGGGGTAGCCCAGCTCTTCGCCGGCCAGGTCGAAGCCCACGATCGGAATGCCGAGCTCGTCGCGAATGCGCACGGCGGCCTCGGCCAGCTCCAGCGAGGCGAGGGCAAAGGCCCGCCGCGGCTGGGCGTAGCGGTGTACGCGCAACAGGTCGCCGTAGTACTCGCTGTAGTGGCTCTCGAACATCCGCAGGGCGCAGACGATGATGCCGTACTCGAAAGGCGGCTCCACACCCGAGAGCACCTCCGGCCGGCGGTTGAAGTCGTCGCGGGCGCGGTGCAGCCCGCGGTTGACGGCGCGCAGCACCGCCGTGGCATCCATGTGCGTGTGGATGTGCAGTTGCGGGGCGAAGCGCACCTCGATGTAGCGCACGCCCTCGGCCTGGTTGTCCTCGGCCAGCTCGTAGGCCACGCGCTCCAGCGCGCTCTCGCTCTGGAGCACGGCGGCCGTGTAGCGGAATCCGGCGAGGTACTCGCCCAGATCGGCGTAGCTGTCCTTGAAGACGCACTCCTTCAGGCCCTGCTCCGTCTCGGAGGG
Source organism: Deltaproteobacteria bacterium (assembly GCA_016209145.1). Taxonomy (GTDB): domain Bacteria; phylum Myxococcota_A; class Polyangia; order Polyangiales; family Polyangiaceae; genus JACQWT01. Next base: position 13,732 of record JACQWT010000038.1, on the reverse strand, counting down.
CAGCGGCACGCGGTACGCCCGTGCGAGGTCGATGAGGGTTGCAAGCCGCATCGAGCCGTCCAGGTGCAAGTGCAGATCGGTCTTGGGCAGCTCGCGCAGCAGCTCGCGGGTGAGCACGACGGGTTCGGTCATGGCTAGATGGAGGAACGCCTGCGGAGGCGGGCGGGGCTCCGGGGAACAGGACAGCCCAGCCTCCCGGCGCCGTCAAGGGCGGCGTAGGGGCCGCTGGTCCTCCCCCAGGACCGCGAGGAAGAGCCGGCGCACGTGCTCGATGTGCTGGTCGAGCGTCTCGAGCCTCCATCCCGACGTGTCCACGGCCTCGAGCACCTGGACCTTCAGATCGCCCGGGACGAGGCGCAGCGAGCGCGGCGGCCAGAGCAGGTGTGCCTGGTGCAGGACCACGGGGACGACGGGGAGCCCCGTGGCCAGGGCGAGGTGGGCGAAGCCCTTCTTGAAGGGCTGGAGCCGGCCGTTCCTGCTGCGCGTGCCTTCGGGCCACATCCAGATCCCGAGGCGGTGCCGGCGCACGACCTCGGCGGTCCGAGTCAGGGCAGCGATGGCCCCCGCCCGGTCGGTCCGGTCGATCAGCAGGTGACCCGTGAGCCAGTAGATCTGGCCGAAGACGGGCACCCGGCGGAGCTCCTTCTTGGCGACCCCACACCCGCCGTACGGGCAGAGCCACATGCCGACGAAGATGTCGAGCACGGAGGCGTGGTTCGTGACGTAGATTGCCGGACGCGCCGGATCGAGGCGCTCGGGATGCTCGATGATCGTGCGGGTGCCCGCCAGGCGGGCGAGCGTGGAGCCGACGATTTTCCCGTAGAGGTTGCCCACCCGGATGCGGAGCGCCCGGAACGGGGCCATGAGCGCGCAGGCGACGAAGGCCGGCACCGCTGCCACGGCGACCAGCAGGAAACCGGCGGCGAACCGGACCCAGCTCGACAGCCGCCCCAGCGGGGTCCGGACCTCCTTCCTCGCTATCTCGCGCATCCCCGGATGGTAGCGCGCCGCGACCGTAGCTGCTCACGGCTTGTGTCGTGGCGCCTCACGGGGAGTCCGGCGTCGTCAGGGTCGCGGTGATCGGCCAGTGGTCGGAGGGATAGCGCTGCTCGTCTCCGAATACGTGCAGATCGGCGCTCCATGCGCCGACGGTCCACTGCTCCGCCGCCGGCGCCACGAAGATGTGGTCGATGCGCCCGGCGAGATCGTAGGCCGGTGCCGGAGACTGGTTGGTGTCGACCGACCACTTGCTGGCCAGCGGCTGGGTGTCGGCCAGCGTCAGGCCTGCGTTGCCCTGCTCGGTCAGGACGCGGAAGGCCTCGTCCTCGGGCTGGGAGTTGAAGTCGCCGACCACCACCACCGGCATGCGTGCCGCCCACGGGGCGGTCCGCTCCAGCAACAGCGGGGCGCTCAGCTCCTGGCTCGGCGAGTTGTTGTCGAAATGGGTGGTGGCGAAGAGCAACTGGCGGCGGCTGCGGCGGTCGCGCAGCTCCGTCCAGGCCACCACGCGCGGCAGTTGGTGCTCGGCGAAGCCGGTCGAGCTCGGCACGTCGGGCGTGGGGCTCAGCCAGTAGAAGCCGTGCGAGAGCAACTCGAAGCGATCCGTGCGGTACAGCACCGTCGGATCCGGGTACGGGACGGCGTCCTCGGGCTGGTAGAACACGGCGGCGAAGCCCGGGCGCAGCGCCAGCATCTGTTCGACCTCGGCGGGGAAGGCCAGCTCCTGCAGGCCGACCAGATCCGGGTCGTGACGCGCGAAGATGTCCTCGAAGTAGCCGAGCCGCGTATCCCATGGGTCGTACTCGCTGGCGCCGCAGAACGAGCACATCACGTTGAAGGTCATCACGACGATGGGCTCGGGGGGACCGGGCGGAGGCTCGGGGACGGGCCCGGGCCCCGGCTCGGCCTCGCCGCAGCCGATCAAGGCGACGGCGACCAGCGCGATCGGCTGTAAGCGTTCACGCATTCTCCCAGCCGGCTCGTCAGGCGGCCGCGAGCGCGAGCGCGCCCGGAGGCCCGGCCCGGAACGTACTCCTGTACGTGAGGAGCCGGGCCGAGGACGTAAGGCCGTCCCTTCGGGACGGGGTTGGGGTCCCGACGCGCCCTTCGGGCGCGTCACCCCTGCCCCGCGATCGCGGCCGACTCGGCGAGCCGTCCTTGCTGGCGCGGAAATGCCGTGAACGGGTACGATCGGCTGCAGGCAGCGAGACACCAGGGAATGGTAGCGCGGCACGGCGCGGCGCCGCTAGCTGCTGATCGAGGTCCTGCCCGAGGTACGCGTTCACGCCTTCTCCCAGTCGGCTCGTCAGGCGGCCGCGAGCGCGCGGCGGGACTGGCTAGCGGAGCAGCGCTCCGGAGGCCCGGGCCGCAGCGTACTTCTGTACGTGAGGACCCGGGCCGAGGACGTAAGGCCGTCCCTTCGGGACGGGGTTGGGGTCCCGACGCGCCCTTCGGGCGCGTCACCCCTGCCCCGCGATCGCGGCCGACTCGGCGAGCCGTTGTTGCTGGCGTGAAAATGCCGTGAACGGCTGCTGCCCGAGGGCGTGCCGGCGGGCGGAGCGGAGCCCGATCCAGCCGATCACGTTGGCCGGAATGCCCGCTCAGGCCGGGGTAGTCTCGGCCCGGATCCGCTCGTCGGCCTCGACGACGCGCTTTGCCTGCGCTTCCCGCAGCTCGCCGAGCCGCGCGGCGATGCCCCCCCCGTGCGCTCCCAGGATGGCCGCGGCGTACAGGCCGGCGTTGGTGGCGCCGCCGATGCCGACCGAGGCCAAGGGAACGCCCGGCGGCATCTGCACGGTGGAAAGCAGCGCGTCCACTCCTCCGAGCGTGCCGCTCACGACGGGCACCGCCACGACCGGCAGCGTCGTGTGCGCGGCGATCATGCCGGCCAGATGGGCGGCCAGCCCGGCGCCGGCGACGATGACGCCGAAGCCGAGCTCGCGCGCCGTGCGGGCGAGCTCGACCACGCGCTCGGGCGTGCGGTGGGCGGAGGCCACGCGCACGGCGTAGCCGATGCCGAGCTGGTCGAGCATCTCCCAGCAAGGCGCGAGCTTGTCGCGATCGCTGTCCGAGCCCATCACGATGAGCACTCTTGGCGCAGTCATGGCGCAGCACCGCTACCGCCTACGGGAGCCGGAGGCAAGCCGGGGGCGCCGCCGATGTCCCGGCGGTAGTGCATGCCGGCGAAGTGGACGCGCGCGGCCGCCGCGTAGGCACGCTCGCGCGCCCGCTCCAGGCTCGTGCCGCAGCTCGTCACGCCCAGCACGCGCCCGCCGCTCGCGACGAGGGCACCGTCCTGGAGCGAGGTGCCGGCGTGGTGCACACGGGTTTCGGGAATGTCCTCGGCCGCCTCGATGCCCGAGACAGGATCGCCGCGGCGCGCCGCGCCGGGGTAGCCCGCGGCGGCGAGCACGACGACGACGGCGTGCCGGCCCGCGGCGACCTGCACCGCGCGCGGATCGAGGCGGCCGCGCGCGGCCGAGTCGAGCAGGTCCGCCAGATCGCCGTCGAGCAGCGCCGCGAGGGCCTGTGTCTCCGGATCCCCGAAGCGCACGTTGAACTCGAGCAGGCTGGGATCGCCCTGCGCGTCGATCATCAGGCCGGCGTACAGCACGCCGCGATAGGGCGTGCCCTGGGCGCGCATGCCGGCGAGAGCGGGCCGCAGCACCTCGGCCTCGATCCGGGCCAGAAGCTGGGGCGCCACCGCCACAGGCGCATACGCGCCCATGCCGCCCGTGTTCGGCCCGCTGTCGCCCTCGCCGACGCGCTTGTGGTCGCGTGCGACCGGCAGCACGAGCATCGACTCGCCGTCGGTCACGGCGTGAACGCTCAGCTCTGCGCCCGCGAGCCGATCCTCGATGACCACGGCTCGGCCGGCCTCGCCGAAGCAGCCCTCTTGCAGCATGTGCTGCGCCGCTGCTGCTGCCTGCTCGGCCGTGTCGCAGACCACGACCCCCTTGCCGGCGCACAGCCCGTCCGCCTTGACGACCACGGGGCGCCCGCGGCCGGCGATGTAGCGCTCGGCATCGGCAAGGCGCTCGAAGACGCCGTACGGCGGCGTCGGGATCCCGTGGCGCGAGGCGAAGCGCTTTGCAAACGCCTTCGAGCCTTCGAGCCGCGCGGCCGCGCGCCCCGGGCCGAAGGCCGCGATGCCGGCCTCGGCCAGCGCATCGACCGCGCCCGCGCACAGCGGCGCCTCCGGGCCGACGACCACCAGACTTGCCGCCTGCTCGCGGCACAACGCGACGATGGCCGCGGGCTCGGTGGCGGCCAGGGCCGCGCGGCGCCGCGGCGCCCGCCCCGCCCCGCCCGGCACCTCGCTGCCGCCGTTGCCGGGAGCCACCACCACCTCGGCGACCGATGGCGAGCGGGACAGGGCCCACGCCAGCGCATTTTCCCGGCCACCCGAGCCGACCACAAGCACGCGGCGCGCTGCGCTCATGGCCGGCCCGTAGCACGGTGCTCGCGCCGGAACCACGGTGGCGGACGGCACACTACGAGCGCACGAGGGCGAAGTAGAAGTGATCGCCCCAACCTCGCGGCGCGTTGATCCCGCCCAGGCCGAGGCAGACGTTGCGCGAGAGCGGCTTGACCTCGTCGTAGAGCAGGCCCCGCACCGGCCGCGGGAGCCGCGACGGCTCGTAGCGCAGCCGCACGGTGCGCGCCTCGCGCCAGCGCGACGGCCCGATCTCCGGCGTGAAGCGGCCGAGCGCCAGCGCCGGGCGCCAGAAGAACCAGAGGCGCCGGTCGAAGTCCACGCCGAAGGGAGTGAGCCGAAAGCCGAGGTGTTCCGTGAAGCGGGCGAAGGGATGGCGCCACAGGGGCATGTCGATCCAGCCCAGGAACACGCCGCGGAAGAGCCCCTCGGGCACGCTGAGCTCGCGTTCCCTCGCGTACAGCGCTTCCAGCTCGTCACGGCCGTAGCGGCGCAGCTCGCGCAGCCCTGTTTCTTCCGGCTCCGCCATGCTCCCGCCTACCTTGTCTTCGGCTTGCAGATCTTGCCGAGCTTGGGGTCGCCGACGCCGCGTCCGAAACGTGCTGGCGGCCCGCCTACAAGCCCACGCTCGTCGCGCGCGCCGGCAGCTCGTGCTTGTTCACCCGGACGGCGAAGTCCTTACCGTTCCAGGCGATGTCCTGGCGTACGAGGGCGAGGGCGTCGTCGCGCGGCGCCGAGCGAAGGCGCGCCAGGAAGGTGGCCTGCTGTGCCTCCTCCGTCGCCATCATCGTGGCGAAGAGGCCGGCCTCGGCTGCATCCGTGCTCTCGCCCAGCGAGATGTCCTGCTCGCCCGTGCGCGCCGCGAGCGCGAGCGAGCTGCCCAGATCCTCCCAGGTCAGCAGCACGAGCGTCCCTGGTCCCTGGAAGAGCTGCAACTCCTTCAGCTTGCGGGCCATGGCATCGAGCTGGCGTGCGCCATCGGCTCCGGGCGGGGGGCTCTGCATCAGCCGCGCCAGCCGCGCCGCGCTCCAGAGCCGGGCGAAGCGCCGCGGATCGGACGGGCCCGGGCGGCCGGCCGCGGCCGCGGCCAGCCGCAGCCAGCCGAGGGCGTCGTCGGGCGAGCGCTCGGTGATGGTCAGATACTGCCGGTACGCCGGGGGGTACCAGCCGTGGCCGAGGTAGACGTCGCCCAACAGGCGGCGCGAGGCGATGCTCTGCGGATCGAACTCCACGATCTCGGAGTAGGTGCGCACGGCTTCGGTCTCCTCGCCGGCCCGGGCGAGCACGTCGCCCAGCTCCCGCGCCAGCTCGGGCGAGAGGAAGCCCGAGTCGCGTAGCCGCCGGCCGCGCGCCAGTGCCTCGTCCTTGCGACCGGCCTGGACGAGCAGCCGGATCATGCGGATCTCGCCGTTGGGATCGTCGGGGGCACGCGCCACCAGTTCGCGCAGCTTGGCCATGCGCTCCTCGAGCTTCTCGATCTCGGAGAGCTCCACATCGGCCTTGGCCCAGTCGACCGCCACCCCGAACAGGGCGCGTTCGATGGCGCCCACGATGCGCGGATCCACGGTGCGGCGCAGCAGGCGCCGGGCCACATACTTCTGGACGTCGGGCCGATCCGCGAAGTGCCCGAGCACGAGCGTCACGCCGGCCTCGGTCTCGACCCGTTGCTGCATGAGATCGAGGAAGGTGCTTTCGGCGCGCCAGTCGCCGAGCTCGCAGGCCCGCCGCGCGCCGTCGTAGCGCGCGACAAGCTCGGCCGGCGTGCGCGCGGTGCCGAGGCGCTTGCGCCACAGCGCCACGCGCAGGGCGAGCGGCCGGCGCGCGGCGTCGGAGCACGTCTGGGCGACGAGCAGCCACGCATCCTGGCGCTCGCGCGCGCGGGCCGCCCGAGCCAGCTCCGCCTGCCGGTCGGCGCCCCCTTCGTCCTTGGCCTTCGCCGGCGTGGCGCCGGGCCCTTCGTGCTCCGGCCGGCCCGGCGGTGGCTCGCTGCGGGCGCGACCGCCGCCGCCCGGAGCGGATCCCTTGAGCTCCCCCACGGCCGGCCGCGCGGCGACCGCGGGCGACGGCGCGTACGGTCCCGCCGCCGGCGTATCCGTGGCCTCCGCACCCGACTTGTCCCCCTCGGCCGTGCGCGCGGCCGGCTCGCGCGCGCTCTGGCCGTAGCCGCGGCGCGTGCCGTTCCCGCCCTCGCGGTCGTCGGCCTCGCCACCCGCGCGTTGCGCCTCGGCCTCGGCCGCCTGCGTCGGCGCGGCCGCGGGCGCGGCCCCCTGCTCGCGGCGCGGGGACGCTGTCTCGACGCGCAGCGGCTCTTCGCTGCCGCTAGCGGCTTCGTACTTGGCGCAGCCGGCCGCAGCGGGGACGGCCGCCGCAGCCGGCGCCGCGGCAGCGCGCTCGCCCGGGCGCAGATCGAGCGCGCCCAGCCGTCGGCCGCGCAGCCGCGTGCTCTTGCGTTGGATCCCCATGCGCGAGTAGGCATCCTCGCTCTCGAGCGCCAGGAAGCTCGTAAACGGCGTCATCAGCCCGTAGTCGATTCCGAGCGCGACGACGCGGCCGCGCTCGCCCTCCGGCCCGGCGGCCGATCCGAGCAGCCGGCGCACGTACTCCGCCGCCCACAGGCGCGGCACGAAGTCGCCCACCACGTCCTTGTCGAGCTTGATGGTGTAGCTCTTCTCGAAAGCCTTGCCGCCCAGCCGGCCGCGCACCTTGGCCTGGCCGGGGATGTCGTGGTGCGTGCGCGCCAGCACGATCACCTCGGAGCCGCGCGAAACCTTGCCGCCGGCGCTGACGAAGGGCTCGTCCAGGCCGGCGCCGAGATCGATCTCGAAGTCCGTGATGGTCGGGACCTTGATCGCGGCGGCAAGCTCCAGGGCCTGGCCTGTCGTCTGCCCGGCCTCTTCCACGCGCAGGCTCTCCCCGCCGCCGGCGCGCGCCAGCTCGCGCAAGAGAGCGTGATCGGCATCAGCCCCGACCGCCACGGTGAAGAGCCGTGCCCGCGAGGTGGACAGGGCCCGGCGCAACCGCTCGATCAACTGCTCGCCGCTCATCTCGCCGCTCGTGGCGAGGCCGTCGCCGACGTACACCACGGCCGGCTGCTGCGCGTCGTGCACGCGCTCCAGCGAGACCTCGAAGAGTGACGACAGATCCGTGGCGCCTCCGGCGGGGCGCTCGGCCAGCCGCGCCAGGGCCTTGGCGATCTCCGCCTCGGAGGCGGCCGCCACCCCCTTCTCGGGGTGGAGCACGCTCGGCCGCACGTCGAGCGAGACGAGCGCGAAGCGGTCGTCGTCGCTTAGCGCCCGCAGGATCGCCTCGGCCGTGGCGGTCTTGAGCGGGCGGTTGCCGGCGTCTCCGCCCGCCGAGGTGTCCACCACGACCACGACGTCCGCCCGCGGCCGGCCGCTCTGCGACCAGTCCACGTCCGGCGCGTAGCGCGCCATGACGTAGTCGGCGCTGTCGCCCCCGGTGCGGAAGCGGGCCAACGTGAGCGGCGCCCTCTTCTCGGGAAGCTCGCCCTCGAGCTGGAAGTCCACGCGCGGCGTGTAGCCCGAGCGGCGCATGGTCACGAGCTTGCCGCCTTGCTCGACGCGCGCGTCGGCCAGCGTGGCGATCTTCATCCGCGCGCCCGCGTCCCCGAGATCCACGGTGAGAGAGAACTCGCCGATCCTCACCGGCTGGCCCTGGCCCATCGGATAGCCGTAGGCGAGCTTGCCGTCCACGATGGGCCGCAGCTCCAGGTAGCGCACCAGGACCCGCCGCGTGCCCGCGGCGGGCACGGGGAAGATCCGCGCGCGGTAGCTGCGGCTGTCGATCCACTCGAGCAGCGCCGGCGCGTGGCCCGTCTGCTTGGCCTCGGCGTAGCGGGCGGCGGCCTCGCGCCGCTCGATGAGCTCGCCCTCGACGAGCACGCCGTCGGTCTCGACCGCGAAGCCCGTGACGCTCGCCCGCTCGGGCACGGTGAACCAGTACCAGCCCTCGACGGGACGCTCGCCCGGGTTGAAGAAGGTCTGGTCGACCTCGGTTTCGCTCAAGCCCTCGCGCAGCACGGCGCGTACCACCTGCTTGCTTACCTCCAGGCGCTGCGCCGGGCTGCCCGGGGGCGCGCCCTCGTCCACGCCGAAGATCGTGCCCTGGCCCGCGCCCCGGCCGGTGGCCGCGGCCTGGTAGTCGGCCATCCCTCCGGTCCAGTCGTCCCAGAAGGTCAGGGGCGCCGCCTGGGGCGCCTCCTTGCCCTTGACCGATGCCTGTTCGCCGGCGTTGACCTCCACGCGGCCGCCCGGCGCCGTCAGCACGGCCATGCCGCGGGCCACGTACAGCGTCGCGCCCTCGGCCTCGCGGCGGATCGACAGGCCCGCCTCCGCGGCGGTCACCGCCACCTCGCCGAGCCGGTGCGTCAGGGGCTTGCGGTCGGTGGGCGGCGCATCGAGCCAGTACTCCCCCTTGGCGAGCTGCACGGCGTCCGGCACGAGCTCGATGGCGCTGTCGCCGCGCAGGAAGGCGGTCGAGCCGTCCGGCAGCCGCACGAGCGCGCGCGAGCCCTTGCCGGTGCGGATCTTGGCGCTCGCGCGCAGCGGCGTGTCGGACACGGCGCGCTCCTCGCCCTTGCCCTGATCGACCAGCACTTCGCCGGCGGCGAGATCGAGGCGCGCCTCGATCGGCGCGGCCTTGGCCGGCGGCGCCTCCCGCGTGGCCACCCAGATGAGCAGCGCCGTTGCCACGACGATGCCCAGGGCGGCCAGAATCGCCCGCTTGCCCCACCCTTGCCCTTGCGTTGCTGCTGCGCTCATCTCGCTCTCCTGCCTGCGTTGTCCGCCCGCGTGCTCGCGGCGGCCCATCATGTGACCCAGCGGCCGGGAGAAGCAAGCCCGGCCGGCACTGCGACGGGGTTCCGGCGAAGTCGCCGGAACCAGCTCTTAGCCCCTAGCAATTAGCCCTTGGCTGCGAGGAGTATCGAGAAGTTGCTAAAGGCTAAGGGCCAAGGGCTAACCGCGGCCTCGGACCTTGTCCGAGGCCCTCGGCACGGCGCGCCGGTATGACGCGCGGCGCTCGGGGCCGATCTGCCGGGCGGACGCCCGTCACGCCTTTCGCGTGGCCGCCGTGCCCGGCGTCTTGGCCACGTCGCGCACGACGAGCAGCACCGAGCCGCAGATGAGCGTGTAGCCGAGCGCCGTTTCGGCTCCGACCGGCTCGCCCCAGGCGAAGAAGGCCACGAGCCCGGCGAGCAGCGGCTCGCTCAGCGTCAGGGTCGAGACGCGCCCGGCGTCCATGTAGCGCAGCGCGTAGTTGAGCGCGGTGTGACCGAGCATGGTCGGCACCAGGGCGAGCAGCAGGAACGCGAGCCAGGTGCGCGGCGCGTAGGAGCCGAGCGGCAGGCCGAGCGGCACCGCGCAGGCGAAGCTCGCGAGCGACGCGAGGCCGTAGAGCGCGGTGACGTACACGCGGTTGTCCAGGGCGCGGCGCAGCTTCTTGCCGAGCAGGAAGTAGCAGGTGGCAAGGACCGAGCACAGCACGGCGAGGGCGTCGCCCAGCACGTGCTCGCGGCTCAGGCTGAGGTCCGCGGCGCCGATGGCCGCCCAGCACCGCCGACCGCGCCCGATGGCTGCATGACGCCCTCGGCCTTGTCGCCATGCAGTGGCAGCCCAAGCTGCGCCGCCTCTTCGCCGACGGCTTCGGCTTCGGCCTCGGTCACACCCGTCGCGCGCTCGCGCGGCTCCTCCACCTGCACGGCCCGCTCGCCGGCACCGACGTGGCGCGTGGCGTCCTGCTCGCCTGGCGCGCCGCAGCCCTCGACCCTCTCGGCCCAGACGGCGTCTACGCCGTCGAGCGCCTGCTCGAACGCGAGCTCGCTCGGGCAACAGTGCAGGCAACAGCCCGCTTTGCGACCGACGCCACCTCAGCTACGCTACCCTTTGCCGGGCGTTTTCCGCGCCCGCCACCGACCGATCGCTTGCGGAACTAGGCGGCAAGACGTCCGGGATCAACACACATGCCCAGGACACTCAACAACGCCTACATTTCGGGCGGCAGACGGAAACGCGTCCGCCGACCCGCGTCCCGCCCCACCGAGGCTGAGGCTCCGGATTCTGGGCGGTTTTCGCTCGATCCGGGCGACCGCGTGGCAGTGCGTTCGGGTGCGCCGATGCTGAAGCTCCGGATTCTGGGCCCGCGACGCCAGCCGCTTCCGGTTTTCCGAGCCCGCGGGGCGTTGGCCGGCCCCAACGTCGTCTTGGTGTCGGGCATGCACGGCGACGAGTGGTACGGCGTTGCGGCGCTCCTCCAGCTCGGTTTCGAGCTCCGAGGGCGTGTCGTAGCCGGATCGGTCACACTAGTGCCGTGCGCCAACATCGACGCCTTGGTCGACCGCTCTCGCGAGTCGGCTCGGCTGGCGGGCGATCTCAACCGCCAGTTTGTGGACGGCCCTTTGCACGGACGACCCATCAGACGTCTCGCGGAGGCGCTGTGGCGCCACTGCGTGTCTGGTGCCGACGTGGTTGTGGACATTCACAGCGGCGGGCCACACAGGCTTCTGGCGCATGCGCGAATCGAGGGGGATCCGGCTCCTCTTCTTCCTCTCGTGCAGTTCCTCGGGCTTCGGTACGTCGTTGTCTGGCGCCGTTTCCCACGTGGGCTCATGCTTTCTCGCTCCCGGCGAGCCGGCTCCCTCTCGTTCGGGATCGAGGTCGGCACCGGATACGAACTTCGGCAGAACGTCGTGGAGGATCTCGTTCGGCGTCTCACATCGTTGCTCGTCGGGCTCGGCGTGGTCCGGGGCCGATCCACCTCGGCTCGGCCACCGATCATCTACCGGCCTGGGGCAGCCGCCGTCGCCGGCACGGTAGGGATCTTCACGCCCGTCGCGTCGCCGGGTACGCTCGTCAAGCGCCGCCAGACGATCGGCCGACTCCGGTCCCTCGAGACGGGCGAGACGGCGGCTGTCCGCGCGTCGCGCGCAGGGCTCCTGTTCTCGGTCTTGACCCTTGGCCCGGTAGGACGCAGCGACGAACTCTGCGAGATCATGGATCCTGCGCGCCGCGTGCCTGTCCGCACCGGCCCATGACTCTTCGCCCGTCGCGCCGTCCGGGCAAACCGAGTCTCACGGGGTAGATACCCCGGGTCCCGCCTACATAAACAGAGCCCTCAGCTTCTCGGGACTCGCGGCCAGCTCGGATGCCTCCCCCTCGTGGACGACCTGCCCGCCCCTCAGGGCGTAGACCCGGCCGCAGGCGGCCAGGAGATCCCGAACCTTCTGCTCGACCACGAGGAGGGCTAGCCCCGAGCGGCGGATGAGCTGAGACAGCATCTCGAAGACGCCTGCCACGGCCTGGGGCGAGAGTCCCAAGGACGGCTCGTCCAGGAGCAGCAGTCGCGGCGCCGGCATCAGCGCCCGCGCCAAGGCGACGGTCTGCTGCTCTCCTCCCGATAGGCTGCCGGCCGCCCGACCGAGTTGGTGTTGGAGGCCGGGGAACGTTGCGAGCGTCTCCTCGATCCGACGCCGGAGGAGCGCGCGGGGCAGGCGGTGCCCACCGATCTCCAGGTTCTCCGCCACTGTGAGGTCGGGGAAGACCCGCCTGCCCTGGGGCAGGTATGCGGTGTCCCGCCCGATGCGGGCCGCCAGTTCCTTGCGTGCGATCACCACGCCCTCGACGACCACCTTCCCACTCCACGCCGGCAGGAGGCCGGCAGCCACCTTCAAGGCGGTCGACTTGCCCGCACCATTCGGCCCAATCACCCCCACGAACTCCGCGGCGCGCACCTTCAACGAGACGCCGGAGAGGACCGGCTTCTTCCCATATCCCGCGTCGACTCCTTCGAGGCTGAGGAGCGGGTTCGGATCGGGCGAAGTCATCCGCCGAGGTACCTTTCGATCACCCGCGGGTCCCCGCGGACTTCGTCCAGCGTGCCCTCCGTGACCTTGACGCCCGCGTCCATGAAGATGACTCGGTCGCAGACGCGGGCGACCGAGGCGAGGTCGTGCTCGATGAGGATCACGGCCCCGCCCGAGACCGCGAGCCCTCGGATGAGGGTGACGATCCGGTCCATGAGACCGGGCGCCACCCCGGAGACCGGCTCGTCAAGCAGGAAGAGGCTCGCCCGCGCCGCCATAGAGCGGGCGAGGCCGAGGAGCTTCTGCTGGCCGTACGAGAGGTCCCCGGGGGACGAATTGGCCTGCCCGGAGAGGTCCACCGCCTCGAGAATTGCGGCAGCCCTGCGCCGGCACGCGGACTCCTCCCGAGCCGTCTGGCGCCAGCGGAACAGGACGTCCCGAAGCCGCTCGCCCGGATCGACGAGCATGAACAGCGCGACGTTGTCCAGCACGGAAAGTCGGGGGAGCAGCCGGAGGTCTTGGAACGTGCGGGCAAGGCCGAGCCGCGCCCGCCCGTGTGGCGGCAGGCCGAGCAAGTCCCTCCCGTGCAACGACGCACGCCCCCACTCGGGGGTGAGGAAGCCGGACAGGACGTTGAACAAGGTGATAGTGCCGGCCCCATTCGGACCGATGAGGCCCACGACCTCACCCTCGCGGGCAGCGC
>JACQWT010000038.1:0-761 GCA_016209145.1 Deltaproteobacteria bacterium | reverse complement strand
GACCTCACCCTCGCGGGCAGCGCACGAGAAGTCCTGAAGGGCACGGACGCCGTCGAAGCTCCTGCTGAGGCTCTCGGCCTCGAACAGCCAGCCGCTCATTGCCGAAGACCCTTCTGGCCGCCCGGGATGGCTCTGCCGAGAAGCCCCTGCGGTCGCCATCTCAGGACGGCGATCAGGACCCCGCCGTAGAGGATCTGTCGGACGTTCGCGGCCGCCGCTGCGGGCAGATCGAGGAAGCGCAGGACCTCCGGAAGGGTGACCAGGACGGCGGCTCCCGCCAGCGGCCCCCAGAACGTGCCCGCGCCGCCCGCGATGACGATGGTCAGGGCGAAGACGGACTCCATGATCGTGAAGCTCGTCGGGTCCACGAAGCGCAGGTAGTGCGCATAGAGCGCGCCCGCCCCCGCCGCGATTCCGCATCCGACGGCGAACGCGGTGAGCTTGAGCCCCGGGACGTCTTTCGCGGCGACCCGCGCCACGTCCTCATCCTCGCGGATCGCGACGAGGTTGCGGCCCAGAGGCGAGTGCACGATCCGCCACACGAGCCCTAGCGCCAGGAGCAAAAAGCGGCTCTTCGTCGAAAACCGGGCCGAATGATCTCGCGATGTTGAACGGCGGGGGCGCAGAATCCCCGGCGTAGGGCGAGTTCCATCGGCGGTGGGTGGTGCCCGCGTCCAGTGCGCCGGCTGCGGGTGTTGGCGCGGCCCACGGACGCCGAGGCCGTCACGACGGCCGGCGCGTGAGCGCAGTTGTCGCCACGG
>JACQWT010000307.1 GCA_016209145.1 Deltaproteobacteria bacterium | reverse complement strand
GCCCGCGTGAACGGCTGCGCGCGCTCGGCGCGCGCGCCCTGTCGGCGCCGGAATTGCTCGCGCTGGTCATTGGCGCCGGCACACGAGGCCGCCCCGCGCTCACGCTTGCCCACGACGTGCTCAGTCGAGCCGATGGCTCCCTGCGTCGACTTGGCGACCGGCCACTCGCCGCGCACGCGCAGCGCGTTGCCGCGCGGGATCTTGCCCACCGCGCGCTCGCCCAGCCTGTGCCGGCCGGCGCGCTCCCCGTCCGGCCTTGGCACCTCGGCGAGCGGTGCGCTCGGCCGGTGCACGGCGGTCCACGCGTGCAGGTCCGCAGAACCTGGGCCAAACAAGATGCGCCGGCCCTGAGGAGCGCCACGCCCGGCGATTCGCCGCTCCTTGGCCCAGTTGGCACGTATCCTGCGTAGTCCCAGAGAAGCAGCATCGGAACCTAGGCGCCCTGAGCCACTTTTGGCCATTGGAGCACGAACCATGACACAGATTGCCAGGCTTCTCCCGGTCGTTGCGGCCCTCTTCGTTGGCGGCTGTGCCGCGCAGGGCGTGGGCGCGCGTGGCGACGGCGCCACGCCGCCGCAGGGCTACGCCGCATGGTATGCAGCCCGGCAGCAGGCCGCCGCCGCCCCGGTGCAAGCCGGCTGCCCCGCACAGGAGCCCGTGCCCGCCTCGATGGTCGATCTGGTGCCCTGTGCCGAGCCCGGCCTGAGCTGCACGTACGTCGATCGCTTCGGCTGTCCGCAGAGCTACACGTGCCGCGACGACGGCCTGCTCAGCGGCTGGTGGGGCGGCCGGGTGCACGGCAGCAGCCTGCCGGCGTCCGGAAGCGCTTGCTTCGTGCCGGGGGCAGCCTGCCAGTATGCCGCGGACGGCGGGCCGGGCCGCCAGGCCGTCTGCACCGCCGGCGGCACCTGGAGCATCGACGCGGGCTGAACCGATCTCGGCCGGAGCTCAGCGGCTGCCCGCTGCGGCGCGGCGCATGGCTTCGCGCAACGGCTCGTGGTCCACGAACGCGTTCCACTCGGCGACGCGGTCACCGTCGACCACGGCCCGCCAGGCTGCGGGGATGACCCAGCGGTTCTCTAGGCGCAGCTCGCCGTCGCGGGAGTAGGTGCCGGACGCCGTCCCGATCACGACGACGCGGCTCTGGTCGGCGTAGGTTTCGGCCACGACGATGTTGTAGTCGGGCACGATGGCGAAGTAGCCCAGCCAGGCGTCGCGCATGTGCCGGCGTCCCGGGATGACCTTGCCGAGCGAATCGGTGAAGCGGTGGTCCGGGGTCATCAGGCCGACCAGCTTGTCGATGTGCTGGCGGTTGATCGCGTCGACGAATGCCAAGGCGGTTTCGATCGGGGTCATGGAAGACAGTCTTTCGAAGCGCCTACTACTCCAAGCGCCGCACGCCCTCCGGCCCGATGTCGATGGGCGGGCCGAAGCTCTTGAGCTCCATGCGCTCGAGCTCGGCGCCGCTCGTGGCCTCGAGCAGCACGATGCCCGTGTCGGGACAGTAGGTCGTGGCGAGGCGCAGCGGCTGGTCGCCGCCTCGCTCCTCGATCGTCTGCACGCATCCGGTGAACCGGCCAGCCTGCACCTGCACGGGCAGATCGACGGCCGCTATGCGCACCACGGCCCCGCGGGCGGAGCGCCACTGCGTGCCCGCGGCGAGCGGCAGCTTGAGCAGGTAGGCCGGAAGCTCGCGCCCCGAGCGCACCATCACGCCGTCAGGGAGGTACTCCACGGAGCGCACCACGTTGGGCAGCCGCAGCTCGCCGTGCGTGGCGTCGAGCCGCACCGCGCGCGCGACCACGAGGCCCTGGCCCTCGCCCGTCTCGGTGACGTAGTGGTAGACGTAGCCGTCGCGCAGCGGGAAGAAGCGCTCGGCGGCGGTGCCGGAGGTAAGCGAGCTCGTCGCCCGCGGCGCCCCTGGGCCCTGCGCCGGAGGCGCCGGCGCGCAGCCGGCGACGAGAAGCGCGAGTGCCAGCACGCGGACGAGGCTGCGGCGAAGGTCCATCGGGCTGCTTGTCTAGCACGAGGCGCGCAGGACCGCAGCCCCGGGCTCGGGCGCCCTACGGCTCTGGGTCCAAGCCCAGTGCGAAGAGCAGGGCGCAGCGAAGCTCGTCGCGCCTCGCGGGGTCGATGGCGCCCAGCCATTTCCCCAGGCGCGCCCGCTACACCGTGACTAGGTTGTGCAGGTTGGCAGCCGATGCCTCCTTCAGCCCGGCCTCGAGGCCGAGCGGCAACTCGGAGGGGACGTGGCGGACCGTAGTGGTGATCGGCGCGACGGTCGCGCGGTCCAGGTATGCGAGCGCCGAGTCACGCGTCAGCACCAGCACCGGCCGGCGCCGGTCCGGACGGCCGAGATCACACAGCCGGATGTCGCCCCAGGCTAGCGCGGAGGCCATGCCACCACCTCGTCGAAGACGTCAAACTCGCCGGCCTGCACCGGCCGGCACCGGTAGCCGGCTCGGTCCGCCTCCTCGAGAGCACGCCGGCGCTCCTGCGCGAGAAGCCGCCGCAGCGCGTCGCGCACCACGACCGAGCGCGGCTGGCGCCGCCCCGCGGCCACGCGGTCGACCTCGCGCAGCAGGTCCGGCTCCATCGTTACCTGCACGATCTTCATGTTGAGTCCCATGTTGAATAGTATCCCTATCAAGCTCATCAAGTCAAACCTCACCGAGCGGCGCGCGCGCCGACGCGCTAGCCTCCGTTTCGTGATCCGCATAGCGACTACTCGATTGGGCCCCCCGGTCTTGGCCGGGATCATGCTGGTGGCGGGCCGCGCTCGCGCCGATTTGCCTCCGCCGCCGAACTACGTGGAGCGTTGCACGCCGGGTTTCCAGCAGCGGCCGGGCGAGGCGTGCGAGATCTGCGGCGCATGGTTGGACCGCGGCGACGTGTGCGGGAAGAAGTACGCGGCAACTGACTTCCGCAAGCGCTGCCGCACGCGGGGCAGCACCGGGCAGTGGGACGAGGTGTGGTGTCGCCCGGCCGGCGACGCCGGGAGCAAGCAGGCCGTCCCGCTGCCGGTGGCAGCGAGCAGCACGCCGGCCAACCCGGCCCCGATACGTACCGGCACGCCGCCTGCCGCATCGGCCCGACCCGCGCCGGCCGCCGGCGGCTCCTGCGCCAGCGCGGGCCGAGGCGACGTCCTGGGCGCGTGTCTCTTGACCCTCGCCTTCGGGCTCGCGCGCGCCGGCCGGCGCCGCCGGCGCCAGGCCTGACGCGCAGGGCTACTGCCGCAAGCGCTACCCTGTAGCCCCAGGCTGGCGTACCATAGGAGCATGCGCTCCGGTGCCAACTCCCTTGGTCGGTTTCGCCACTCCCACTTCACCCTGGCCGCCCTCGTCTTCGCGACGCTCGCCGCGGCCGTCATCGCCGCGAACTGCAGCGCCGGCTCGAACACGCGCTTCGGCTCGGGGACTTCCACCACCGGCCCCACGAGCAGCGGAACCGGCGCGGCTGCGGGCACCGGTGGCGCAGGCACGGGCGCAGTGCTCTTCGGCGGCTCCGGCGGCGGCACGGGAGGCTCGGGGCCGAGCAAGGGCCTCAAGATCACGCCCGACAAGCCGGTGATCCAGGTCGAGTACGGCGTGGCCGGCAAGACGGTGCAGTTTACCGCCACCGACGCCGGGAACAACGAAGTCCACCCCGCCTGGTCGCTCAACACTCCCGTCGCCGGCACCATCGACAAGAACGGGCTGTTCACGGCCAACGGGCAAGCGGGCGGACAGATCATCGTGGCGGCCAAGCTGAGCGAGCAGAGCGCCACGGCGAATCTGACCATCGAGCTGCACATCCTGGAGAACCTGGCCGGCCTGCCGCCGGCGAGCCAGGGGATCCTCCAGGCGCCAGGCGGCTCGCCCGATCCGAGCTGGGTCATCGTCTACCCCTACAACGGCACGGTTTTCCCGCGCGGGATCCCGGCGCCGCAGATCCACACCAACGGCATCAGCGGCAACGCCGTCTACCTCAGCGTCGGCATGCCGGGCTGCGGGTACGAGGGCTTCCTCCCGCCCACGCCGCAGATCGCCATGAGCCAGCCGGCCTGGGATGCCTTGGGCACCTGCACGAACGGCCTGGAGGCCAAGGTCGAGCTCGCGAAGCTCGTCAACAACACCAAGGTCGGCCCCATCGGCCAGAGCTGGCGCATCGCCAAGGGCCGGCTGCACGGGGTCATCTACTACAACACGTACGACTCCAAGCTCGCGAGCAACGGCGCGATGCTGCGCATCAAGGGCGCATCGACCACGCCCGAGGTGCTCGTGGGCAACTGCACCGTCTGCCACAGCGTCTCCTCCGACGGTTCGACGGCGGCGGCGGCGAACCACAGTGGGCCGGGCGGCACCTTCGATCTCTCCGGCGGCAACGTGAACCCGCCCCTCATCTGGCAGGACCCCGAGCGGGCCGCCTTTGCCGCGCTCTACCCGAAGAACGGCGAGGTGCTGGTGATAAACGGCGCGCCGGGCGGGAGCTGGCCGCCAAACACGCCCGGCACCTCGGGCAACTGGACGAGCGATCTGCGCACCAAGGCCGGCCAGGTCATCCCGGGAAGCGGCATCGAAGGCTACTACGCGCAGTCGCCGGTGTTCTCGCACGACGGCACCATGCTCGCCTTCTGCGACCGCAAGAAGGAGGGCGGCTACCCCAGCGTGCTCGCGCTGATGGACTACAACAACGCCGCGCACGCCTTCTCGAACTACCAGATCTTGGGCATGCCGCCCGGCGGGCGCCACTTCTCCTGGCCCGCGTTCACGCCCGACAACAAGTACGTCGTCTTCCAGGACGGCATCGGGGACGATCTGGCCACCTGGAGCAACAACACGGCGAAGCTGCACATGGTCAACGTCGTGTCCAAGATGATCACGGACCTGCCCTGGCTCAACGGCGACGGCTACATGCCCGCGGGGCAGCGCGACGAGAACCTCAACTACGAGCCCACCATCCTACCCATCTCCTCGGGCGGCTACTTCTGGATCATGTTCACCTCGCGGCGCACCTACGGCAACCTGCTCACGGGCTCGCGCGGGGAAACCAAGCGGCTGTGGGTCTCGGCCTTCGACGTCACCGCCCAGGACAACGCCGACCCGAGCCACCCGGCGTTCTACATCGCCGGCCAGGAGGTCAAGAGCGGCAACAGTCGCGGCTTCTGGACGCTCGATCCTTGCAAGCCCGATGGCCAAGCGTGCGAGTCGGGCGACGAGTGCTGCGAGGGCTTCTGCAACCCGGCGCCGGACGGCCCGGGCTTCGTGTGCGGGCAGCCCTCGGAGGAGTGCGCGGACGAGTTCGAGCACTGCGTCACCAAGGCGGACTGCTGCAACCAGGAGTTCGATTGCATCGGCGGCTGGTGCTCCATGCTGCCGCCGCACTGAGGCGCGGCTACACCGCGTCGAAGAACCGCTCGCCCTTGCGGGCCATCTCCACCAGCAACGCGGGCGGCGCGCAGCGCGGGCCGTACTTCTCGGCGTAGGAGCGAAGAAGCGCCACGGCATTCGGGATGCCGAGCCGGTCCAGGAAGGAGAACGGGCCGCCCGTGTTGGGCGCGAAGCCCAGCCCGAAGATGGCTCCGACCTCGGCGTCGCGCTTGCGCACGAGCACGCCGTCTTCCAGCGCCCGCACCGCCTCCACGGCTTGCGCCAGAAGCAGGCGGCGGCCCACGAGCTCGATCCCGCTCTCGGCCGGCTTGCCCGCGGCGAGCGTCGCGAGGCCGGGCCAGATCCCCTGGCGCCGGCCGCCCTCGTAGTCGTAGAAGCCCGCCCCGGCCGCCCGGCCGTAGCGCTTGTGCTCGTCGACCATCTTGACCAAAAGGTCGAAGCCCGCGAGATCGAGCTTGCGGCCCGAGAACTTCTCGCTCTGCGGCATGGCCTTGCGCACGAGCGTCAGCGTGACCTCGTCGAAGACTTGCAGGGGGCCGATGACCATGCCCGCGGTCCGGGCCGCCCACTCGACCAGCGCCGGCGCGTGCCCCTCGGCCACGAGCTGTGCCCCCTCCATCAGGTACGCCGAGAAGACGCGCGTCGTATAGAACGCGTAGCCGTCGTTGACCACGATGGGCGTCTTCTTGATCTGGCGGCAGAAGGCGAGGGAGCGGGCCAGCGTCTGCTCCTCGGTACCCTTGCCCATGATGATCTCCAACAGCGGCATCTGCTCGACCGGCGAGAAGAAGTGCATGCCGATGAAGCGTTCGGGATGCCGGGACGCCTCGGCGAGCCTGGTGATGGGCAGCGCCGAGGTGTTCGACGCCCAGATCCCCTCGGGTGCGAGCAGCGGCTCGGTTTCCCGGGTCACGGTGTGCTTGAGATTTAGATCCTCGAACACGGCTTCGATCACCAGATCGCAGCCGCGAAGCTCGCCCAGCTCGAGCGTGGGCGCGATGCGCCCGAGCAGGGCCTCGCGCGCCGGCGCGTCCAGGTGCTTGGCGCGCTCCTCGGTGAGCTTGCGGCAGTGCGCCATGGCGGCATCGAGCGCCGGCTGCCTGATGTCCTTCAACACGACGCGGTAGCCCGCCTGGGCGCAGACCCAGCCGAGCGCGCCGCCCATCATGCCGGCGCCCAGGATGCCGACCTTCTCGATCCCCTGCCGGTCGGTGCCGGGCAGCCCCTGGTGCTTCTCCGCCGCCGTGCGGTGATACCAGAGCGTGCGGATCATGTCCTTGGCCTGGTCGCCCGTGGCGAGCCTGGCAAAGTAGCGCGCCTCCACCTCCAGCCCGCGCTCGAAGGCCAGGCCGCAGCCCTCCTGCATGGCACTTATGGCGTACTGCGGCGCGAGGAACGCTCCCGCGGTCTTCTTGTAGAGCATGGCGGAGCCGACCAGGAGCATGTCGCGCGCGTCCGCCGTGCCCGGGGCGGGAGGGGGAAAGCGGTAGCCCGCCCGGTCCCACGGCTGCTGGAAGCCGGCGTTGGCCGCGATCCACTGCTCGGCCGCCGCCCGCACACCGGCCGCGTCCGGACACAGCTCGTCGCACAGGCCGAGATCCTTGGCCTTGGGAGCGCGCACGGTCTTGCCTTGCAGGATGATGTCGGCCGCGGCCTGGAAGCCGAGCAGCCGCGGCAGCCGCTGCGTGCCGCCGCCGCCGGGGATGACGCCGAGCATCACCTCGGGAAGGCCCACCTGGATGCGCGGATCGTCCACGGCGATGCGGCGGTGGCAGGACAGCGCCAGCTCGTAGCCGCCGCCCAGGGCCGAGCCGGTCAGGGCGGCCACCACCGGCACGCCGCAGGTCTCCAGCGCGCGGTAGCCGGTCTGGAGCGCGCGCACGCGCTCGTACATCGCGGCCGGATCGCGGGCCGCGTACAGCATGTCGATGTCGGCGCCCACGCAGAAGTCCTTGTGAGCGCTCGCCAGGATGATGCCCTTCAAGCCCGGCCGCGCCTTGGCCCATGGCAGTGCCTCGGCAAACGCTTCGCCGAAGGCGTCGTTTATCTTGTTGGCCTTGCCCTCCATCCGGAGGGTCAAGGTGGCAATGCCTGTGCGCTCGTCGAAGCCCAGGCCGATCGCGCCATTTCTCGTCGTGGTTGTCATGGCTGCACCTCAGACCCGCTCGATGATGGTTGCCGTTCCCATGCCGCCGCCGATGCACAGCGTGGCCAGGGCCGTCGTCAGGTTGCGCTCCTCGAGCAGATCGAGGGCCGTGTTGAGGATGACGGCGCCGGTGGCGCCGAGCGGATGCCCCAACGCGATGGCGCCGCCGTTCAGGTTGAGCTTGGCCGGATCGAGCTCGAACTCCCGCAGGTAGGTCAGCGCCACGGCGGCGAATGCCTCGTTGACCTCGAACAGATCGATGTCGCGCAGGGCCATCCCGGCCTTGCGCAGAGCGAGGCGGGTCGCCGGCAGCGGGCCCGTCAACATCAAGAGCGGCTCGTCGCCGGTGGAGACGGCGGTGACGATGCGCGCCCGGGGCCGCAGGCCCAGGGCCTGGCCCTTCTCCTTGCTGCCGATCAGCATGGCCGCGGCGCCGTCCACGATGCCGGAGGAGTTGCCCGCGGTGTGCACGTGCTCGATGCGCTCGACCTGCGGGTAGATCTTGCGCGTCAGGGCATCCATGGCGAATTGCCGGCCCATCAGCTCGAAGGAAGGCTTGAGCTTGCCGAGGGCTTCCAGGGTCGTGTCCGCGCGCGGGTACTCGTCGCGCGCGCAGAGCGTCAGGCCGTTCAGGTCCTTGACCGGCACGACGCTGCGGTCGAACTTGCCGCCTTCGCGCGCGGCCACGGCGCGCCGGTGGCTTTCCAGGGCGTAGCGGTCCACGTCGGCGCGGGAGATGCCGCGCAGCGTAGCCAGGAGATCCGCCGAGATGCCCTGCGGCACGGAGCCCACCTTCCACTGCGCCGACGCATCGAACATGGCGCCCACGTCCGAGCCCATCTTCACGCGCGACATGCTCTCCACGCCGCCGGCCACGACGAGATCGGCCCAGCCGGCTCGCACCAGGGCCGCAGCCTGGTTCACCGCCTGCAGCCCGGAGGCGCAGAACCGGTTGATGGTGCAGCCGGGCGCGGCGTAGTGGTAGCCCGCCTCGAGCGAGGCGAAGCGGGCGATGCACGTGCCCTGCTCCCCGGTCTGCGTGACGCAGCCGATGAAGATGTCCTCGATCTCGCGCGTGTCCAGGGCGCAGCGCTGCTGTAGCGCCTGCAGCACCGTGACCAGCAAATCCGTGGGACGCACGCCGTACAGGGCGCCGCGATCCTTGCCTATGCCGCGCGGGGTCCGAACAGCATCGAAGATGTAGGCCTCGGCCATGATGGATCCTCCCTTCTGCCCTAGGGGCGGGGCTCGGCGCATCCTGGCTGCGCCCCTGGAAGGGGTCAAGCGCTGGCAGCTTGGAGAGGCGTTCCCCGGCTCAGAAGAAGATCCCTCCGGCGAGCCCGCCCGGATCGAAGATCGCGGGCGTCTCTTGCATCGGCGGCGACTGCCGCCGATCTTGTGCGCGGGCCCAGTGGAAAGCGTCGAGAAGCGAGAGAGGCCGGCGAGCAGGCCCAGGCTGCGGCGCGTCCGAGGGCGTGCCGAACAGAGCTGTCCCGAGCTGGTAGAGGAACTCGTCGTAGGCGAGGCCAGGAGGTGACGGACAGGCCCAGGACCGCTCGCTGTCCTGGCAGGCGCCCACGACGACGGTGTGGGGGCCTGCGAGCGCTCCGAACACACCGCCGTGGCACTGCCCCATTACCAGGATCATGGTGCTCCTTGCTGGCTGGAGCGCCTGTCCCAGCTCGGCCGGCGACAGGATGTCCGGCCCCCAGAGGCAGATGCCGGAACGATCTCCGTGGTTCGAAACGACCAGAAGGCCCAGGCCATCTTCTCCGAGCTCGGCCAGCCAGGATAGCCCGGCAGTGACGTCGCCACGGCGGGCACTCGTCAGCTTCACCGACGGCGATCGGTGGTTCCGGACCGTACCGTCCCCAAGACCCGCCCAGCATTCAAAGCCGGCGTTGTCAAGTCGATCTCCCCACCACAAGAGCTCGTGACCGTACCTCGGATAGTTGCGGGCAGCGTCCAGCCCTCCCGCCAAGAGAAGGCTGCGCCGTCGAGGCCTGGTCGTCATGGCCGGGCCCGCAGCTTGAGCGCGATCGACGCGTGAGGTGGCCACTCGGCCTCGCACCAGGCAGTCTCCTTCGCTGCCGAGACAAGGGCGTAGGCGCAGGCATGAGCCCAGTTTGCCTCGGGCTCGAGGTCGACGAAGAAGAGGAACGCGCGCGCCGGGGCGGTGGAGACCGCGACAGACCGATCCAGCGCGTTCCTGACAGCCTTTGGGTCCAGCTCCTCGATGCTGGCCAGCACGATGGCATGAGCCGGCAACTTGCCGCCGAAGGTCTTCCAGAAGTGCTCAACTACTGACTCCGGAGGGCCGGCCAGGAGATCGGCGGCCGCCACGCGGGCGGCGCCTTCGACTGGAAGCACAAGCTGCCCGGTCTCGCCGGCGAGGGTCTTGAGCAGCTCGTTGAAGCTCCCGAAGTGCTTCCCGTGGAACAGGTCGTAAGGCACCTTGGCGTAGCTCCACGGCACTCCCCTGTCCGCCGTGACCTCGGAGCACCAGCGCTTCATCTGCTCGTCCTTGGCCGCGACCTCGACGTCCTCCTGTCCCTTCGTCTCGACGATCCAGTTCTGCTCCTTGTTGCCCTTCCTCTGGACGACGACAAAGTCCGGGTAGTACGTGCCGAGCGCGCCGCTCGACTTCAGGTACTGCACGTGAAAGCCGGTGAAGTGCTCGCACAGCTTGGCGAACCGGAGCACGTCCCGCGCGTCGTCGAGAAAGTGCGCAAAGTCGGCCTCGAAGGCGTTGTAACAGGCGACGACGTTGAAGATGGTCTTGTCGGCCACGGTGAAGTGCCGGCGCCAGGAGAACTCCTGCGTCTCCGAGAGCCTCCAGGGCTCGCCGAGGACCTTCACGTTTCGCTTCTCGGCCGTGAGCTCGCCGATGCGCCGCGAGAACAGGGAAGCGATCCCGTCCATCAGGGCGCTGTCGTTGAGCGCCCGGCGCACCGCAACCTCGTCGAGCTCGACCCGACCGCCGAAGCAGCGCTCGCGCACGTAGGTGCGCACCCGCGGGTAGAGCTGGGGGAAGTGCCCGGTGATGCGCGCCCGCTTCATCACGCGGTTGGTGAGGGACGAGAGCAGGTTCTCCGAGGGCGGCACGTTCTCCTCGTTGAACTCGACCTCGTCGGAATGCACCGTCACGTCCACGGTGCCGTGAATCAGCTCGATGCGCTGCCTCTGCTCGGTGCTGAGGTTCTCCTCGGTGCCGATGGCGCCGAAGGCAAGCGAATCGAGCTTCTCGACGTTCTTGAGCTCCCGCTCGAACAGCGCCGTGGTGCGCGGGATCTCGATATCCAGCTCGCGCCGTTCCTCGACGGGGTAGATGCGCTTGCCGGGGTTGGGTGGCGTGCGCACCGTCCCGACGCCGAGGCCTTCCTTTTCCAGCTCGCGGACGAAGTCCTCGAAGGCATGCGTGCCGACAAGCTCGAGGATCTGGGTGTTGCCCATGGGGATCTTCCGCATCAGCCGTAGGCCACGCCCGATCGCCTGCTCGGGCAGGATGTTCGCCTTGGCCGAGAACGGCCTGAGGCCGAGGATCACGCTGACGTTGCGCACATCCCAGCCCTCGCGCAGCATGAGCACGGAGACAACAGCTCGGTACTTGCTCCTGCCGTGGTCGATCTCCCGCGCCGCCTGCCGGACCTTGTCCTCCTCCTTCTTGCTGACATCGCCCAACTTGTCGGTGTGGATGACGAGCACCCGGTCCTTGAGGTCGGCCTCGCGCTCCAGCCGTTCCGCGATGCTGTCGGCGTCCTGGGTGGTTTCGGCCATCACAAAGAGGATGGGCTTCTCGCCGACGCCTCCATAGTCCTGCACGTGCTCGCGCCAGCGGGCGATGGCGATGGCGATCCACTCGTTGTAGGTGTCACCGGCCTCGTCGTGGGCGTACTTGACCGGGTCCTTCTTGTCGCTTTGGTGGATGATGAGCGGGGTCTTGACGATCCGGTCTTCGACCGCCTGCGCCAGCGGGTAGTCGACGATGATCCACGGATAGAAGGTCCCGTACTGGTTCTTGGGCGTGGCCGAGAAGTCGAGCCACGCGACCAGGCCGCCAGCGTCCTTGTGCTTGAACTGGTCGTCGAGGTCGAGCAGCGTCTCGTTCCACCTGAGCCAGTCCTCGCGAAGATGGTGGGCCTCGTCGTTGAGCACCATCAGGTTCCGGAGCGTGCGCACCCGGTCGAGCATGGGCACCGGCGCGTGGATCTTGGCGGGCGGCTTGTTCCCGAGCAGGGCCGCAATCGGGTTGACGGGCTCGTCGTCGGTCGCCTCGCGCTCGTAGATCTGCTGGATGTTGGTGACGAAGATGTTGCCCGAGGCCTTGGGCATCTTGGCCTCGCCGCGCAGGATGACGTCGACCTGCCACTCGCCACGCCACTCGGGTGGCACCAGCGGAAGCTCGTGGAAGATGCGCCCGCCCTCGAGGTCCACCTTGAGGCGCTCGAAGACAATCACGTTCGGCGCGATGACGAGGAAGTTATCGGCCAGGTCCGACCCGTGCTCGAAGCGCCGGTGCAGGTACGACCAGACCATGCAGAGCGCCATGACCACGGTCTTGCCCGACCCGGTGGCCATCTTCACCGCCAGGCGGGTGAGGCCCTCGCGCGGCAAATCCTGCTCGGCATCCTTGGCGATCCCGGGGATGTAGCGACGGATCTTGCGCTGGCCCCTCGTAGTCACGCCCAGCTCGAGCTGGGGGCCCTCGAGCTCCTCGAAATACTCCGAGATGAGCTTGAAGCAGTCCCGGAAGCCCCTGATTTCGTAGAGGTAGATGATCGTCTCGATGGCCTCGCGCTGACAGAAGAAGTACCGGAAGCCTCCCTTGTCGAGGTGGCTCTCCTCGAACCAGTACTGGAGCAAGCGCAGCGAGGTCGCCGAGGCGCCCTTGTACCCGTCATCCCGCCAGGCATCGACCGCCTCCCGGATGCGGTTGACCATCAGGGTCTTCGACGGGCGGCGGCCTTCGGCCTCGCCCCCGGTTTCGACGCCCTTCTTGATCAGGTGCCTGCGCGGGACGGTGTACGGGCTGCGCTCGGCGATCTCGGGCTGCTCGATGTCCAGTACGCTTGTCCGATCGGTCTTCCTCATGGATGTCCCCCCTGCCCGAACCAGTTCGATAGGAGCTCCCTCAGCCTGATGAGGTCTTTCATTCCAGCACCCCGCTCGCGAAATAGGTGCCGAGGTCGACCTCGCCCCGCCACTCCTTCAGTCTCGGGTGCTCGCTGCCGCGGACAATCGCGATGGCCGAATCGTGGGACCGGGCGAAGCAGAGGAGCTTGTCGAGCGAGGCCCGGCCAACCAGGAGAGGCGCGTGGCTTGCGCAGAGGATCTGGGATTCGTGCACCTGCGAGAGAGCCTCAAACACGGTCTCGACCGCCCTGGGGTGAATACCGTTCTCCGGCTCTTCGATGAGGTAGATGCCAGACAGCCCGGGGATGTACGCCAGCAGGGTCAGCGCCAGGAGGCGCAGCGTCCCGTCCGATACCAGCCAGGACGGAACCTCCAGGCCGTCGCTGTGTTTCAGCACGAGATAGCGGTGCTTGTCCTCAGGTCGCTCGATCGTGCTGATGCTCTGCAAGTCCCGCAGGGAGGTACGGAGGTGCGCGACCCACTCTTTCCTCGCCTCGTCGCCGAGGGCGCTCACGATCCACGGGAGGTTGGAGCCATCCGGCTGCAAGGCGATCGGCAGCCCCGGCGGACTGGGGCTTCGCATCGCCTCGCTGGACAGGACGACGCGCTGGACGCTTTCCATGAGAAGTCGCTCGAACCACGTCGCCACCGGGAAACGCTCCTCGTCTTCCGGCAGGTTCGCCAGGGCGGACTTCTCCGGACCGAGACGGAACGGGTTGTTCCATCCGGAAGTCTCGGCCATGAAGTAGTCGTTCCCCGATTCGCCCGTCTTGGCCACGACCTTCTTCCATCCCCTCGGGGTCTTGCTTCCCGACCGCCGCACGACCGAAGGTCGCGGCTCGCGGGGAACCGGGAAGAGCTGCTGTTGATTCGCTCCCATTTCGTCCTCACCGATCGCGGGAACGAGCCATAGCGTCTCGGCTTCGAGGACAATGGCCTCTTTCACGTTCAGGGCAACCTCGTAGCGGCAGCGCTCGATGCTGCCGTTCTTCAATCGGGCCTTGCGATCGGTGGGGATCTGCGCCTCAATGGCCAGCTCGAAACGATGTCCCTGCCGCATCCAGCAGAGCTGTCCCGGGTCGGGCGACCTTTGCGACACACCGAGACGAGCATCCCCGAGAATGGCCCTGGCCGGGCCAACTCTGAGGATGTCCCCGAGAAACGCGATGACGTCCAGGAGTGACGATTTGCCGCTGCCGTTCGGGCCCACGAGGATCTCGAATGGCCCGACTCGGACATCGACGTCGCGAAGGGCACGGTAGTTCAACGCTTCAATCCGGCCGATCATCTTGCCTCCCACTTCACGAGGTGGCTGGTGTCGTTGCCGAAGATGTCCACGACCTTGACCAGGATCTGGTGGGTGCCGGCCTTGTCGTAGGCGTGCGCGGGCGTCTCGAGCGCGAGCGACCGGTCCTGGCGGGTGCGGTAGGTCTGCCACTGGTTGACGAAGGTGTCGTTCCTGAAGTCCCAGTCCACGGCCCAGTAGTCGATGTAGTCCGACCACTTCTTGATCTTGCCGCGCACCTCCTCGGGGATGAGGTCGGTCGACGGAATGACGAAGTCCTTGAGCACGACCTTGATCGCGCGCTCTTTCTTGCCGCCCTTCTCGGGCTTCACCTCGACCTCGAGGTAGGCGAGGTCGAAGAACTGGACGTCGCCCGCCTCGACCGCGCGCCTCTCCATGGTCTCGCGCGGGATCGACACCAGACGCACGATGACGCCGTGCTGGGCGCGGACGTACTGGGTGATCGGGTCGTGCAGCCCCATCTCGAGCTCCCAGCCCAGGATGTGCAGCTCCCGGCCGCCCAGGCGCTGCGCCTCGGCCGAGGCGTCCTCGATCTGCGAGATGGTCACGGGTGCATCCACCGCACCGACGCGGACGAAGGCGCCGCCCTTCTTGCCGTGGACGTGACTGCCCTGGACCGGCCGGGCCTTGTAGAGGTCGAGGATGAACTTGACGTACGCGGCGAGCGCGGTCTCCTCGTCGGACTTGGGCTCGTTGCCGAAGGTGATCCCCTGCCAGTACTTGCGCTCGTAGCGACCGAGGTTCAGCACCTCGAACGGCCGGCAGCCGCGCTCTTCGCCGGTCTCCGCGTCCTTCACGCGAAGGTCGAGGAGGCGCTTGCGGGTGGTGTGGATGGCGAAACGGCCGAGGTCGCAGCCCACCCACCGGCGGCCGAGCTTCTCGGCGACGGCCAGGGTGGTCCCAGAGCCGCAGAAGACATCGGCAACGAGATCGCCTCTATTGCTGCTCGCGTTTACGATTCTCTCAAGAAGCGTCTCAGGCTTCTGTGTGTCGTAGCCCGTGTCCTCGGTCGCCTGCGAGTTGATCGGGTTGATGTCAGTCCACACCGACTGAAGCGCGGTGCCGAGCGATTCCTCGAGATAGCGCTTGTACTCAGGAATCCCATTGCTCGTGTAGATGAGTCGCCCAGTGTCATGCAGCTCCTGCATCTTCTCCTTGGTCCAACGCCACGTTCGAACGTGCCCGTTCCACTTGTAGGTGAGGTTCGGTCGGTCCTTGTTCTGGTTGAGACAGTTGTCCTTGCGGTAGCGACGTCCGTCTGGATCCTGGAATCGATACTTCGTTGCCACGTATTCGGGATCCAGCGGTTCATAGAGTTGATTCCAGATCAGATCGTCACTCTTCGAGTAGAAGAGGATGCTGTCGTGCGTTGCAGGGTAATAGTGCCCATGGCTGCGCGACGACACTCGCTTCCACACAATCTCACGGCGATGCATCTGAGTCCCGAAGATGTCGTCTAGCAGAAGCCGCACGAAATGGTTCACTTGCGGGCCGACATGAACGTAGATGCTGCCTCGGTTGGACAGGATGTCTCGCGCAATCAGAAGCCGCGGGTATAGCATCTGGAGATACGAGTCGTAGCCGCGTCCCCAGGTATCTCGATAGGCTTTCTCTTCGAGCAGCGACTGTTCCTTCTTGATGTCCTGCTGGTCGTCACCAATGACAGTTCGCACTGAGAAGTCGAGCCCTGTAGCAAATGGCGGGTCGATGAAAATCAGGTCGATCTTCCCCGCAAAGTCCTTGAGCAACGACGCCTCGACCAGCAGGTTGTCGCCCCAGATGAGCTTGTTCCGCCAGCCGTCTTCCGCTGGGCCCATCGGCCTCGCGGCGAACAGAGACAGGTTGGTGCCCTTCAGCGCCTCGCGCGACGTGCGGCCCTCCTCGATCACCTCGATGACCTGGAACGGGAGCGAGACGCGCGGCGGCTCGACGAGG
This sequence comes from Deltaproteobacteria bacterium, assembly GCA_016209145.1. GTDB lineage: Bacteria > Myxococcota_A > Polyangia > Polyangiales > Polyangiaceae > JACQWT01. The sequence continues at coordinate 5,459 of JACQWT010000307.1, read as the reverse complement.
TTGCCGTGCTCGTCGTACTTGCCGGGCCAGACCAGCTCGGTGCGGGTGATCTCGAAAGGACGGCCTGGCTCTCTCGGCCGCTGCACGTCGGGCTTGTCGGTTGGCTGCTCGCTCATCTGGGCCTCCTCGGGACGCATCCAGCGCGTCGGCTCGTCGTCCACCTCGGGCTGGGCTCGGCCGCGCCTCGGCGTGTTGGGGTCGGTTGGGGTCGACGGCAAGAGAGCGTCGACGAGGGCGGCGCGCCGGCCATTGGCCGGGATGCCGACCAGGTCGCAAACGGCCTTCACTTCGCTCTCGCCCAGGTGCTCGAGGAGAGCTTCCGGGGTCGCCCGGTGCGCTCGCGACAGCCGGCCGCGCATGTCCTCCACGCTGCGCCGGTCCACACCGTCGAGCTCAAGCTCGTCGACGACCGTCTTGAGAGCATCGCGCCCCATGACCGACAGGATCGCCTGCTTGAGCTTCATCGTCGCATCCCTCACTTCGCCTTGGCGCCGGCGCTGCACATGCTAGCGTGGATCGTGCCGACGTACAGCTCGGCGAGCCCGGGCATGTCGCCGTTCTCCTCGCGGCACCTCGTCACGATGCGCTCTTTCAGCTCGGCGGCGGCCTTCTCGGTGAACGTGAAGGCGATGATGTTCGCCGGGCAGACCTTGGGCTTGGTCGTCGGATTCAGGAGGTTCGCCACGAAGCGGGCCACGACCTCGGTTTTGCCCGAGCCCGCGCAGGCGATGAGCTGCAGGTTGCCCTTCGTGTGCGCGATCGCCTGCCGCTGGGTTTCCGTGAGCTTCATGGGTTCTGTCCCCCTGCCGGCTTCGCTGCCGGCAAGTCGCCGCTGCGAGAAAAGCTATACCAGTCCTCGCCCGCCACGATGAGATGATCCCGCACAGCGATGCCGATCGCGCCGAAGGCGCTGACGAGCGCCTGGGTGACGCGGTGATCGGCGCTCGTCGGCCTGGCCCGCCCCGTGGGGTGGTTGTGGGCCAGGACTACCGAGTGAGCCTTGTACCGCAGGGCCGCCTCAACGGCCTGGCGAGGCTCGATGTGGGCGCGGTCTGGAAGCCCCTCGACGACGAGCGCGGGAACGATCACCCGGCACTGGGTGTCGAGGCACACGACGTAGAAGACCTCGGCGGTCCTTCCGGCCATGAGCGGAACGAGGAACTCGGCGGCCCGTTCGCTCGTGGTCAGAGCCTGGCGTTCCCGGCGCGCACGGTCGACGGAGTACCGGCGGGCCAGAGCAGGCACGAGCGAGAGCAGCGTCGCCGCCGCCTCTCCGACACCCTCGGTTTGCGCGAGATCGAATGGATCGGCATCGAGCACTCCCGCAAGCGATCCATACCGGCGCAGGAGAGCGTGCGCCAGCTCGTTCGTGTCCCGGCGCGGGATCGCGAAGAAGAGCAGCAGCTCGAGCACCTGGTGGTCCGCGAAAGCGTCGAGCCCTTCCTCGACAAACCGCTGGCGCAGCCGCGTCCGGTGCCCGGCGTGAAGGTTTTCCTTGCTGTCTCCCATCCACGCTATGCCTTCTTCGGGGCAGAGACGAGCTCAGCTCCTGCCGGCCCCTGCTTCCCTTGGCGCTGGTCGTGCAAGTCGCGAGCCGCCACCTGGCCGGTGGAGGCAGGCGCATCTGCCGTCCCTCGGGGCAGACAAGCCCGTCCTCGCCGGACCAATGCACAACCGATGCCAAGGGGAGCCTCTCAATGATTTCCGCGGGGTTGCGGTCAGCCGCGTTCGCGCCTGGGGTGGCGGCCGCTAGCGGCCGTTAGCGGCCGCCAGGAGAGGCTCCCACTGCCAGGCAGCGCGCACTTGGCCGCGGCGCCAGCGTGCCGGCTTGCGGCTGCGCCGGCCTCGAGCCAGATCGTGTGCTTGACGCGGTGCTCCCAGCAGCTCAGGCTACTCCTGAGATGAAGGAGCCTCCCGCGGACGTCGCCGCAGCCGTCCGTCTGGCCGTGCGCGAGACGCTGGCCGGCGCGATCCGCGCTTGGGTGGGGGCCATGACTACCGCCGAGCTCAACCAGCCCGACCTGCGCGACTCGATTCGCCCGTTGCTCGTCGAGCTCGTGCGGCGCGAGCTACAGGCCGCCCTCGACGGTGGCTCGCGGCGTCGCGGGCGCCGGCGCCGCAAGTAGGCCGGCATCCTGCCGGTGCCCGTACTTCGAGGTGGCAACCATGGCCGCGTTCGGCGTGACCAGCGAGCAGATCAAGAGCACTCGGCCCATCCCCGACGCCGACCGGATCGAGGTGGCGACCCTGGCCGGCATGGACTTCGAGTTCGTCATTCCCAAAGGGCAGTTCTCGCCGGGCGACCGCGTGCTCTACTTCCCGGTCGACAGCCTGCTGCCCGCACCGCTCATCGAGCGGATCGGGCTCACGGGCCGGCTCGCAGGCAAGGACCGCAACCGGGTCAAGACGATCAAGCTCCGGGGCCAGATCTCCCAGGGCCTGGTGGCCTCATGCGATCTCGTGCCCGCGGGCATGAGCGATGCGGAGCAAATCACCGCCCTGCTCGGCGTGACCAAGTACGAGCCGCCCGAGGAGATCTGTCTGGGCGCGGTCCTGACCCGCTTGCCGGCCGGCCAGGGCAAGTTCGACATCGAGTCCGCCGACCGCTACGTCGAGGTGGCCGAGCTCTTGATGGACCAGCCAGCGTTCATCACGGAGAAGGTTGAGGGCTCCAACCTCTGGGTCCGCGCCGAGCCGGACGGCACCACCATCGTGGGCCAGCGGGAGCACAGCGTGACGCCGCGGGAGGGCGGGGAGCACACCTTCCACGTCATCGCCCGCCGGCACAAGCTCGCCGAGCTGGCCGCCTCGCTCGCGACGGGCCACGGCCGTCCCGTCGTCGTCTACGGCGAGGCGCTCGGTCCCAAGATCCAGGGCAACATTTACAAGCTGGCGAACTACAGCGTGCGCTTGTTCGACATCAAGGTGGGCCCCGGGTTCCTCGCGCCCGCCGCGTTCCTCGACGCCGTCCGCGAGGGGCTGGGCAACACCGATCTGGTCGTGCCGGTGCTCCAAGCGCCGGACGGCACGACCCTGCGCGCTTGGCTCGGCGGCCGCACCATCAAGGAGGCGTCGAACGGCCGATCCCTGCTCCTCGATCGGATGCGCGAGGGGATCGTGATCAAGCCCCTGACCGAGGGACACCACCCCGCCATCGGCAGGCTCGTGGTGAAGCAGCGTAGCCCCCAGTATCTGGCCAAGAGCGAGTTCTAGGGGCGGGGCGAGCGGTCGAAACGGGCTGGACCAGCGCACGAGGAACCACGATGGCGAAAGAGCGCGGCGCAACGGCAGTGCTGCTCATCTCCTGTCCGGATCAGACCGGGCTCGTAGCCAACGTCACGCAGTTCATCCACGCCAACAACGGCAACATCGTCCACCTGGACGAGCACGTGGACATGCAGACGCGCACGTTCCTGATGCGGCTCGAGTGGGAGATCGAGGGTTTCTGGATCCCGCGCGAGCGCGTGGCGGACAAGTTCGGCCCCATCGCCGAGCGGTTCGCGATGCAGTGGCGGCTGTGCTTCTCCGACGGGCCGCAGCGGATGGCCGTGTTCGTCTCCAAGCAGAGCCACTGCCTGCACGACATCCTCTCGCACACATCGAGTGGCGAGTGGAACGTCGAGCTGCCGCTCATCGTCAGCAACCACCCGGATCTGGAGAGCGTCGCGCGGCGCTTCGGCATCGAGTACCACTGCATTCCCGTCGAACAAGACGCCCGCGCACAGGCCGAGTCGCGGCAGCTCGCCCTGCTCGAGCAGCACCGCATCGATCTGGTCGTCCTGGCCCGCTACATGCAGGTGCTGAGCGACGACTTCGTCAGCCGCTACCCGAACCGCATCATCAACATCCACCACTCCTTTCTTCCCGCCTTCCCCGGCGCCAAGCCCTACCACGGCGCCTACGAGCGCGGCGTGAAGCTCATCGGCGCGACGAGCCACTACGCCACGGCCGAGCTCGACGGCGGGCCGATCATCGAGCAAGACGTGGCGCGCATCGGCGACAAGGACAGTGTCGACGACCTGGTGCGCAAGGGCAAGGATCTCGAAAAGGTGGTGCTCTCGCGCGCCATCTGGAGCCACCTCGAGCACCAGGTGCTCGTGTACGGGCGCCGCACGGTGGTGTTCCGCTAGGCGGTGGGGACGGCGGGTGCTTACCGGAACCGGGGAGCGCCGCCGGATGAACCGCCAAGACGCCAAGGTCGCCAAGGAAAACAATCGGTTTCTTGGCGTGCTTGGCGCCTTGGCGGTTCGCTTTTCCGCCCGCACCCCCAATTCGGTTAGGCACCCGGGGACGACCTGCTCCTGTCGCATGGCGGGTTTGATGCGCTATGCTCTTGCCAGCCGGCCGGCCTGGTGCGGCGGGCGCGGCGCGGCGGTCACGAGCGATCGGGCCAAGGAGGACGGCGATGGGCGCAACTCGGGTTGGCTGGTGGTCGATGGGAGTCCTGGTGGGCCTGGGCATGGCCCTGAGCGTCGCCTGCTCCGGCGACGAGGCGTCGGTGGTCGGCCCGACCGGCACGACGACCGGCGCCGGCGGGCAGGCCGCGGGTTGCCCGGCCGGCCTTTCCCCGTGCGGCGACACGTGCGTGGCGACGAACGTCGATCCCCAGAACTGTGGCGGCTGCGGCAAGACCTGTCCCGAGGGCAAGATCTGCGCGGCGGGCCAGTGCTCGGTGGAGTGCCTGGGCGGCACGACCGAGTGCGGCGGCAAGTGCGTGGACACCCAGCTCGATCCGCTGAACTGCGGCGGCTGCGACCAGGCCTGCGGCGCGGGTGCGGTCTGCTCGTCCGGCCAGTGCAGCTTGAAGTGCCTGGGCGGCACGGTCCAGTGCGGCAACAAGTGCGTCAACACCGATCTCGATCCGGAGAACTGCGGCCTGTGCGAGAGCGCCTGCCCGGAGGGACAGGTCTGCTCGGCGGCCAAGTGCGGCGTCTCCTGCCTGGGCGGCACTACCCAGTGCGGCAAGCTGTGCGTTGACGTCGCGACCGATCCCAAGAACTGCGGCGCCTGCGACAACGTCTGCGGCTCGGGCGAGGTCTGCTCCGCCGGACAGTGCGCCCTATCCTGCTACGGTGGCACGACGAAGTGCGGCACGGCCTGCGTCAACACCAACCTCGACGGAGCCAACTGCGGGGCCTGCGGCGTCGCGTGCGCGCAGGGCGAGGTGTGCTCGGCGGGCAAGTGCGGCCTGGAGTGCGTGGGCGGGACCACGAAGTGCGGCGGGCAGTGCGTCGATACCGAGCTCGATGCGAAGAACTGCGGCGGCTGCGGCAACGCCTGCGGGGTGGGCGAGGTGTGCTCCGCCGAGAAGTGCGGCCTGGTGTGCGTGGGCGGCACGACCAAGTGCGCCGGCAAGTGCGTTGACCTCCAGACCGACACCGCCAACTGCGGTGGCTGCGGCAAGGCGTGCGGCAAGGAGGAGCTGTGCTCGGCCGGCCAGTGTGACTTGCAGTGCGTGG
>JACQWT010000306.1 GCA_016209145.1 Deltaproteobacteria bacterium | reverse complement strand
TGCGCGGGCCCGCCTAGTGGGCCGTCCCGCAAGTCCCGCGGACAAAGGGGCGGGACGGCCCACTTCGCGGGGAAGGCCACGCCTCTTGCAATTGCGGCCTGCGGCCGCGCAAGCGGCGGGCCCTCCCCGCGGGCCCTACCGGGGGAGGCGGGGCGCCGCCTCCCCCGGATCCCCACCCGCGTGGCGCGTCCCGGCAACCACTTCTCCGCACGACTTGTGGGACGCGCCACTAGCGGAAGAGCTGCCGGAAAGTCTCGATGGCGAGGTGCACGTCGATGGTGCCGCACAGCTCGCGGCAGGAGTGCATGGCGAGCATGGGGGCGCCCACGTCGACGGTCTGCACCCCCAGGCTGGCGGCGGCCATCGGCCCGATGGTGGAGCCACAGGCCATGTCGCCGCGCGCCACGTAGTGCTGCGGCGCGTAGCGCACCGCGCGGCACAGCTCGGCAAACAGGGCGCTGGTGCGGCTGCTCGTGGCGTAGGACTGGTTGGCGTTGGTCTTGATGACCATGCCGCGGTTGAGCCGCGGCATGTGCTCCTCGTCGTGCTTGTCCGGGTAGTTGGGGTGCACGGCGTGGGCCATGTCGGCCGACACCAGCAGCGAAGCGGCCATGGCGCGCGGGAAGGCCTGCATCTGGCCCTCCGGGTAGGCCAGCGCGATGCGGTTCAGGACGTCGCGCAGCGCCGTGCCGGCCGCCCCGACCGCGCTGCGGCTGCCGCACTCCTCGTGATCGTACAGGGCGATGACGGCGGTGGACTGCATGCCCTCGGGCGCGTCGCACAGCGCCTCCGTGGCGGCGTGGCAGCTCACTAGGTTGTCGAGCCGCGCGCTGAAGACGAGCTCGTCGTCCAGGCCGCCGAGCGTGCCCTTGTGCGTATCGTAGAGCCGCAGATCGAAGTCGACGACGGCCTCGGGCGCGCAGCCCGCCAGGGCGGCGAGGCGGCGGCGCAGATCCATCTCGCCCTCCAGGCCGACAACAGGCACCATGTGCTTCTGCGGGTTCAGGACCAGGCCGTCGGAGTTGACCTTGCGATCGAGGTGGTAGGCAAGGCTGCAAACCCGGGCCACGGGCTGGCGGAAGTCGACGAGCAGCTCCCGCAAGCCGCCGCGCTCGTCGCGGCAGGCGAGCTGGCCGGCAAGGGACAGGTCGCGGTCGAGCCAGGTCGAGAGCAGCGGCGCGCCGTAGATCTCCACGCCGAGCTGCTGGTAGCCGTGCTGGCGCCGTACCGGCTGGGGCTTGACGCGCAGCGCGGGTGAGTCGGTGTGCGCGCCCACGATGCGGAAGCCGGAAACGGCCGGCGAGCTCGCGCCTACGACGAAGGCCACGACGGTCGTACCCCCGCGCAGGACGAAGCCACGTTGGCCCGGCGCCAGGGTCCAGGCGTCGCGCTCGGCGAGCTGCTCGAAGCCGTTGTCGCGCAGTTGCGCCGCGATGTTCTCTGCGGCGTGATAGGGCGTGGGCGAGCGGTCGATGAAGCCGAGCAGCTTCCTTGTCGCCGCCGCGCCCGCGGCGGCAAGCTCGGCGAGCTGCTCGGCGGTTCGGGGAAACTCCTCGCCCAACCCCGTGAAGCTGGTAGTTTCGGCCATGGCGATCGGAACATAGCGCGGGGCGCCCCAAGCGCGAAACCGAATGTGGTATGGTGAACTTGGCGGGTTGCTCTTTGTGTCGCCCGGCCAGTTGTGACAGCGGCTTCGAGGATCCTGCCGCGCCCTCCCTCGGCTCTTCCCCCCGATCTTCCTCCCGGTGGTCCCTATGTCCCCGCGCGATGATGTCCGCCCTACCATGCGTCTTCTGGCGGCGTGCCTCGCGCTGGTGGGCGCGGCGTACCTCGGCTGCTCGGCCGAGAGCCTGTTCCAGCCTGACGGCGACGGCGGCGTGCCGCCCGTCATGACGGGAGGCAGCGGGCCGGGCAGCACCTGTCACGGCGGCGTTCCCGATGGCTGGTGCGTCGCCCAGGGTCCGCACGCCGAGGACTGCGACTGCGAGGACTGCCGCGCGCTGGCCCGCTGCGCCGGCGGGTGCGTGGACGACGGCGTCTGCGCCCTCGGCCAGGGGGATGACTGCTCGTGCGCCGACTGCTTCTTCAAAGTGCCCGACTGCGCCCCGTCGGAGGGATCCTGCAACGTCGACGGGCAGTGCACGGTGTACGAGAGCTGCACTTGCTCTGACTGCCGGGAGGAGCCGTCGTGCAGCCAGTGCGTGGACAACGGCGTATGCGTGCCCTGGCTGGAGAGCTGCAAGTGCGCTGACTGCGCCAAGCATGAATCATGCAGCAGCAGCTCGTCGACGAGCACGAGCACGTCGACGAGCAAGCGCGAGCAGCACGAGCGCGAGCAGCACGAGCGCGAGCAGCACGAGCGCGAGCAGCACGAGCGCGAGCAGCACGAGCGCGAGCAGCACGAGCGCGAGCGGTCAGTAGCGGGGTAGAGGAGGCTGAGGCAGACGGCGTGGCCACCGAGACGGCAGGTCGGAGCTTGGGGCGGGCGGCACTGGTCGCGGCTGCCCTCGGTGCGGGCCTCGGTGGCGGTTGTGGTCCGGACTTCACCGTGCCCGCGGCCTGCGACTCGCCGCGGATCTACTTTGCCGAGGCGGTCTGGCCCATCGTGCAGAGCCGCTGCCTTTCCTGTCACAGCGCGCAGGGCAAGGGCAAGGGCACGAGCTACGTGCTGCACAGCCCGGTCGATGCCGGCTTCCTCGACGCGAACCTCGCCACCATCGCCACCGTGGCCGGCAAGGTGCAGGACGGGAAATCGCTGTGGCTTGCCAAGCCCACCGGCGAAGCAGGCCACGAAGGGGGGCAGGTCGTCACGCCGGGGAGCCCGGAGCACAAGGCGATGCTGGGGCTGCTCGTGCGCCTGAAGAACGACGCCGTGTGCGAGACCGACTATGCCGCGCCGCTTGCTGCCGCCGAGCTGGCGGACCCTTCGGCAACGCTGCGTCGCGCTGCGATCATCCTGGCCGGACGCCTGCCGACCGCGGCGGAGAGCCGGGTGGTGGCGGAGGCGGGCCTGCCGGGGCTCGAGGTTGCGCTCGACGAGCTGATGGCCGAGGAGGGCTTCGTAGAGCACGTGGTGTGGAGCTACGCGGAGCCGTTCGAGACGGACGCTTTCCTGCTCAACGCCGCCTACCTGTTGCCGCTGGAGATCTACCCGAGCGCGCGCTGGTTCCAGACGGCCAGCCGCGCCACGGTCGAGCAGTACGGGCTGCGCAACGCCTACGAGCTGGAGACGCTTGCGCACTACGGCATCGCGCGCGAGCCGCTGGCCCTGGTAGCCCGCGTGGTGCGGGAGGACCGGCCCCTGACCGAAGTGCTCACGGCCGACTACTTCATGGTCACGCCCCTTTCCGCCCGCTCCTACGGCGTGACCGACGTGACCTTCGACGACGAGAACGACGGGCTGGAGTTTGCCCCGGCGAAGCTGGAAGGCGTGCCCCACGCCGGCGTGCTGACCTCGCCGATGATCCTGAACCGCTATCAGACCAGCGTGACCAACCTCAACCGCCGCCGCGCGCAGATGGTCTACCGCTGGTTCCTCGGCACGGATCTGCTCCGGCACGACGAGCAAGCGCTGGAGCTTGGGGCCCTGGCGGGCAACAACCCGGCGCGCGACCAACCGGCCTGCGCCACGTGCCACGCCGAGCTCGACCCGGTGGCGGGCTGCTTTCAGGGCTGGGACGAGCGCGGCGTGCTCGTCCCCGACGTCGAGTGGCCCGCCGAGATGCCGACCGCCGGCTTCGCCGGCGAGGAGCTGCCGGCCGCGGACACCGGGGAGGGGTTGCAGTGGCTCGGCCAGCGCATCGCCGCCAACGAACGCTTCGCCCTGGCGAGCGTGTACACCGCCTACCGGGGCCTGACCGGGCTCGATCCGCTCGTGGCCCCGACCGACGTGTCCTCGCCGACCTACGGGGTGCGCTTCGCCGCCTTCTTCGCGCAGGACACCCTCTTCCGGGCCGTCGCGCAGCAGTTCGCCGCCTCCGGCTACAACCTCAAGGTCATCGTCAAGGAGCTGGTGTTGAGTCCCTACTTCCGGGCGCACGCGAGCGGCCCGCTCGGGCCCGAGCAAGAGCTGCTGCTCGCCCGGCTCGGCGTGGGCCAGCTCCTCACGCCCGAAGAGCTCCATCGCAAAATCGCGGCCGTGCTCGGCATCCCGTGGTACGTCTGGGGGGAGATGCGCCTGACCAATCGGCCGCGCGATCCCGCGCGCCAGGGCCGCTTGCAGATCGCGTATGGCGGCATGGACGGCGCTACCATGAAGAGCCGCGTGCGCCAGAGCACGGGGCTCATGGCGGCCGTGGCCGAGCGCATGGCCAACGAGATGGCGTGCTACGCGGTGGCGCGCGACTTCCAGCGCGGCGCGGGCGAGCGACTGCTGTTCCCGCCGGTCGAGGTGGACGGCGCCGAGTACGACGTGCTGGAGCTGGAGCCGGAGTCGCAGGCGGGCATGGAGATCCCCTCGGCCGTCGCGGGCATCAAGGCGGCGATGGTTCAGCTTCACACCCGTCTGCTCGGCGAGACGCTGGCGCCGGACGACCCCGAGATCGAGCGCTCCTACACTCTTTTCGCGGAGACCTGGCACGAGGGCAAGCTCAAGGTGGCTAGCCAGACGCTCTCGACGTACCTGGAGGGGAGCTGCCGGGCCTCGACCGACTTCTGGACGGGGCAGGCTCTGCCGGAAGAGGAGCGCATCGAGCAGGACGAGAAGTACATCATCAGGGCGTGGATGGCGGTGCTGACCTATCTGCTTTCCGACTACCGCTTCCTGTACGAGTAGGGGCACGAGCCGTGGACCGACGCGAGTTTCTCAAGCTGTGCAGCGTGGCGGGGCTGGGCGTCCTGGGCGCGAGCCTGCCGTGGCCGCCGCGCTCGGCGCGAGGAGCACCGGCGCGCTTCTACCTTCTCGTGCACGCCGACGGCGGCTGGGACACGACCTTGCTGTTCGATCCCAAGGGCAGCGTCGCGAACTCGGTCGGCGACAAGGTCAATGAGGGCTTCGCGCCGGAGCAGATCGGGCACCTGGGCGAGCTCTCCTTCGCCCCGATCGGCCGCAACGCCGAGTTCTTCGCGCGCTTCGCGTCCTCTCTGATGGTCATCCGCGGCATCGACTGCCAGACCAACAACCACGAGACGGGCGTGCGCCACACGTGGTCGGGCCGGCTCGCCGCCGGCAGCCCGGCCTTCGCCGCGCTGGCCGCCGCGTCGCTCGCCCCCCAGCAGCCGCTCGCGTTCCTCGCCACCGGCGGGTACGACTGCACGGCCGGCGTCGCGGCGGCGCCGAGCCGGGTGGTCATCGATCGCTGGAGCCTCCTCCTTCTGCTCCACCCCGAGCGGTTCGACCACACCAACCCGCAGAGCCCCACCTATCACACGGCGGAGACGGTCAAGCGCATCCGGGACGCGCGCCAGAAGCGAACCCAGGCGCTGCTCAGCGCCGCTCACCTGCCGCGCCCGAGCCGGGCGTTGGGCGAGCTCGGCCGGGCGCGGGCCGGCCTCGACGTGCTCGCCCAGATGGAGCCGTACCTGCCGGATCCGCTCGGCTCCGGCTTCGAGCTGCAGGCCAATGTGGCCCTGGGTGCTTTCGCCGCCGGCCTGGGCGCCTGCGCGAACCTCGTGGTGGGCGCCTTCGACTCGCACGCGTCCAACGACTCGACCCAGGAGCAGCGGCTCTCCGAGCTGCTGGGGGGCATCATCAAGCTGTACGACCGCGCCGCCGTGCTCGGCATCGCCGACAAGCTGGTGCTCTTGGTCGGCTCCGACTTCGGGCGCTCGCCGCGCTACAACGACCATGGTGGCAAGGACCACTGGCCGGTGGGGGGCATGATGATCATGGGGCCGGACATCCCGGGCGGCCGGGCCATCGGCGCGACCACGGACACGCTGCGGCCCGAGCCGGTCGATCCCGACACGCTCGAGGTCGTCGGCGACGGCGGCGTCACCATGACCCCGGCGCACGTCCACCGGTGGCTGCGCCGCCACGCCGGCATCGACAAGGACGAGCTCGTGCAGCAGTTCCCCCTGGATGCGGCCGAGGAGCTGGACTTCGGGGGGCTGTAGGACGGGCTGGGGCTATCCGGGCCCTGCGGGCGGCAGCCCGCCGGGCGTCAAGGTGGGCTCTTATGTTGCCGCCCAGAAGGTATGCGAGACGGAGACGGAGAAGGCCATTGATGCCGACCCATGTGAACTCATCTCCTGCACTTGGCCGAGTTCGCCCGAAAACGCCGCCGACCAAGTTGACGTGCTCGTAGTGTCCGGCGACGGCGACGGCCTGACCGAGTGCAGGGAGGGCAACAACAAGGGCGTGGTCTACGGCGTGTTCTGCAAGCCGCCGGGCTGAGGGGCGCGCTCGCCGCTCGGCGCTACGGCCGGTAGTCCTCGGGCGCGAAGGCGTGCAGGATCTTCAGCACGGCCAGCAGGTTGTGCTGCACGTTGTCGACGCGGATGGTGTTGTCCCACACCGTGGTGCGCACGCCGCCGCGCACGCGCTCCCTCTTC
>JACQWT010000296.1 GCA_016209145.1 Deltaproteobacteria bacterium | reverse complement strand
GCCCTGATGCGCCGCTCGTGATCGTCGACGCGCGGCCGGAGCTCGAGGTTGTCCCGCAAGAGGTCGCGCACCTCGCGCACGGCGCCGGCGACGGCGACAATCTCGGTGGACATTCGCACCTCGGCTTCGACCTGGCGGCGCGCAAGCTGGTCGAGCCGCTGGTTGGTGGCGTCGAGGCGTGTGCTCAGCTCCTCGCGGGTCGAGCGGATCTCGGTCCGAATGTCCTTCAGGATCTCGACGGTGAGGTTGGTGGGCTCCATCGATCTGGCTCCTTTCATGGTAGCACGGGCCGCGTCGCGCGACCCGTACCGGGATCATCGACGCGAGCCGCCTGCCAGTTGCGCGGTTTCATCGCCTGCGGCCTCGGGCGCCGCCCGGGCCCGTTCACCCCTGGCGAGCCTCGATCGCACTCAACCGCCGCTCGTGATCGTCGGCGCGCGACGCGAGCCGTGAGCCGGTTGCGTGCCCCGTTTCCTCGGAGAAAACGAAACAGAACGCCAACTTGCGGCCCTGGTTTCATAACAGGAAGGCGGGAAGACAGGAAGGATTTCGGGTCTTGCGTCCGCAGTTCCTCGCGCCTTCTCGTCTTCCTGTCGCTCCGGTGCTCTAGGGAGGCGCGGCGTAGCAGCGCGGACAGGCGCCGCGCACGAGCTCGGTCGCGGCACCGACGCGGGCGCGCATGCTGGCGCAGCGGGCGTCCGCATCGCCCGCCAGCGCGCAGAGCCGGCCGGCCGCCCGTTCCATCGAGGCAAGCGCCCGGCAGGCCAGGGCGCAGCGGTCCTCGCGCTCGTCGCGTGCGTCGCTGCCGGCCGCGGCCTCGGGCCTGGCCTCGGCGGCGGGCGAGGGCGGCTCGGCAGGTGCGGCGGGCGCCGCCCGCTGCGCGGGCGGGCCGGCGTAGGCCCTGCCGGCCGGAGCGGCGCGATCCTCCCCGCCAAGCAGAGAGCCGAGCTGGCGTTCGGCCGCGTCGAAATCCTGCGCCGCGCCCTCGATGCCCGGTGCCTGCTTGCTGCCAGCGGCCTGGAAATCGGCCGGGGCCTCAGTCCCGGGCGCGTCCAGCGGAGCCTGCGCCGGCGGCCTTGCCCCGCCACAGCCGGCGCCTACGGCCGCGGCGACCGCCGCGACAAGCAGCAGCGCCAACGCTGCCGGTGGAGCACTTCGCATCGTCGCATTCATCGGCAAACTCTGAACGCACCGTCCGCCGGCGGGCTTACAGCGGCGAGCCGCCAGGCGCCATCTGCCAGGTTGGACGGAGCCGGCGCACACTGCATCCAAGCGACCGCCGGGGCTGCGCGCATGAGCGCGCCCGGAGGCCCGGGCCGCAGCGTACTCCCGTACGTGAGGACCCGGGCCGAGGACGTAAGCCGCGATCGCGGCCGACTCGGCGAGCCGTCGTTGCTAGCGCCGCAATGCGTGAACGCATACGCGACCGCCAAGTCGCCTATCGCACCAGGCTGGCCCCGCGCGCGGCGATCTCGTGAGCGAGAGATGCAAGCTCGGGCGCCGAGACGTCGAGCGCCAGGGGCGTCAGGCTGGCGCAGCCCTCCTCGTAGGCGGCCGTGTCGGTGCCTGGCTCGCGGCCGTGCCGGTGCGTCGTGCCGGCGAGCCACAGGTACTCACGGCCGCGCGGATCGGTGCGATAGACGACGCCGTGGTCGTAGTCGCGCCGGCCGAGCTTGGTGACGCGCAGGGGCCAGTCGCTGCCGGCCGGGATGTTGAGGTTGAGCAGGAAGGGCGTATCAGGCGGGCCGGCGGCGATCCGAGCGAGCACCGCCGCGGCGAGCTTCGCGCCGAAGACGGCGGCAGGGGCTACGTCGGCCCCTGGATCGGCGGAGACCGCCAGCGCGGGAAGACCGCGGTTGGCTCCCTCTCGGGCCGCGGCCACCGTGCCCGAGTAGAGCACGTCAACGCCGAGGTTCGGGCCGCGGTTCATGCCGCTCACGACCAGATCGGGGCGGCGCGGCAGCAGGCGCGTGCCGGAATGCACCGCCACGTAGACGCAGTCGGCCGGCGTGCCGTCCAGCGCGAACACGCCGGGCCGGACCTGGCGCAGGCGCAGCACGGAGTCGAGCGTGAGCGAGTGGCTGGCCGCGCACTGGTCCCGCTCCGGCGCGCAGGTCACGACCTCGGCGAAGCGCCCGAGCTCGTCGCCGAGCGCGCGGATGCCGGGCGCGTCCCAGCCGTCGTCGTTGCTCAGGAGGACCAGAGGGCGGGACATCGGAGCCGTCAGCGGCCGAGCGCCCGCTGGATCAAGGCGCCCAGGAGCCGGAAGAAGGCAACGATGCGGCCGAAGAAGCCGGCCCCGCCCCGGAGCCGGGCCAGGGCGAAGGCGATGGCGCCGAGGGCGCCCGTGTACGGGTACCACCACAGCTCTCGGCTCGCCCAGCTTCGGTCGACGAGCACGAAGCGCGGGCGCGTCAGGGCCTCCAGGGCGTGAGGGCTGTTCGTGACGCCGGAGCCGGACTCGCCGGCGCCGGTCCAGGGGGCGGCCGGGAGCGCCGCGGTGAAGCCGTGGTTGTTGACGGTCACGACGCCCGCGCGCAGCGCCCGGGCAAGGTCTCGGCCGTGGCCCGTGCGCCGCGTCCAGATGCTCGTGGTCAGGGCGCAGCGAGAGGCGTTGGCCTGCGCCACGGCCTCGTCCTCGTCGGCGACGACCAGAACCGGCAGCACCGGCCCGAAGATCTCGTCGCGCAGCAGGGGGCAGTCCGGCGCGGCCACCTTGACGATGGTAGGCGGGAAGTACGGGTCGTCCCCGTCGGGCGCGCCGCCCACGAGCACTTCGGCCCCGGCCTCGACTGTTTCGGCGAGCAGGCCCGCCACCGTGCGCTTCTGTGCCGCGCTCGGCATCGTCCCCACGTCGAGGCGCGCTCGCAGCTCCTTCGTCACCGCGACGAGGCGCGCGAGGAAGCGCTCGGCAATCGCCTTCTCGACGTAGACACGCTCGACGGAGCAACAGCTTTGCCCGGCGTTGTTGAACGCTGCCCAGGCGATGCCGCGCGCGGTGCGCTCGATTCGGCAGTCGCGCAGCACGATGGCCGCATCTTTGCCCCCGAGCTCCAGCGAGCAGGGCACCAGGCGCTCGGCGCAGATCTGCGCCACCTCGCGCCCGGCCCGCGTGCTGCCCGTGAAGACCACGAGATCGACCGCCGCGCGCGCCAGCGCGGCGCCGGCCTCGGCCCCGCCCTGCACCAGGCCCACCAGGCCGTCGGGCAGCAGGCCCTCGAAGAGCGAGAGCAGGAGCGCGCCGGCACGCGGGGCGAGCTCGCTCGGCTTGAGCACCACCGCGTTGCCGGCGCACAGCGCCGGCACGAGAGAACGCCAGGGAATGGCCAGCGGGAAGTTCCAGGGCGCGATCAGCGCGACCACGCCGCGCGGCGCGCGCAGGATGACGCCGTGCTTGCGCGGGTACGCGAAGGAGGACAGCTCCACCGGCCGCGGCTCGAGCAGCTCCTCGATCGACTCGGTCCAGTAGTCCACGACGTCGGCGCTCGGCAGCACCTCGCTCAGCACCGCCTCCTCGACCGGCTTGCCGCACTCCTGGTGGAGAAGCAGGCCGATCTCCGCCGCCCGGCCGAGTAGCCGCCGCTTGACCTGGGCGACGATGTCGGCCCGTTCGGCTACCGGCCGCTCGGCCCACTCGGCCTGTGCCTCGGCCGCGCGGGCCACGATGTCCGCAACCTCGGCCAGGGGAGTCGGCTGCGTCGCGGGCTCGACGGGTCCGGGCTCTGGCCTGGACTCCGGCTCCGCGTCGGCGGGCGGTGCGGCGGCCGCGGCGGGCTCGGCCTCCTCCTCGTTGCTGCTGTCCTTCTCGGTATCCATGGCCTCGGGTCGGTATCGAGCTTCCCGCTTCCCCGGTCAAGCCCTTCGCGGCGCCGGGAATGCCTGCACGTCGGCAATGGCGCCGGCTCCGGCGCACAGCGCCACCAGCCGATCCACCCCCAGAGCGTTGCCCGCCGCCGCAGGCATGCCCTCCTCGAGCGCCGCAAGGAACCCCTCGTCCACGGGATAGACCGGTTTGCCGAGAGCGGCGCGGCGCTGCCGGTCGCGCTCGAAGCGGCGTCGCTGCTCGACCGGATCGGTGAGCTCGCCGAAGCCGTTGCACAGCTCGACGCCGCCGGCGTACAGCTCGAAGCGCTCGCAGACGCGCGGATCGCCGGGCCGCAGGCGCGCCAGCGAGGCCTGGCTGGCCGGGAAGTCGCACAGCAGCACGGGCCGACCGACGCGGGCGAGCCCCGGCTCCACCCGCTCGACGAGCAGGCGGAAGAACCGATCCTCGTCCCGCTCGGCAAGCGCCAGGGCCTCGGGCGCGGGCATACCGGCCCAGCGCGCGAAGGCGTCTCCGACGCAGAGCCGCTCGAACGGCAAGCGCGGATCGACCCTGCTGGAGCCCACTTGCAAGGGGAGACCAAGGGCGTGCTTGGCGAGGATGCCCCGGACGAGCTCCTCGGTTTCGTCCATCACCTCCTCCACGGTCGAGAACGCCCGGTACCACTCGAGCATCAGGAACTCGGGGCTGTGCAGGTCCCCCTGCTCGTCGCGGCGGAAGCAGTGGGCGAGCTGGAAGATCCGCGGAAGATCGCCGCACAGCAGGCGCTTCATCTGGTACTCGGGCGAGGTGATGAGGTAGGCCGGCTGCCGCACGTCGCCGCCCGCGATCGCGAAGGCGTCGAGGTGCAAATCGAGCCCCGGGCTTGGCACCATGACCGGCGTGTCCACCTCTAGGAAGCCGCGTTCGGCGAAGAACTGCCGGATGCCGGCGACCACGGCGGCGCGCAAGCGCAAGGCGTCCGCGCGGCGGCGTCGCGGCGCGTCGCCGGGCGCGGCGGCCGGCGGTCGCACGGGCCGGCTGTGCTCGAGGAGCGTTGCCTCGGCGAGGCGCCCGTCGTCCAGGATGCCGCGCACCAGCGCGAGATCGCCCAGCCCGAGCGCGGCGCCCGGCCCGGTGCCGGCAAAGCACACCTCGATCGTGCCAAAGGCGTCCGCGAGCTCGATGCCACCCGGCAGCAGCCCTGTTACCCGGCCGCCCACGCGGGCGAGGCCGGACGGCCTTCCGGCGCCGTCGCTGGGGGCGATCGCGGGCTCGGCGTCGTCCCGACAAGCGCCTGGCTCTCGGCATCGCTTCGGCATGGCCACTCTGCTTGTAGCGCGCCCTTGCGGCGGCGCAAGAGAGGCCGCATAAGGGTGCCGCCATGAAGAAGCCCAAGGAAGAGGAGCCGGAGCGGGAGTGGATGATGATCGGCCTGGATCCCAAGGTGGCCCGGCGCCAGGGCATGCCGCCGCAGATCCCCGTGCCCAAGGACAGGTTCGAGGGGTTGGCGGACAAGGGCCTGAACCCGGACGAGCTGCGGGGCTGGATCAAAGAGTTCTTCGCCACCGTGCCGACGGCCCAGGACGGCAACTGGCGGCGGCGCAACGCGGTGCTGGTCTCGGCGCTGGAGGGCTTCGTGGACATGAAGCCGCAGTGGGAGAAGGCGCAGAAGGCATTTGCCGAGGCCGACTTCGAGAAGGCCATCGCCGCTCTCAAGCGCATCACGACGATGGTGCCGGACGATCACGCGGCGCGCATGAACTACGCTTCGGCCCTGGCCAACGCGGGCCAGTACGACAAGGCGATGAAGCAGCTTGTGCTCATCCGCGAGTCTTTCGCGGGCGAGCCGGACTACCACCTCGCCGTGGCCCAGCTTCACGTGGCCAAGGGCAACACCGAAGAGGCCATAGCCGAGCTGGTGCAGGGCCTCGAGGCTCGGCCCGACCACCTTCCTTCGATGGACGCGCTCGCCAAGCTCGGGGTGCTGGTGCGGATCTACGAGAACCCGCGCGATCCCGGCTCGCTCACGTACGTCAAGGCCGACGCCGTGCTGGGCTACCTCAAGGGGCGTTGGGACGAGGAGCCGCGCGGCGCCGATTTCTACCTGGCGCTTCTCGCCTACCATGAGAGCGAGCGGCGTCACGACGTTGCGTTGGAGGCGGCGGAGCGCGCCATCGGAGCGCACAGCGGTCTGTGCGAGCGGGCCGAGATCGGCAAGATCGCGGCCCTGTGCGCGCTCGGGCGCCTGCCCGAGGCGACGGCGGCGGCGCACTCGCTGTGTGAGCGCGCCCCGCGCTCGGCCGGCGCGCACGTGGAGCTCTGCAAGTGCCTTGCCCGGGCCGGCGACGCGGCGGGAGCGAGGGCTGAGGTCGAGCGCGCCCTCGAGTGCGACCCCGGCGACCAGGAGGCGCTCGTGCTGCGCTTCTGGCCCGAGGACACCCAGGCCATGGCCAAGGTGCAGGAGGCCATCCCCGCGCTGGAGAGCTACGCCGCCGCGCACGCCGGGGCGGCGGGCGCGTGGCGCTCGCTGGCGCGGGCGAAGCTGGTCGTCGGCGCCGACGAGGAGGCGTCGGCCCTTTTCGAGAAGGCGGTGGTCCTCGACCCGGGCGACGACGACCTGCGCGCCGAGTGGTGGCACGAGCTGCACCGCGCCGGGGGCTACCAGCGGATCCTCGACGACGTGCAGCGGCTCGGCGACATGGCGAGGCGTTCCTGGCAGCTTCGCTGGAACGAGGCGGAGGCATATCGCGCCCTGGGCAAGATGATGGAGGCCCGCGCCTGCTACGCGCAGTTGAACCAGGACGACTCGCTCTCGGTCGCCATCCGCAAGCGCGCCAAGCGCGCGGCCTCGGATCTAGGCGCCCCGCCCGGTGCGGGCGGCCCGGAGCCGGCGCCGGCGCGTCGCGTGGCGCGAAGAAAAACGAACCGCCAAGACGCCAAGGGCGCCAAGATCGAATCCGATTTTGTTTCTTCCTTGGCGTTCTCGGCGCCTTGGCGGTTCATCTTCTTGCTTGGGTTGCGGGCGAAGCCCGCGCTATGCGGTGTCTCAGATGCACCGGCCCCGATCGGCGCGGCAGTAGCGGTACTTCTTGCAGTCCTCGCTCTGCTTGCAGTCGCGGTTTGAGGCGGCGAAGCAGGTTCCGTTCTCGTAGGTGCACCAGCCGTGCTTCTGGCAGCCCTCTGACTGCCGGCAGTCGCCGGCGCCCGTCGGCATGCACTGCCCGTCGCTCAGCGTGCAGCGGCCGCGCTCGGTGCACGGGACGGAGCGCCGGCAGTCGTCGCTCGATGTCGCCTGGCAGCGACCGTCCCTGGCGGTGCACCACCCCTCGCGCCGGCACGCGCTCGAGGCGGCGCAGTCGGCGGACGAGCCGGCCTCGCAGCGGCCCGCCCGGGCGCGGCACAGGCCGGCGTCCCGGCAGCCGGCCGAGCGGCGGCAGTCGGCGTGTGCGCGGGCGGCGCAGCCCGCGCCGGCCGCGTGGCACGCGCCGCCCGTGCGGCAGGCCGCAGCGGCGCAGCAGTGCGCGAGATTGGAGAGAGCCCGCAGCGCTCCGGTGCGGGCCGGCAGGGCCTGCTCGTCCCGGCAGGCGGCGAGCGCGAGCAACGCGAGCAGTCCGGAACCAACCATCTTCCACGAAGCATTCATCGCGGTCCCCAGTCTAGTATAAGTGGCCCGGGCTACGGAGGCCGCTTGGTGCGGCCGGCGCACAGCCCGAAAGGTGCAGCGGTGACGGCGGACAGGAGCAGTTCCAGGGTGCTGTCGGTGGTGGCGCGCGAGCGCATTGTCCTTGGCGCGATGTTCGTGGCTGGCGCGGCGTGGCTCGTGCAAGTGCTGTCGGCGCATCGCCTGGCAGTCGCGATCGCGGGAGCCGGCGCAGGCACGACGGCCGTGGCGCTGGTGCTGGCCGGGCTCGGCGCGGGCGCCGCTGCTGCCGGCCGGGCGCGCGGCTCGGCCCGCTTGCTTGCCGGGCTGCTCGCCGCCGCTGCCGTGGCGGGGGCGCTGGGACTCCCCGTCGCTGCTTCGCTGGGCAGCGCTGTCGTTGCCGGGGCGACAGCGCTGCTTGCGGCGCTCCTCGTCGGCGGCTCGGCCGGTGCCGCGGCCCAGCTTCTGGCACGGCAGGCCGGCACGGCGGCCGGCCGCCTGGGCGCCGTCCTATGCGCCGGGGGGGCACTGGGCGGCGCGGTGGGCGGATTCTGGCTCGTCTGGAGCGCGGGCGTGACGGGCGCGGCGCTGCTCGCCTCCGGCTTCGAGCTCGCTGCCGCCGTGGCGGTGTGGGCGGCATGTCGCCGGGCGCCTCCTGACGCCGGCAGTGGCGGTCGTGACGAGCCCGCGCCCGCGGCGCGCGGGGCGTCTCGGCTCGCGCTCCTGCTCGCCGGCGCATCGGTCGCGACCGGCGCCCTCGGGGTCGCGCGCCTGCTCGCGCTCGCGTTCGGCGCGACGGCGGACACCTCGGTCGCGGTCTTGACCGGTCTGCTCGTCGTCGTGGCGGCCGGCGCGGCTCTCGGCGCGCGCGCGCGCTCCGAGCGACCGGCCGGGCTCCTGGGCCTTGCCCAGCTCGCTTCCGCGGCGGCCATGATGGCCGTGACGCCGCTGCTCGCGCGGCTGCCCTACCTCGGCCTGCGCCTGCGCGGCGCGCTCTGGGAGCGGCCCAGCGGCTACGCGCTCATGCTTGCCGCGGAGGCTGTTTGCGCCGCGCTCCTGCTCCTCGTACCTGCCGCGGCCGCCGGGGCGGCGCTGGCGCTCGGTCCGCAGCTCCAGGCGCGCGCGGCCGGCGGCGCCGGTCGCGTCTTTGGCGGGAGCTCGGCGTGGCTCGGAGCCGGCGCGGCGCTCGGCGCGGTCCTCGCGGGGCTGCTGCTGGCGGCGTCCGGGGTGCTGGCCACCTACGAGACCGCAGTAGTCCTTGCCCTGGCCGCGGCGGCGCCACTGCTCTGGCCCGAACGGCGAGGGTCGGGGGCGCGCCGGGCCGGGTACCTCGCCGCCGTCACGCTGGCGGTTCTGGCGGCCTACCTTGCCGGCGGTCGATCGTTCGCCGAGCGGATCACCCTGGCGGTCAAGCACGTGCGCGAGCGTCGCGACTTGCCGCCCAGCTTCGCCGAGTTCGTGGCGCGCTACGCCATCGGGCGCGGCCTGGTCTACGCGGCCGAGGACGCCCACGCCGTCGTGGCGGTCAACGAGATCGAGGGCGCGCGCTACCTCTGGGTCGATGGTGAGCCCGAGGCGTCGAATGCCGGGGATCTCGATGCCCAGTTGGGGCTCGCGCACTATCCGCTGCTCTTGGCGCGGCAGATCCGCTCGGTGCTGGTCGTGGGCTACGGCTCGGGGATCCCCCTGGGCACGGCTCTGCAGCACGAGGTGCAGAGGGCGGACGTGGTCGAGCCGTCGCGCGCCGCGATCGGAGCGGGCACGGCGTTCGCCGAGCAAAACCACGGCGCGCTCGGCGACGCGCGCGTGCGCCTGTTCGAGGCCGATGTGCGGGCGTTCCTCGGGGCCGCCGGGCGCCGCTACGACGTGGTGGTGTACCAGCCGCCGAGCCCCTGGAGGGCCGGTGCCGGCCGGGCCTACACGGCCGAGCTCTTCGCGCTCTTGCGGCAGCGCTTGGAGCCGGGGGGCGTGGCAGCCATCCGGCTGGCCGGCTTCGCGCAGAGCGACCTCTCGCTCGGCTTGCTGCTACGCACGCTGCGCTCGGCCCTTCCCCACGTCGAGATCTTCGGCCGGCACCTGGCCGGAGAGCTCCTGCTGGTGGCGGCGGCAGAGCCCGTGACGGTCGACTTCGCGGCCATGGAGCGCCGCTTCGGCCGGCCGGGTGTGCGGCGCGACCTCGGGCGCGTTGGTGTCTACAACCTGGCAAGCCTGCTCGCGCACCATCTCGTGCCGGCCGCGCGCGTCGCGGCGCTTGGCGGGGAAGGCCCGGTGGAGCGCGACGGGCGGGGCTCGCTCGAACGGCGCGCCCAGCTCGACTTCTTCCGCGCCGGCTCAGCGGGGCTCTTGCGCGATTCGCCGGCCAAGGGCAAGGCGGACGTGCTCTCCGGCGCTCTACTTGATCGCTACGCCGCGTTCCTGGAACGTAGCGGCCGGCCGCTGACGCGCCTTGACTACGCCAACGTCGTCCAGCACCTCGCGCGCTCGCTGTCTGCCGGGGCGCCTGCCATCGCGGCGATCGATGCGCGCGTCCGTTCGGCCTCCGAGCTCTCCTTTGGCGGCGCGACGAGCGCGATCTATGAGCTCGAGTACCAGCGGGCAATCGAGCAGCACCGCGGGGGATCGCCTGCCGCGGCGATCCCGGCCTACGAGGCAGCCCTGCGCATCGCCCCTGCCGAGCGCGAGGCCCGCACCAACCTCGCCATCGCGCTGCGCGAGGCCGGCCGGCCGGACGTGGCGCGCACCGAGCTGGAGCGGCTGGTCCACGACGAGCCACAGTACGTCGAGCCCCTGGTCGAGCTCGGCCTGCTCTACCAGCAGGCTGGTGCGCTCGGCCGTGCCGCCGAGCTCTACCGCCGGGCGCTCGGCCTGCGACCTCACGCCCAGGCGGCCACGAACCTGGCCGCGATCGCCGTCGCGCGCGGCGAGCTCGGCGAGGCCGAGCGGCACTACCTCGAGGCTCTGCGCGCCGATCCGGGCTACCGCTGGGCCACGCTCGGCCTGGGCGTGCTGCGCTGGCAGCGGCTGGCCGACACGCCGGGCGCGCTGGAGGCGCTGCGCGCCGGCCTCGCCCGAAGCCCTACGGACGGGGACATGCAGCGGCTCGTGGCGCAGATCGAGGCTGCTTCCCGCGCCGGCGCGCCGCCGCCCGCCGCGCCTGCCCCCCCGGCGCCGCCGCCCGCGCCGCCGGCTCCGACGGGGCCGACGCGCTGAGCCGGCGCGATCCACTGGCTCAGCGCGTGCACACCGAGCAGGCAAACTCCCGGTTCTGCACGTACGGCCCGCAGGGGAGCGCTCCGCACTCGGCCTCGGTCGGATACCACAACGCGCCGTCGCTGCTGCCGGCGAGTCCGACCTTCTCGGCGCCCTCGTCGACGCACACGAACTCGCCGGGATACTGCGTGTAGTGGTTGCTCATGAGGTAGCCGGTGTACTCGAGCGTCCAGTTGCTCGGGCAGGAGTTGTACTTCGCCGGCTGCATGTAGACCACGGCGCGGTCGTTGCGGTAGCACACCGCGCACGGCGCCTCGTAGTCATGATTGCCGCCGAACAGCGCGGCCAGGCCGTAGCCGCTTTGTTCGTACTCCACCCCATAGATCAGCGCGCCGTTGTGGTCGCCGTCGTTCGACACGCCCCAGCTTGGATCCAGCGGCAGGCACAACAGGTTGGTCCCGCCTCCGGGGTGGCTGGCATGCTTGCCTGCTGCGCGGCCGGCGTAGACCAGCGAGGCGCTGCCCGGGCACACGGTGCGGCCCCAGCGCACGTAGACCACGCCGCTCAGGCCCTGCGGGCCCTGCGGCCCTTGCGCCCCTTGCGGACCGGTCGAGCCGGTGTCGCCCTTGGGTCCCTGCGGTCCCTGTGGCCCCGCCGGTCCCTGGGCCCCCTGCGGACCGGTCGAGCCGGTGTCGCCCTTGGGTCCCTGCACGCCCTGCGGCCCCGCCGGCCCCTGGGGTCCAATGGACCCCTGCGGCCCGGTCAGACCCTGCGGGCCCTGGGGCCCGCTGTCGCCCTTGGGGCCCGCCGGTCCCTGCGGTCCGGTCAAGCCCTGCGGTCCCTGTGGGCCGGCAGGTCCTTGCGGGCCAGTGGCCCCGGTTGCGCCGGGGTCGCCCTTCTGTCCCGCTGGTCCGGCCTGCCCCTGCGGCCCAGGGTCGCCCTTCGTGCCCTGCGGCCCAGGGTCCCCCTTCGATCCGGCCGGCCCGGCCGGACCCTGCGGTCCAACGTCGCCCTTCGGGCCAGGCGGGCCGGTCAGCCCCGACGGATCGCCGACCCACTTGCCGCTGCTGTTGATGACCGGGCCGTAGTCGGGGATGCTGACCGAGTTGGGCGTGATGTCGCCGATGGCGTTCTGGGCCACGAGCGCGTACGGGACGCTGTCGATCTCGGCGCGCGGGGCCATCTCCTGGTCGTCGCCCACCTTCATGCCGAGGAAGCGCGCCTGCCCGTCGAACACCGTGGGCGGGAACTTCACCTGCGAGCCGAGCCGCACGCTGAAGTAGCCGTTCTCGCAGTTCAGTTGCTGCAGCTCCATCCAGATGGGCGCCGGGCTGATCTGGTTCTCGTAGATCGAGAACACGATGCTTATCTCACCCTGGATGGGCTCGCTCGTCTTGGCGTCGTACAGGCGCCCCTGCTGCACTACGAACGGCGGCACGGTCTGCGCCGCGGCGGGTGCCGGCCAGAGCACGGCGCCCGCGATCGCCAGGGCTGCGGCAGCGCCACCCCGGATGGGCGCCCGGCGGCGCCAGCCCCTCACTTCCGCCTCGACCTGCTGCGTTCCTGTCGCCATGGTGAACCTCCGCGCTGCGGCGGCCACACGGCCGCGCCGCAAGAAGTCAGGATACGTGAGACGGCAGCCCCAGACAACAGGCAGCACGGTCCTACGCCGGGACTGTGGTGCAACCGAGCACAATCTCGATCTTGGCCTTCTTGTCCTCGCGGATCGTCGCGCAAGTGGAATCGCAGAAGATGATCTTGGTCGGTTTCTTCGCGTCGTCGTAGTACCAAGCCTTCTTCTCGGGCGTGCACTGCTCGGCGCTCGGGACCTGGCCGATGGTCGTGGGCTCCCCGTCCTCGCCCGACTTGTAGACCACGTTCAGGCTCTTGGGATCGATCTCCTTGCCGGGCTCGGGCTTGGGCATGAGGAACTCGCAGGCCACGGTCGTGTCGCGGATGTGGTTCATGGCGTCGAGCAGCTCCTGCTCGGCGTTGGCGCTGCCGATGAACGCAGCCTTCTCGGTACCGCCCTGCACCGCGATGAGGCTCATCAGGTCCTCGGCGCAGCCCTCCAGCCCGATGGCGAAGGTCAGAACACCCCAGGGATCGTAGCCGTCGCCGGCGAGCTTGACGATGTACGAGAGATCCGTGTTGCAGTCCGACGGCGCCCCGTCGGTCACGAGCACCACGACCGCCTTCTCCGTCGGCTTCTTGGCGAGGTAGCTCTGGCCCCAGACCAGGGCGCCCTCGAGCGCCGCCGACAGCGGCGTCCCGCCGCTCGGCGAGACGCCGACGAAGGCGTTGATGAGAGCCATCTCCTGGGCGTCCTGCGGGGCGCTTTCGGCGCTGAGCTCGCCCAGCGGCACCGCCGGCTGCGCGCATTTGTCCACGTTGCAGCTCTGGTCGCAGCCGGTGTGCGGGAAGAAGCGCAGCGCGACGCGCAGGCCGGCGCTGGCCGGGGCAGCGAAGAACGCCTGCAGGGCGTTGGAGGTCTTCGTCCACTTGCCCTCGTTGGCCATCGAGCCGGACTTGTCGAACATGATGAACATGTTGACGGGCACGCGCGTGGCCTCGACGGGCGAGGTGGCGCAGGCGGCGTCCGGATCCATGGCGTCCTGTTGGGCGTCGTTGCCCGGTCCGGCGTCGAAGCCGATGTCGCCGCCTGTCCCGCCGCCGCCCGTGCCGGTGCCCCCGTCCGTCCCGGCATCGGCCTCGATCAGCCCCGTACCGGACTGGCACGCTGCCGCCGCGGCGACGCCCAGAGCCGACGCCAGCGCCGCCAGCAGGCGCCGCCGCCGCGCTGTCGCCTTGCGCGCCCGAGAGACAGAGCCCGTTGCTACTCGCATCCTTCCTCCCGGCGCTGGCCCGGCCGCGTCCTGGGCGGTGCGGCCCGCCCGGCCAGCCCTACCGTCAAGAATAGCACGTAGGGGCCCACAATTAAGTTGCGTGCTTTTTTTTCCGGATCGGATATCCTGAATGCCCGTGGGGCAGCGGTCTACGAGCAGCCTACGAGGAGCCACGAGGAAGATGGCCATGTTCAAGGTGAGCTACTTGTGCTGGATGGGAGCGGCGTTGCTTGTGGGCGCGACCGCAGCCGGCTGCGGACAGCCCGCTGAGGCATTTCAGCCCACCACGGGCACGGGGACGGGTGCGGGAGGCGCGACCTCGACATCGTCGAGCTCTTCGACGGGCGAGGGCGGCTCGGGCGCCACGACCACGTCGTCGGGCACGGGCGGGACCGCGGGCGAGGGTGGAGCGGGCACGGGCGGCGGTGGCGCGGCCGGGCCGGTGGACTACGGTCCCAACGCCCACTCCATGGTCAGCGCCGGCCTCATGTGCAGCAGCCCGAAGTACAAGATGGTGTTCACCCTCGGCCAGCCGTCGTTCCAGCAGGGCAAGGCCGAGTCGCCGAGCTACCGGCTGCAGGGCGGGTTGATCGGAGCGACGGGGACTCTGCCGTGATCGGCGCCAGCGGTGGGGAAGGGGGCAGCCCGGGACGACTGCTCCGGCGCGGGATTCTGGCCACGGCCGCGGCCGCGGCGCTAGGCGCGTGGACGGCGAACGCCGCTGCCGTTCCGCTCGCCATCGCGCAGCAGGGGCGGCTCTACGACGCGGGCACCGGCAAACCGATCTCGGGCGAGATCAAGGTCACGTTCTCGGTGTACGAGAACAAGATCTCGCCCGCGCCGATTTGGCTCGAGGTGCATCAGGTGACGTTCGAGCAGGGCTACTTCAGCGTGGCGCTGGGCTCGGTCGTGCCTTTCCAGAAGAACACCTTCGACGGCTCGCCGCGCTACCTGGGCATCGCTGTGGGCGACGATGCCGAGATGACGCCGCGCGCGTCGGTCGACAGTGTCGCCTACGCCCTGGTCGCCGACAACGCCATCGGCGACATCACGCCCAACTCGGTGACGATCCCCGACTACGGCGAGGTCATCGACAGCAAGGGCAAGTGGGTCGGCGATCCCACGAGCTTGCAGGGCCCCGCCGGTCCCGCCGGCCCGAAAGGCGAAACGGGGCCGCAGGGCCCCGCCGGTGCGACTGGGCAGAAGGGCGACCCTGGAGCCCCGGGCGCTGCCGGCCCGGCCGGCCAGCAGGGACCGCAGGGCGTGCAGGGCCCGCAGGGGCTCACTGGGCCGCAGGGGCCGGTCGGTCCGGCCGGCCCGCAGGGCCTCCAGGGGCCCAAGGGCGACAGTGGCGCTGCCGGCCAGCAGGGCCCGGCAGGACCGAAGGGCGACACGGGAGCGCAGGGACCGAAGGGCGACACGGGGGCGACCGGGCCGCAGGGACCGCAGGGAGCACAAGGGCCGCAAGGGCCCCAGGGTGCGCAGGGACCCCAAGGTGCCCAGGGGCCGCAAGGCGATCCGCGCGATACATACACGGTCTGGGGCACGACGAGCTGTGCGCCCGGGCACGCGCAGCTCTATAAGGGCCGCATCGCGGCCGTTATCGGCTCGGGCAACGGGGCGGCGAACTTCTGCCTGTCCGACAACGTGACTGGCGCCGGCTGGAACACGTGGAGCGGCGGCATGATGTGGCGGGCCAACTCTGCGGGCGCCAGCCTCAGGGGGCAGTACTCCGAGGGGGCCAACGACATCACGTGCGCGGTCTGCCAGGGCACCACGTACACCCACTGGGGCGAGCTTGCCTGCGCAGGTGGCTACAGCGCGCTCTACGACGGCTACGCCGCGGCGATGCTGGCCGCCTGGAGCTACGGGTGGGGCACGGGAGGCCCGCCCTTGTGCCTGCACCAGAGCGCCGGCGCGAACTGGACGAACTGGACGGACGCCATGGTGATGCGCGCCATCGGCTCCTCGGGCAGCAACCGCGTCCAGTACCAGGACGCCAACTCCATCCGCTGCCGCGTCTGCTACTGAGCGCGGCCTCGCCGCTCAGGCGCTGGCCGGGGCTGCCTCGTGCTCGCCCTCGTCGGCGCGGGCGGGGCGTAGCTCGGCTGCCGCCTTCGTCGGCCGGCGGCGCCAGAAGGAGAAGAGCATCAGGCAGCAGAAGACGAGCGAGGCATAGGTCAGGGCCGTGTACTTGTCGTCGTTCCAGAAGCTGTTGAGCCAGATGATCTGCGTCACCGCCGCCAGCCCGAAGAGCCACAGCTCGAGCTGCTTGCGCAGCCTGCTCAGCGGCGCGCCGAGGATCATGAACGAGTAGTAGTAGCAGGTGAGCTGGCTCAAGAGGATGATGAAGATCTGTCCCAGGCACTGCGCGATCCAGAGCAGCTTGACGCGCCGGGCGATGGGAATGAAGAAGGCCAGGGTAGCCGCGACGATGGCCCAGGCGACAGCGCGGTACTTGGCGTAGCGCTCGTTGCGCATCCGCTTCCAGATCTCGAAGGGATCGGTCAGGTTGTTGTCCCGGGTGTACTTCATGCGCCCGGACTCCTTGCCGGTTCCCCACAGGCACCGCTGCTTGGGACCGCTGCCGATGCACAGCTCGCCCAGGGCCTTCTGCGCGATCAGCACTTGCAGCCCCATGTGGTTCGTCAGCGGCGTCTGGTCGTGCACTTGCAGCGTGTGCCTGTAGAAATCCTGGTAGCCGTGCGCGTTGGTCACGGCAAGGCTCGCCGGAACGAGTAGGGCCGCAGCCAGAGTGCCGCCCAGCAGCATCTGCCCGTGCTCGCGCTTGAGCCGCCGGTGCTTGACGATGTGTGCGACGACCGGCACGAGCGTGCCCAGCACGACGAGACCGGGGAAGATACGCAGCAGGCCCGAGTACACCAGGGCAGCGCCCGCGAGCTTGAAGCAGCGCTTGCGGATGCAGCACACCGAGAGCACGGTGTAGAAGAGCCAGTCCTGCCGCAGCAAAGCGCCGCCCGTCCAGTAGAACGGCGCCGAGGACTGACAGCCCCAGAAGATGGCGCCCACGGCGAACACGCGCCAGCCGAAGGCCCACCACAGGGCGACGAACATCCCGCCCAAGTAGAGCAGATCGAGGGTGGCGAGCGCCTGGTTGTACTGCACGCTCGCGGCGTGGATCTCGCCGAAGAACTTGCCCAGGATGGTCCAGACGGGCGGCGGGTTGAAGCCGTGGTCCTTCTGCATGTCGAGCCAGTAGCCCTTGCCCGACACGATGCGGAAGAACTTGACGTCGGCCTTGTACTGCTCCCAGCGCTCCTTGGTGAAGCGGTCGCGGCACTGCTCCGGGTGCAGGAGGATGTCGCGTACCGGCATGAGCAGATTGTCGCCGCCGAGGTTGCGCACCTTCTTGTCCGGGTCGCGCACCTCCTTGCGCATGTCCACGCTGCTCGATCGCCCGTCCTCGTTCTTGTAGGCCACCAGGCCAAGCTCGTCCTGGGCCACCACCGCGCACTTGTACAGGCCGTCGTAGCTGAGCTCGCGGTAGTACTTCGAGCCCATGTAGTAGTGGTACTGGTCCCAGCGATGATAATAGGGCGGGTAGCCGAAGCGGAAGCCGTTGAAGTAGGCGCAGATCGCCGCCAGGGCGAGCACCACGCCGGCGAAACGCTTCCAGCGCTCGGCGATCGGCCGCCCGGCGCTCTGGCGGTGCTGCTCGTAGAACACAGCCGCCGCCGCCGTCAGCGCGATGGCCGCCTTGGTGATGTTCACGCGGCGGTCGTGGTCGTCGACGAAACGGCCGAGCAGGTAGAAGAACAGGCCCGCCGTGGCGATGGCCACGAGGTAGCGGAAGTACGCCTTGAAGCGCCCCCCGAGCGACCGGTCCAGGAAGTAGGCGACGGCGAGGTAGGCCACCGCCCCGAGGATGATGGCCAGGATCTGGATTGCGTTCGACCTCATGGGCGTCCGTCCCGGCGCGGGCGAGCCTAGCAGAACAAGGCGTGGGCGCGGCCCAGGAAACGCCTGCGCGAGCCGGGTCAGTCCCCCATAGGCTTCAGGCGGGCAATCGCCCGGCGGCCGAGGCGCCGCGCCGGCCGAGCGCGCCCTGGAGTCCTTGGTAGTCGCCGAGCTTGCTGCGCCGCCACCTGCTGCGGCGATCCTTGCAGGCAGAGCAGCGCACCGGAGGCCCGGCCCGGAGCGTACTCTTGTACGCGAGGAGCCGGGCCGAGGACGTAAGCCGGCCGGCGCGGATGGATCGGCCGCCGTCGTTGCTATCGAGGGGTCTTCGGTTGGCGCGTATGGGTCAGTCCCCCGGCGCTCGGATGGCGCTAAGATCGTAGGCGATGGTGCAGGGGAGGCGCTCGGCCACGGCGTCCGGTCCGACGCACAGATCCGCGCAGTCCGAGCCGTCGGTCGGCGCGAAGTCGTAGCTGAGCTCGCCGCTGAAGGCGCGGAAGCGACTGGGCTGCGCCGCGTCCTGCTCCAGGGCTCCAAGCCGCCGGTCGGTGCGCTCGATGACACACGGCACCGGCGCCGCGGCGGGCTCGGGCGGGGGCACGTAGCCGTAGGGCTCCTGGGGCTCGGGCGCCAACTCGGCCGGCTCCTCGGCAGAGCGCATGTCCACCTGCACGCGCTGCTCGAGCTCGAACTTGCCGTCCGCGGCGACCGTGCCCACCAGCAGCTTCTGCCCCTCGGTCCAGTACAGGGAGGAGCCCACGCGCCGGAGCAACACGGTGAACGCGAAGCTCTCGGGCGAGGCCAGCACGCCGGCCCCACAGGTCTCTTCGGCGCGCGCCGCCTGCACCTGGAAGCGGCCGATCACCGTTCCGCTGGCGCCGTCGGCGCAGCCCCCGAGCGCCAGGAGGGCGCCGAGCATGCCCACGTGTGCAGCGCACTTGATTCCGAGAGCAGTCATGGCCTGGGCCCCTTGTACGCGGCCCGTGGGCCGTGCGGCAAGAAAGCGGCGAGGGCTGCAAGCTCAGGCGTCGCCGACGCGCATGACCGGCAGGCGCTCGCCTTCCTCGACGGCCGGCCGATCGGCGCCGAGCACGGCCAGCGCTTCGGCCTCGGCGAACCATGTCGTGGCCCCGGATGCCTGGCTCGGGAGCAGGCGGGCGCAAAGCTCGTCGCCCCGTAGCTCCAGGCGCGCGCCGAGGTACTGCTCCCGCTCCGTGCGCTCCGGCTGGCGGCGGTAGCAGCCCAGCACGCGCATGGCCGCGCGCCGGGGCAGTGGCTCGCGGTCGCCTTGCAGAGAGCGCAGGAGGGGCATGGCGAACAGTACGAAGGTGACGGCAGCCGAGGCGGGGTTGCCGGGCAGGCACAGTATCCGCGTCCCTTGGATGCGGCCCGCGGCCGTCGGCTTGCCCGGCTTGATGGCCACGCGCCAGAAGTCGAGCAGAACGCCGAGCTCGGCGAGCGCCGGCCGCACCAGATCGCGATCGCCCACGCTCGCCCCGCCGACGGTGGCGACGACGTCGCTGCCGCCAATGGCTCGGCCGATGGCCAGGCGCGTCTGTGCGAGGTCGTCGGCCACGGCGGGCGCCACGCGGACCACGGCCCCGGCCTGGCGCCCGAGCGCGGCGAGCACGAAGCCATTTGACTCGGCGATGCTGCCCGGGCCTCCGGGCTCGCCAGGCAGCCGCAGCTCGTCGCCCGTGCCCAGGATCGTGAGCACGGGCTGCCGGGTCACGCGCAGGTAGGGGCGGTCGAGCCGCGCCGCCAGCCCCACCCGGCCGGCCGTGAGCCTGCTCCCGCGCACCAGGGCGACGGCGCCCGCCGCCAGATCCACGCCCCTGGCGCGGACGTGCTGGCCGGCCGCCGGACGCTCCCGGACGAGGATCCCGCCCTCGTGCACCTGCACGTCCTCCTGCGCGACCACGGCGTCGGCCCCTTGCGGTAGAGGAGCGCCCGTGAAGATCCGCCAGGCGCTGCCAGAGGGCAGGAGGTCGGGCACATCGCCCGCGCGGCTCGTGCCGCGCACCGGCAGCGACCACGGCCCCTGGTCCGGCGGGGGCGCCGCGCTCAGGGCGTAGCCATCCATCGCGCTGTAGGAGAAGGCCGGCTGAGGGCCGGGTGCCACGATATCCTCGGCGAGCACGCGCCCCAGGGCCTGATCGAGCCCCACGCGCTCGGCGCAAAGGGGCGTCAGTCCGCCGAGAAGAAGGTCCAGGGCTTCGCCGTAGGGGATCACGGCCCCTCCTGCCCTGGCGTTGGCGTCGCGGCGCTCCCGCCGTCGCGTCCGTCGTGCTCGTGTGCCACCCTCTCTCCCCGCGCCAGCTCGACGGCATGTCGCAGCGTCGGCACGAGCAGCGCCTCCACGCCGAGCCGGACGGCCTTGCGGCTGCCCGGCAGGCAGGCCACGACGGTGCGGCCGGCAGTCCCCGCCAGCGCGCGCGAGAGCACGGCGTTTGGGCCGATCTCGTCCCAGCTCAGGCGGCGGAATGCCTCGCCAAAGCCGTCGAGCCTCTTGTCGAGCAGGGGCACGACGGCCTCGACCGTGCCGTCGCGCGGTGCGAGCCCCGTACCGCCCGTGGTGATCACCGCGTCGATGTCGGCGCGGGCGCAGAGCGCGGCCATGGCGGCGCGGATGGTCTCCCGATCCTCGCGCACCACGGCGTGGGAGACCACGTAGAAGCCCGCGGCGCCAAGCAACTCGTCCAGGAGCTGGCCGCTCGCGTCGTCGTGCTTGCCGCGCGTGTCGCTGAAAGTCAGCGTGGCCACGCGGATCTGCCGCGGTGGGTTCGGCTTGGGGGCAGCGCTCACGGCGGGTCGCATACGACGGCGTCGGGCGCGGCGCCAGTGGCGTGCGCCAACCCAGCCGCCCCGTCGGCGCGAAGAGACCGCCTCAGGATTCCGGCAAAGTCACCGGAACCAGCCCTACTAGGAGCCTGTCGGAGAAAAAACTAAGTGCGCGGAATTGTTCGGTTCCAGCGTCAGAGTAAAGTGAGTAATTTCGATCACTTGGACCATTTCGAGGCCCCTTTTTCCGACACACTCCT
>JACQWT010000295.1 GCA_016209145.1 Deltaproteobacteria bacterium | reverse complement strand
CTGCGCTCGGTCGTGCGCTTCGTGTGCGAGCACGCGCCCGCGGCGAGCGGCGCTGCTGCCCCCTCCCCGGCGCCGGCCGCCGGCCAACCCGACGCAGCGGCGAGCGCAGAGAGCGCGGAAGCGCTCGGCGCGGCCGATCGGGCCCCGCGACGCGTGCCCGTGGCGCTGCTTCGCCCGCCCGTCGAGCTGTGCCTTGGTAGCGAGAAACCCCGCCCCGAGCGCGGCCTTCTGCGCCAGCTCCAACAGGTGGGTCTTGCCGCTGCCATAGTCGCCGAGCACCACGCGCAGGCCCCCGCTCCTGCTCGCCCGGGCGGGATCCTCGCGGATCGCGCCGAGCGCGGCCTCCCGGCCCACGGTGTACACTTGCAGGTGGTGGGCGGGTACGACTCCCAGGCGCAGCGCCTCCAGAGCCTGGGCCGCGCAGGAGCGCCTTGCGTCGTCGCTGCCGGTCGCGCCGGCGGGCACGGGCGGCGGCGTTGGCACGGGCGCCGGGGCCGGCTCTGGCGCGGGCTGCTGCGCGGGCGCCTCCTGCGCTGGACGGCGGGCCGGACGGCGGGCCCGTTGGCGGGCGGGAGCGGGCGACGCTGCGTCCGGCTTCTGGCCGCTCTGAGGCGCGGCCTCCAGCTCCTGCGCCGGGATGTCCCACGGCGTGCCGGGCATGACGTCGTCGGAACCGCGAGCCAGAACACTGTCAAGGCGACCAAGGCGAGCCGCGCGGCACAAGCGCGACTCCAGAGCTGGCAGGTCGTGCACGTCTTCTGGGACGACCAGCGCCGGAAGATCCACGTGGAACGCATCCTCTACCAGCGCTCCGTGGGCAACACGGGCAGCTTCGAGCCGGTCGCACGGTCCACGGACCGGAACGACGTGGCTGACGCGTGGGCCGTCGATCCGCCCTGAGCCGTCACGCGCGGAGCAGCCGCACATCGTTGCCGATCTGCCGTAGCTCCAAGCCGTCTGGAACCGCGACGCCTAGACCGCGGTCCAACTCGGAGCGCACGTTCTTGCAGGCTATTGGCGTGATCTCAGCGAGGTCGTCCGCACTGAGCGCGGCAGAGGCGCGCAGTGTGCACTTTGACTCCGCAGCGAGCTCCTCCCATTCCGCGCGCGCCGACTCTGGGCAAGTGGAGCGGTCTGGGAGCAGGTTGCTGTCGAGAACCACGCCGGTCTCGGGTTTGCCCCAGAGATGCCAGGCGCCGACGAGCAGATCGAGCCAGTGCCGTGTGAACTCACGGCAAGCGTGCACGGCCTCGTCCTCGACGTCCTGCGGGTCGGGCGCGGCGCCGGCGCCGATCGCCTTGGCCTCGTCTTCCAGGTCGCGCGCCAGCGCTGCCGCGTCGATCTTGCCGCCGCTCTCGGCGGCGAGAGCAGCCAGTGCGTCCGCAAACGCAGCCAGGTCTCCGAGCGAAGCCGCCACGGCCTTGCCCGTCTGCTCGCGCAGGTACGTACACACCCGCTCCGTGAGGTCGGGAACGAACGCCTCCGCGGCCGCAAGAGCGCGCGCGTCGCGCTGTTCGTCCTCCGGAGTACGCCCAACGAGACGTAGGTCACCAATGGGCTTGTGGGTAGACATCGGTTGCCTCCTAGCCTGGGCCTCAGCTCGGGCGCAGGCGTCTGCATTCTCACCCCCTGCGGCGGAGCCTGCAGCCTCGGGGAGCCCCGTCGCTCACTCATCCATTCGCACGAAGCGGCTGGGCGTTACCGGGCGGACGCTACTTCGCGCGGTGGCCCCTGGCTCGGCTGTGGCCAGGGCCGGCGCGGCACACCCGACCCCAGCATGCGGCGATGGCCGGGGTGTTCCGGCCAACGTTGCCCATCGGCGGTGGCACGCGCGCCGGGCCCCTTGCAGCTACTCGGGTCCGGCCGATGCTTCTCGCTAACCGCTTGACATCACAAATATTTCCCGCGGCTACGCCATTCGAACCTGGATTTCGGGCCCGGCCGGCCCTGGCCGGAGCGGCGAGGGGGCGAGGGTGGCGTCGCCGGGGGCGAGTTGAGGGAGTGGGGCAGCCCCGAGCTGCGTCGGCTGGGCCGTAGGTGGCCTGCTGCGGATGGACCGGGACCACGATCGCGCAGGGCGGCGGGGCTCACTGCTCCTCCCACTGCCGCCTGAGCTCGGCCAGCACCGGTTTCAGGCGCTCCGGCCGGTGCCGGGCGAGATCCACGAGCTCGGTCACGAGCTTGAGGGCCTGCCGAGGGCTGTCCACCAGCCCGCGGCGATGGCACGCATCGATGACCGTCCCCATGATGGAGGCCAGCTCGCTGCCCAGGCCCGGGTTCTCCTCGGCCAACTGATAGAGGGAGAACACCCGCTGGGACAGGGTCACGAAGTCCGCCCGCTCCAGCGGCTGGAGCTCCAGGAAGCGCGCGCGGGGCACGGCGGAGGAGAGCAGCGCCTTACCCTCCGGGTCGTGGGTCAAGGCAAACGCGACGTAGAGCGGCTGCGAGGCCCGGAAGCGGTACGGGAAGCTGCGGTGCACGGCGGCGCCGCCGCGCGGCAGGGCTGCCGGATCGAAGCCGAGCTCGGAGGCGGAGAGGCAGCTCGCCGCCACGGTGCGGAAGAGCACCTCGGCGAAGGTGCGATCCTCGCCCCGGAGCACGCTGTAGAACTCGGCCTCGTCCACGAGCACTGCGAGCCCTTGGTAGCCGACGTCGTGGGCCAGCGCCGCGAGGCCGCCCAGGAGCAGCGTGTAGAGGTGGGTGAGCGTGCGGTGGTCCTGCAGGGCGTAGAAGCGCCCCCGCGCCGGCGTGTTGCGGCGCAGCTCCGCGCCAAGATCGAGGTTGCTCGCCACCTCGGCCCCCTCGACCCAGTCGAGCAGCCGCTCACTGAGCTCCTCGGCGGCGCCGGGCGGGGCGAGCGCTGCCCAGCACGCCAGTGTCGGCCCGAGGTACGGATGGAAGGAGCCGCCGGCGCGGGTGCTCCAGCGCCGGACGAGCGCGGGATCCTCTGCGGCGCGCGAGAGCAGCGGCGCGAGGCCGAGCGGGCGCTGCTCCGCATGGTCCGGGTACCGGACGGCGCGCGCGAGCTGGTGGTAGAGCCGCCGCGGGTAGCAGGGCTGCACCTCGCGGCTGTCCAGCGTGGCCTTGGCAGCGAGAAACCCCGCCCCGAGCGCGGCCTTCTGCGCCAGCTCCAAAAGGTGGGTCTTGCCGCTGCCATAGTCGCCAAGCACCACGCGCAGGCCCCCGCTCCTGCTCGCCCGAGCGAGATCCTCGTGGATCGCGCCGAGCGCGACCTCCCGGCCCACGGTGTACACTTGCAGGTGGTGCGCGGGCACGACTCCCAGGCGCAGCGCCTCCAGGGCCTGGGCCGCGCAGGCGCGCCTCGCGTCGTCGCGGCCGATCGCGACGGCGGGCATCCGTTCACGCAGATCTGGGTGGTCGGCAGCGACGGCGGCCGATCCATCCGCGGGGCGCGGCTTACGTCCTCGGGCCGGCCCCTCACGTACGGGAGTACGTTCCGGGACCGGCCCTCCGGGCGCGCTCGCGCCGCGCGGCGCCTCGGCCGCCGGCTGACTGGGGGCGTGAACGTGTGCGACGGCGGGGGCGGGCGGCGGGGCCGGCTCTGGCGCGGGCTGGGGCGGGGGCGCCTCCTGCGCCGGACGGCGGGCAGGACGGCGGGCGGGACGGCGGGCAGGACGGCGGGCGGGAGCGGGCGGCGCTGCGTCAGGCTGCTGGCCGCCCTCGGGCGCGGTCTCCAGCTCCTGCGCCGGGATGTCCCACGGCGTGCCGGGCATGGCGTCGAACACCACCCTCGCCTGCCGGCCACCCCTGGCGAGCGCGATAACCTGGCCGCCGCCCCAGTCCGGATGGCGCACGCGCTGCCCTGGCCGAAGCTGGGGCAATGGTCCCGGCCTAGGCATCGGCGAACTCGTCGGCGAGCGTCCCCAGGGCCAGGTAGCCTCCCTGGACGATGGCGTTGGCCTGCGCCGCGTCGAGCGTGCGCGGCTTGCCGCGCTGCTGCTGGTGGAGGAAGTCCACGTAGGTCTTCACAAACAGCCGCCGGTGGCTGACCTCGAAGGTGTGCGCCGCCATGGTCTCGGCCAACAGCGCGCAGTTCTGCTCCTCGGCCGCCGCGTCCGGCGTCCAGCTTGTGGCCGCGGCGAAGATCCGCAGCAGCCGCTGGCCGATGGCCGTGAGCAGGGCCACCGGCTCCAGATCGAGCCGCTCCAGATCGATGACCGCTGCCTGGGGGCTGCGTTCCGAGAGCGGGACCGGGCTGCGCAACCGCTGCTCCAGGGCCGGGTACTCGGGTACCACGTTGCGCAGGAACTCCGGGGGGACGGCGTACAGGAAGAGCGTCGCGGGCAACCGGGCCTGGCCGCACAGATCGATGACCTGCCGCAGGTTGTCGCCCACCGCGTGCATCTTGCGGCTGGTCAGGGAGAGGTTGCGATCCACCTCGTCGAACAGCATCACCGTGCCGGCCAGCCCGTAGCCGGCCACGGCCTGGCAGAGGCTGCGCAGCATCCTGAAGCCGGTGGACGGCTCCAGGCACTCGTACACCCCGAGGGGCCGGGTGTCGGTCGCGGGCACGGGCTCGCCGAGCAGCCATGGCTCGAGCACGGCCTGCCGGGCCGCGTCCCCCTCCAGGCACGCCTCCATGAAGCCGGCAGCGGCCTTGCGGAAAGAGTGGCTCTCGACCGCCACCCGGGCCGCGGTCTTCTGGATCCACTCCCGGGCGCGCGCCTCGCCCAGCGCGGCGCGCCGGTCGTCCACCAGGTCACGGAGGACATCGGTCAGGCCGCGCGTGGGCGCGCTCGGCTCGCTCACCGGAGGAGCCGAAAGCGCCGCGGCCACCGCCCCGTAGATCTTGACCGCATCGTCGTAGGGGCACTCGCGCGGCGAGAGGTTCACGATGGCCGTGAGCAGGCCGTGCCGCCAGGCCAGGTCGCGCACGCAGTACAGGAAGTGGGTCTTGCCGCCGCCGTAGTAGCCCTGCACGAGCTTGAAGCTCGATCCCAGGGGGTTACGCGCCAGGCGCGTCAGGTACTCTGCCTCCAGGATGCGCAGGTAGGAGTCGTTGCCGACGTTCAGATGCGCGATCCCCTGCTCCGGGGGCTGCCCCGACTCCCCCACCCGCTGCAGGATGTGCCGGGCCAGCTCGGGCGAAATGGTGTCGTTGGTTATCACGTATGGGCCTCCGGCGCCGGCGCGAACCAGGCGCTCAGGTAGTACTGGCCGTGCCCGGCGCACTCCTCGACGTAAAGCACGTCCTGCTTGCGGCGCGTGCTCTCGCCCGTGGCCACGCCCAGGCTCAGGCGCCATCCGACGCGCTGCAGCAGGCCGGAGCGGCGCAGGCACGCCAGATCCCAGGCGAGCCGGGCCCGGCCGTAGGGCCGGAAGTTCTCGGCCACCGGATCGGCCCAGAACTTCCGGCTCTGGGCCGCGAACGCCAGCGGGGCGAGCAGATCCACCAGGACGACGCGCTCGCCCTCCGGCCGGCCCTCTTTCTTGAGGACGGCGGCGTAGGCCTCCCGCAGCGCGTCGAAGAATGTCTCCGGCGCCCAGCCCGACTGCAGGGCCTTCACGTGCTTCTGTTGGGCGGCGAGGATGCGCTCCGGCCGCGCCGGGACCTCGCCGAGGGGCAGGCGGGCGTAGCACAGGGTCGCGCGCGCCCGCTCCAGATCCACCGTAGCGGTCAGCGGCGGCAGCGCGAACTCAAGGGGAGCGGCGCTCACGCGCTCACAGGCCAGTCCCGCGGCGCAAGCCGCCTCGGTGAGCTGCCGGCCGAAGGCGACGCGGAGCTGCGCGAGGCGCTCCTCCTGCTCCTCGTCCAGTGCCGCGAGCACAGGCCCCCACGCCAGAGGCGCCGGCGCCGGCTCGGCCGAGCTCTGTGCCAGCACCGCCCTTGCCTGCCGCACCTTGCGGCCGTCGTCCAGGCCGGCGACCGTGGCAATCTGGCCGAGCGCCCGCCCGATTCTCGCCAGCTCCTTGGCGCGCCGCCGCACCATGGCAAGCTCTGCGGCAGCGAGCCGCAGCAGCTTCTGCTCCTTGTGCTCCAGGATCTGCTCCGCGCTCATGGGCCCGTTTCCTCCTGCGTGGCGGCCGGCGGCCGCGCGATGAGCTCGCCCACGTTGGCCGGCGGCCGGCGGCCCAGGCAGCGGGGGCAGTCTCGCCGGCCGCGTCCGCCGCTCCGGTCCAGGCAGGGCCCGCATAGCACGTGCAGGGCCTGGTCACACAGACCGAAGGCGTGGGTGTCTCGCCCGCAGGCCTCACAGGGCAGCGGATCGAAACGCTTGGCCAGCAGGTTGTACGCCACCTCCAGGC
Organism: Deltaproteobacteria bacterium; assembly: GCA_016209145.1. Classification (GTDB taxonomy): domain Bacteria; phylum Myxococcota_A; class Polyangia; order Polyangiales; family Polyangiaceae; genus JACQWT01. The sequence continues at coordinate 32,635 of JACQWT010000295.1, read as the reverse complement.
GCCGCTCGTCCTTGCGCCGCCTCACCAGCAGCTCACAGATGCTCACGGGAAGCTGCGCCAGGAGCAGGGCAAAGGGCTGCAGGCGCAGCCGCAGCCGGTACTTCTCACCAAGCGTCTCGAGCTGGCGCTCGGCCTCCGCGCCAAACTGCTCCTTCTTGGAGAGGCGCAGCGCGAGCTCCTCGCCGCCGAGGGCGCGGCGCGCGATCTCCTCGTCCATCTCGTGGCCTAGATCCGCAAAGTAGGCCGCAACCCGCCGGCGGTCGCGCTCTCAGCGGCGGCGCACCCCGGAGCAGAACTCCTCGGAGTCGAGCCGGAGCTGCCCGAGCGCCCGGGCCGCGGCCGCCACGTACAGGGCCGCGAGCTCGGCCGAGCGCCACGCGGACGCGTCAGGCTGGAAGGGTTCGAGGTAGCCGACCTCGTCCGCCAGAAGCTGGCCGACCTCGGTGCAGCCTGCGCCGGTCGAGGACACACAGGCGTGCGTCACCCCGTCCTGGCGCTCGTCGGCCTCGGCCACGGTGTGAAACGACCAGAGCCAGTAGTCGCGCCAGCCCGGCCGCTCGCCGGCCACATCAGAGACGCCGTTGAGCACCGAGACCGAGCGCGGCAGCCCGGACGAGACGAGCTTGGCGGCACTGGGGGGGGGCGCCCGGACCGCGGCCGTGGCCCCTCGGGCCGCGGCCGCGCCCATGGCGCGCTCCAGGAGCTCGGAGCCGAACGCGATCCGTGTCGCCGCCGGCCCCTGCCCGCCCAGCTCCCCTTCCTCGATGGCTACCAGCGGCTCGGGCAAGCCCAGCGCCCGCTGCAGCGGCTCGGGCACCAGCGCCTCGCAGCGCTCGTAGCCGCCCCGCCACTCCACGACGCCGCCCTCGGCCGCGATCAGATCGGTCAGGAACTCGAGCAGGGCGGGCATGGCTAGATCCCCCGGCGGGCTCGCCCGCGAGCCGTTGATTCCAGGCGGGCTCGCCAGCGAGCCCTAGACCTCGTAGTCGGTGGAGAAGACGGCGTCGTCAAGGGCTTTGACCTTGTCGTACTGCCGGCGGGCCCGGCAGAGCTCGTCGCCCAAACGGTCGAAGGCCGAGCTCACGTCCTGCTCGCTCTGGCTCTCGGCGTAGATGGACAGGACGCGGTCCTCGAACTCGGTCTCGTCCCGGAGCTGCCCGAGGATCAGATCCACCTCGCCGATCACCAGCTCGAAGAGGTTGATCCGCCGGTCCAGCACCTCGATGATGTGGTGCTCCGCCGTGCCGCAGGCGCAGAAGTTGTACACGTGCACCGGCCGCGTCTGCCCGATGCGGTGCAGCCGGCCGATGCGCTGCTCGATCTTCATGGGGTTCCAGGGCAAGTCGTAGTTGACCAGGGTGGCGCAGAACTGCAGGTTGCGCCCTTCCCCGCCGATCTCTGTGCACAGCATCACGTCCACCTCGTCGCGGAAGGCGGCCACGGCGTCGTCCTTCTCGGCGCGCGAGAGCTCGCCGCTGAAGGTGGTGTGGGCGATGCCCGCCTCGCCCAGGCGCGTCGCGAGCTCCTCCAGGGTGGCGCCGAAGCGCGAGAACACCAGGACCTTCTCCCGGGAGCGCCGGAGCAGCTCCACGAGGTGGCCGGCCTTGGCCGACGCAGGCACGTAGCCGCAGAGCCGCGCCAGGCGCGAGAGCTCTTCGCGCAGATCGGCGTCCACATCGTCGCGCGCGGCCAGCCGCTCGAGCGTGGACCGCACGGCGCGCGGGCTCGATCCGGCCTCCTGCAGGAGCAGCCCGAGGGCAAGCCGCCCCAGGCCGCGGCGGCAGCCTACCCGCACCAGATCCGTGAGCTTGGCATACAGCTCGCGCTCGGCCGGCTCGCCCTCCACCAGCAGCGTGGTGGCGTGCCGGGGCGGGAGCTTGATGTCGGCCAGAGCCCGCGTGTTGCGGATCATCACCTCGCCGATGAGCTCCCGGAGCTTCTCGCGGTTGCGCGGCTGCGTGGGATCGCCCCGCTCCACGAACTGCCGCTTGAATGCCGCGCGCGTGCCGAGCTGGCCGGGCCGCAGCAGGGTGATCAGGTTGAAAAGATCCAGCAGGCTATTTTCCACCGGAGTGGCGGTGAGCAGGAGCAGGAACCGGCTGCGGAGCGCGCTGGCGAGCTTCCAGCCCGCGGTCGTGTGGTTCTTGACGTGGTGCGCCTCGTCAATCACGACCATGTCGAAGTCGAGCTCGACCAGGATGGGCTGGTAGCGCTGGCTGCGCGCCAGGGCCAAGGAGGCCACCACCAGGGGATGCTCGCGGAAGAAGCCTGCCGGATCGGAGCGCAAGAGCGGCCCGTCGGCGGCCACCGGCTGCAGGCCGAACTTGCTCTCCAGCTCCTCGCACCACTGGCTGACCAGGGCGGGCGGGACGAGCACCAGCACCCGGCGCGCCATACCCCGCAGCAGGTACTCGCGCAGCACCATGCCCGCCTCGATGGTCTTGCCCAGGCCCACCTCGTCCGCCAGGAGCACGCGGCCGCGGAACTGGCGCAGCACCTTGCGCACGGCCTCGGTCTGGTAGGTGTAGCGCTCGACGCCGTTCAGGCCCGACAGGCAGAGGAGCTGGTCGAAGCGGTTGGCCTGGCCGAGCGCCGCGGCCCGCAGCGCCAGCGCGTAGCGCTCGATCCCGGCCAGGGGCTCGCCGAGAAAGCGCTCGATGAGCGAAGCGCCCTCCTCGATCCGCAGGGCCACCGGCAGGGCGGGCGGGGGCGGCGGTAGCGCGGCGGCCAGGGGCTCCTTCGTGTCCGAAGCTGGAGGCTTGCTCTCGGCCTTGGCCTGCGGCTCGGCCGCGCGGGCGGCCTTGCCCGCTCCCACCCGGGGCCGGGGCCGCGGGGAGGACTGTGCCCGCGGCAGCAAGCGGGACAGTGCCGGGCGCCCCATCTTCAGACGACAGCGGACGGCCAGGCGCGCCAGCTCGTCGCGCGAAAACCCCCACTCTAGGAGCTGCGCCGGCGGCGTGCCCAGCCCCTGCTCCAGGAGCGGCAGGGCCGCGCCGGCGTTGTCGAGCTCGGCCTCGGCGACCCCGAGCCGGATCCGGTCCTTGGGGCCGAGCGGCTCGCACTTGGCGATCCGGCCAAGAGCGTCGCGTACGTCTGCGGGATGGTAGCCCTCCTCGAGCAGGATCCGGAGCGCGCGGCGATGGATGGGCACGTGCCGCGGGAACGTCGCGGCGAGCTCGTCCAGGACGGTCAGTGCCTCCTCGGTCTGGCCCTGGCGGCGAAACCCCTCGGCCTCCTGGAACCCCGCCTCCACGAGCGCCCGCTCCCGCCCGCCGAGACGCCTCGTCCCCACAGCGGCAAGAGCGCGGCGCATCCACCTCGGCGGCATGGCGAGCTACCCCGCGCCTAGCACGACGCCGCCGCACCCCGACGAGAAAGGCTCCCGTTGGGGCGGCGCCGCGGCTCCAAAGTCGAACGTCGAAGGTCGATCATGCCCGCACGCTGGTCGCTGAGTATCACATGGCTCCTGTCGCTCCAATTGGTAGATCAGGACTGACGGTGAACGTTGCACTGCCAGGCGAAGCTGCACTATCCTGGCTCAAGAGCAAGCCCAGGTAGCTCAGTTGGCAGAGCAGGGGACTGAAAATCCCTGTGTCGCTGGTTCAATTCCGGCCCTGGGCACGGGAGATCGCGGGGTTGCTGCGTGGTGGGAGCGCCTCCGGTCCATCGTGCGCCTGCCGCCCTACCCCATCCCCGCCACCCTCCGCAGCACCCCGCTGCTCGCCAGCGTCTCGAGCTGGGCCTGCAGGGCCCGCGCGAAGGCCGGGTCGGCGACGAGCGCGCCGGCCTCGATGTTGCGCTGCTGCGCGGCCTCGGTGAAGTTGGCGCTTGTCACCAGGGAGCGCTCGCCGTCCACCACCACGCACTTGGCGTGCAGCACGGCGCGCGGCCCGGGGCGGGCGGAGAGCGCCCTGGGGTCGTAGAAGATCTGCGGCAGCCGCCGGCCGGGCCACTCGTGGCGGCGGAAGCGGTCGGCGAAGGCTGCCAGGAGCTGGGCGTCGGGCGTCGTGTCGTCGCCGGCGGGCCGGCTCACGTTCAGGAACATGCGGACGACGAGGGACGGGAGGGCGTCCATGCGCTCGGCGAGCACGCGGAAGACGTCCCGCCCCTGGTACACGACGAACCCGGCCACGAGCACGCTGCGCTCGGCCGAGGCGAACAGCTCGCGCACGACGACGCCCGTGTCGCGGCTGGCCGAGCCAGGGGTCTCGGGCCCGGTCCACACGAGCTCGATGCGGTCGCTCGCACGCTGGGCCTGCTCCTGCTCCTCGGCGAGCGCGCGCAGCAGGTAGGCGAGGTGCGCGGGCTGCATGCCGGCGCCGCCGAGGCGCTCCAGCTCCGCGGCCACGGCGCCGGCTTGCTCGGCTGCCAGCCAGCGGCGCAGCGAGAAGACGGTGTACGGCGCGCCGAGCCGGCCGGTGTCGAGGGCGTCTGCCAGGCCGAGGAGCGAGCCGCGGCCGACCGACCCGAAGGGGCTCATGCCGGGCCGCCCTCGGCGGCGGTGAAGAACTCGGCGCCGGCGCCGTCCACGGTGGGCACGACCAGGGCGCGGTCGAGCAGCTCGTTGCGTCGCTCGCAGGAGGGCTCGGCGATGAGCAGGCAGCCGTGGCAGGCGGCGCCGTGCAGGAAGCGGCCCTCCTGGGCGTTGTCGGGCCGGTGCTGCGCGCACACCGGGTCGTTCGAGCAAAGCTGCCCGAGCTCGAGCGCGCTCCGCAAGTGGTCGGCGAGCCTGCGGCCGACCTGGACCAGGCCGCCGAGCGTGCCCTCGGCGTCGGGCGAGCCGGTGTAGAGCAGGATGCCGTAGCCGCTGTCGCCGGAGTAGATGCGCTCGCGGATCGACGAGGCGGCGTAACCGCACTCGAGCGACACGCTCGTGATGAGCAGGTGGGCGAGCGAGTGGAGCATGATGAACGGCAGGTCGGGAAAGAGCGGAGCGACTGTCCCCGGCCTGTTGCTGGCCCACGCCGCGAAGCCGGCGGCGAGCTCCGCCCCCCGGCGCTTGACCGCCTCCCGCTCGAGCCACGCCGCGATCGCGTCCTGCCGGAAGGCGACGAACACCCCTTCGCCACGGTTCTCAACCGCCGGCAGCCACCCGCTCTCGCGGCCCAGGGCGCCGATCTCGACCTGCAGCTTGAGCTCCGCATCGACGTCCGGCAGCGGATCCTCGAAGCGCGTGAAGCCGATCTGGGCCACCACCTCGCGCAGCCGGTGCACCAGCACCACGCGCTCCACGGCTCGCATGGCGCCAGCCCGCTCCGGGAGCGGCAGGGCCCGCGCGTAGAACTCGCCCCCTGGCACGTCCTGCCCGATCTCCTCCTCGGAGGAGAGCAGCATCTCGATCTCGGCCTGCTTGATCCCCTTGCGTTGCTCGGCGAGCCCCTGCTTGCGTCGGCCGATCTCGGCAAAGACCAGCTCGTCGTCGAGCGCACCGAGAGCATCGGCGACCTTGGCCTTGCGCCGCTCGCGCCGCACGTCCTCCGCGCTCTCGACGTACTGCAGGAAGTCCTCCCAGATCCGGTCCACGGCCTGGCGCAGGGCGGCGTCGCGATCGGGGATGGAGATGGCCGTCACCCGCTGCGGGAAATAGGCGTTGGACGCCGACCTTATGAGGAACCGGGCGCGCTCGCTGCAAGGCTCCTTCGCCATCGGGCCGAGCCAGGGCCGCTCGCCGCGGCAGCCACCCAGAGGCTGGCCGGCGAGCCGCGTCGCCTGCGCCAGCGAGCGTGCCGCCCCGCACTCGCACCGGACGTAGACGTCCGCCAGGTCGCCGCTCGTGCCCTGCTCCTCGAGGGAAAGCTCCCGGCGACATGGCCCCCGCCCCTGGTGGACGAAGCCATGCCAGTCGATGTCGGAGAGGTGCCCGCGCACGCACGCCTGCACGAAGCGAACCGGCACTACGGGGTGCTTCTTGCGGTCCCGGTCGAGGTGCTTGCCGTCGACCAGCTCCCGGCGGTGAAGCAGCCGGCGCGTCCGGATTTCACCCGTGCCCACCTCGAACTGGCTCACGAACCACTCCGGGAACAGCCACGCGGTGATGCCGCTCGCGGGCGCGCGAGGATCGCCCAGGTCGACGGGTGGAGCGTAGAGAGCCGGCGCCGCCGGCAGGCCGAGCAGCGCCTGGATGCGCGAGCCGAGGCGCTCCTCGTAGATCCTGACCTTGTCACCCCGCCAGTGCTCCAGGCCCCCGATGACCACGGCCTGGTCGGGCAGGTCGACCATCGCCCCGGGGCCGAACGTGGTCACGATCTGACTCTGGCGGATCTGCCCGCAGGGCCTGACCTGGCGCGCCGGGCTCATGTGGCGTCCTCCTCGGCTCCAAGCCGGCGCGCGTACAGGCTGACGCTGGGCTCGACGTCGCGCAGCGAGCGCTGGGCCTTGAACTTGCGCGCGTTCGCGGGTTGGTCGGCGAGCGCGGGATCGAGTGGCTCGAAGAGCAGCGGCGGGGCTGCTCCCACCTCGCGCTGGTACTGGAGACCCGCGCCGACTGCCCGTTGCTGGTCGGCGATGCGCGCCCACTCGTCGAGCAGGTCCCCAACGCGGCCGCGCAGGAGCTTGCGCAGTGCCTCGACCTCGGCCGGCGGGCCCCCGAGCAACTCGGCACGCTCGGCCAGCGCATCCGCCACGTACCCGAGCCGGGCTCGCTCGGCCGTCACCTGCAGCGCGTCAAGGGGCGCGGTCAGCGCGCCCGAGCCGAGCCGCGCCAGAGCCACGGTCACGGCGGCGAGACCTCGGTCGATGGCCCGTGGTGAGAAGGGCGTCACGCTGGTCGCCTCGACCGAGCGGTAGAACGAGGCATGGTAGGCGGCGAAGCGCTCGTAGTGCGAGCGATCGCGCGGCTTGTGCACGTTGAGCAACGTGACCACGAGGCCGGGCCGCGCGTCGTCCCGGCCCACACGCGAGGTGGCCTGGATGTACTCGGCGGTCGTCTTGGGCTGGCCGAGAACGAGCATCAACCCGAGCCGCAGGATGTCGAGCCCGACCGAGATCATGTTGGTGGCGAGCGCCACGTCCACGCGCTCCGTCTCGCCAAACGGCAGCGCGAGGCGGCGCTTGGTCTCGGCGACCTTGCTGGTGCTCTCCCTGGAGGTCAGCTCCACTGCCTCGTAGCGGATGGTGCGCGAGGCGAACGGCCCTTCGGTCTCGCCCATGCGCCGCCGGCGCTCGTAGGCCCGCAGGCGCGCGCGCACCTCGTCCTCGACGATGCGCCGGGTGCCGCCGAGCTCGCGCAGGCTGTTGAAGTAGCCGACCAGCGTCATGTAGGGATCGGCCGGGTTGCGCGGGTTGCGCTCGCCGTCGTTCGCGCGGAATGCCTTCTCGGCAGCAGCCAGGAGCGCGAGCGAGGTCCTGAGCGTGACCACCTTGAGGCTGCGCCCCGAGGCGGCGACGCCGACGTAGAGGCGGGCGGGCTTGACCGCAGTCGGCATGGTGCGCGCGAAGAACGAGTCGCGCCGATCCGGCCCTGGCGGGGGGAAGATCTCGACGCCCGATCGGGCGAACAGGGCGCGGATCTGCGCCTCGGCGCGCCGCACCGTGGCCGTCGAGGCCACGACCTTGGGCCGCACGGCCTTGCCCTCGACCTGTCGCGTGCACAGGGCGTCGATCGCGGTCTCGTACAGGCCGACCATGGTGCCGAGCGGCCCGGAGATCAGGTGCAGCTCGTCCTGGATGACTAGCTCGGGCGGCAAGAGCGGCGCGTCGAGCGGCCGCCCGCGCGCCGGGTCGCAGGGGCCGTAGAAGCCATCGCGGTCGGCCCGGTCCACCTTGCCGAGCAGGGCGCCCGTGTGCCCCACCCAAGGCAGGGCAGCGAACTTGTCCACGGTCGCGATGAGGAAGCACGGCAGCCGGCGGTAGATGGGCTCGTCCACCGCCACGATGGGCAGCGGCCGGTCGCGCGTGAAGGCGCAGCGCCGGTTCGCGCACACGACCCGCAAGTCCGTCGGCGCGTTGGGGCTCGGCTGCAGGGTGAATGACCCACGCGTGAACTTGGTACCGCACCACGGGCAGCTCTCGAGCGGGATGGGCGAGGGCTTGCGGTCGTCGTTCTGGAAGGCGATGGTGCGGGCGCGGGCCGACTCGGCGTCCTGGTCGCCCGTCCTTCCCATCCGGTTCGGGGTCGCCGCCTGGCCCACCCACAGGCCGATCTCGAAGGGCCACGGTCCGAGCAGCTCGACGTTCTGCTGGCGCTCGAGCTCGAGCGCGCAGATGAGCGTCGCGGCGCGGCCGAGCTGGTCGAGGGTGAGCAGGCGCAGGGTGTAGCGCATCAGGACCGCCACCCCGGCCGATGCGAGGCCCGGGTGGCGCAGCCGCCGCAGCACCAGGACGAAGGCCGCGAGCGCGAGGTACGCCTCCGTCTTGCCACCGCCGGTCGGGAAGAACAGCAGATCCACGACGTCCCGCTGCGGGTGGCCCGGATCGGCCAGGCTGCGAAGGCTCATCAGCAGGAACGCGAGCTGGAACGGCCGCCAAACGGGAGGGGCGACGGCGCCAGGATCTCCCCGGCCCTGCTGGTACGCGCGCTGGCGGGCGGCGGCGGCCATGGCCCGGTTGGCGATGCGGAAGGCGTCGAGCACCTGCGCGTCGCCCAGGGCTTGCAGGCCGTCGTCGATGCGGTCGGCTGCGAACTCCGCGCGCCGCATCAGCTCCTCGCCCACCGCGGCGCGGGCCGGATCTGCGGGCAGGCCGGCGCGCTCGGCCTGGATCCAGGTGCGATAGGCATCCACCAGCCCACCTACCTTGGTGCGCACCTCGTCCGCCGACCCGCAGGCGGCGAGCGCCTCCATCGACAGCTCGACCCCCGGTGCATCGGCCGGTTCGACCTTCTCGACCTCGGCCGCGGGGATCCAGGCGGTGGCCACCGAGCAACACTGGCCGTCCGCGCCGAGCCGGGCCTCGGTCGCCACCCCGTGCCCGACCGCGTACTCGAAGGCGTCGCGGTACTGGAGATCGGCCACCTGCTCGTCCGGGTCGTCGTCACCGAGGCCGCGCACGTTGGGCCGCGCCACGAACGGCCGGTCGCCGTGCAGCTCCAGCCGCACCTGGAAGACCAGGCCCTCGTCCCGGCGGTCGTCCGGTGCGGGCCGCCGGTCGTTGACCAGGGCACGCAGATCTCCGCCACCCGCTGCGTGCGGCGCCACTCGGCCGCGCCCGGTGTCTTCGCCGCCCCTGCCCCGCTCTCCGGGACCGGCTCGGCGATGGCCTCACCCTCCTCCAGCGCAGGAGGCTCCGCCGGACCACCCTCGAGCCGGTACTCGCCCCAGACGGCCTTGACCCGCAGGCGAGCCGCCTCGGGCGGGACCAGGACGCCCACGCCCATGGACGACGGCAGGAACGCACGCCGGCCCGTCGCCCGGTCGGGGGTCGCCCCGTCGTCGCCCCCGCCCGCAGCCCCGACCTCGTCCACGCCCTCGTCCGCGGTCGGGTCGGACCGCTCCGCCTCGTCAGCCTCCCGGGGCACGAGGAACCCGGTCAGGTACCAGCGCGACGGCGGCTGGGGAAGCAACTCGGCCTCCAGGGGACTGCCAGGATCCGGCCCCACGAGATCCAGGCGCAGGGCACGGACGAGGTCTTCGCGGACTTCCAAGGAGGTGGTCATGGTACCTTTGGCGTACTCCAGAAGCCGTTTGGACAGGTCCAATCTTCATTGGCCGTGCGCCAAAACGTAGAAGGCCCGCCGGCCGGCTTCCCGCTGCAGAATCAACCCCTTGCGCACGAGCCGCGCCAGCAGGTCGCGGGCCTGGGCAGACGAGAGCCGGCACAGGTCAGCCGCATCCCGGCGCGCGATCCGGCCGTGGGCCTGCACGTACTGCACGACCATCTGCTCCTGCTGCTGCTGCTCGAAGCCGCGCTGCCGGACGTAGGCGGCCTTCTGCCCGAGACGCCGGTAGGTCGCCGCCGAGAGGTGGTAGGAGCGCCCCTTGCGCTCCCCGCGCGCCTCGACCAGCCCCGCCTCGACCAGCCCCTGGAGCCGTGCCCGCGCCTCGGGCTCGGGCTTCTGCACGAGCCGCGCTGCCTCGGGCGTGGTCACGCTCCGGTCGAGCCAGACCTTGTTGAGCACGAGCAGCTCGTCCAGGGAGAGCGTCCGGCCTGCCCGGCTCTCCTCGACCACGAGCCGGGCGAAGTCGAGGCTCGCCCCGCCGCCCGGCAGCACCAGCACCACGTCGGTCGGCGTGCTGCGCTCGTACGATGGCGCCGGCCGCCCGTGCCGGAGCTGCTCGTAGAAGATGGTGTCGATGCCGCGGCCGGTGCGCTCGACGAGGCCGGCGCGCTTGAAGGCGTCCGCGAGCAGCGGGTTGCGGGGCCGGGGCGGCGTGGTGAGCAGGTTGCCGAGGTGCACGCCCTCGGGGAAGCCACCCGGGCTCGAGATCTCCAGCCGGTCGTCCAGCCACTGCACGTGCACTGCGCCCAGGCGCGAGTAGTCCCGGTGCACGAGCGCGTTGGCCACGGCCTCGCGGAAGGCGCGCTCCGGGAAGTCGGGCACGCCCACGCGGAAGAGGCCCACCATCAGCTCCTCTTCCTGGTTGCGCGCGCGGAAGCGGCTGCCGAGCTCGTCCATCAGGCGCAAGAGCGGCCAGCGGAAGATCTCGTTCACCGCAACCTTGCCGCCGGCCAGAACCTGGAACGCGACCTCGTGCGTGGGCACGAACCGAGCGAGGGCCCGCTCGCGGCCGAAGAGCAGCAGGCCGAGCAGGCGCACGGCGCGCGCGTCGTGGTTGGCCTCCACGGCACCGATGGCCTTGGCCAGCTCCAGATCCGGCAGCGCGAGCAGGGCGGCGTCGCCCTGACCGCTCTCGCTGATGGTGCGGCGCAGGCGCTCGATCTCCAACGGATCGAGGTCGTCCCAGCACGCGCCCGCGACCACGAGCGCCGACGGATCAAGCCGGCCCCGATCGGCCGACTGCGCCTGCATCTCGTGGAAGTGGTAGGGCAGGCAGGCGGGCTTGCCGTCATGGCCCACGGCCCGGCGCACGTACCGGCCGTCCGTGGTCCCGACCGGCGTCAGGGCCGCAGGCACCTCGATGGCCACGACCGGCAGGGCGTCGAGCTCGACCACCTCGGCGCGCACCGACAGCGACGGCCGGGTCCGGTTGCCGATCAGCGCCTGGAGCCGGAGCGGATCGGTGCGGTTCCCGTGCCGGGGCCGCGCGCCGGTCACGCGGCCGTCGTCCTCGACGCCGACGAGGAGCCAGCCAGGGTTGCTTCCGGGGCGGTTGGCGAGGCAGACCACGGCCTCGACCATGTCGCCGTCCGAGAGCCGGCCGCGCTCCTCGCCCTTGAGCTCGATCTCCAGGGTCTCGCCCGCGGCGATCAGCTCTCGTAGCTTCTCCGGGGTCATCGCGCGCCCTCAGGCGAAGAGGCTACCACTGCCCGTGTCCGGCGCGCCCCCTGATTCGGGCCGGCATGGGCGCAACACCGGCTCCAGCAACTCGACCATGCCGGCTCGCCGGCTCGGAGGCCAAGACACCCCTCGCGGCGCGCGCTAGGCTAGCCGTGGAGGCGAAGCCCCAAGGGGAGCAGTCATGACCGGCGACTCGGACACCTCGATCACATCGGCGCCCGCGAGCAGGAGGTGGCGCTACGAGCCGGACGAGAAGCCGAAGAAGAAGCACCACTGGGACAAGCCGCGCCCCGGCTTCGTGAAGGTTCGAGGCGTCGACGTGGGCAAGTGCCCGCACGGCCTGAGCCTCGACCGAGCCGAGCGCCTGCTCAACCAAGGGATCGCCTACGACCCGCCCCGCGCGGCGACGGGGGACTGGCCTTCCAGGATCTACGTGGTGTATGAAGGCGCCGTCTTCCGCGCCGTGCCAACCAACCCAGGTGTGTCCTACCACGCCTTCCCGGACAAGCCGGCAGAGCTGAGCCGGCTTCCGCGTCACGTACTGGAGCAGATCGAGGAGCGTGCCCGCGAGCTCGGATGTGAGCAGGAGGTGAAGCGGTGGATCCGCGGCTAGGAGTCTGTCGGAGAAAAAACTAAGTGCGCGGAATTGTTCGGTTCCAGCGTCAGAGCAAAGTGAGCGATTTCGATAACTTGGACCATTTCGAGCACGCTTTCCCCGACAGACTCCTAGTCCAGCACGGTCCGAGCGACGGGCTCCGCTTCGAGCTGCGGTGGGCCGAGCCGGAGCCGAGCGGCACGGCGGCGGAAGCGACCCGAGGAGCGCTGGCTCTGTGGTTGGGCGAGCAGTTGGCGTGGGGCGGCGCTGAGGGCGAGCCCGGCTTCGAGTGGACGTGGGTCGAGCTGCTCGAGCACCTCGCCAGCTCGTGGCTCTACCTCTTCTGGGAGCAGTGCGATCCGCTCGGGCTCGACGTGATCCTCCCGGCGCTGCGCCAGCGCGCGGCCGAGCGCTGGGAGGACCAGAGCGGCGAGCGCCGCGACGAGGAGCAGGAGCAGCTCGAGGCGTTCCTGCCCACGCACGACCTCGCTGCCGGGCTGGCCGGCGCCTGGCCGGCGTCCTTGTGGCTTCTGCGCGAGGGCAACGAGATGAGGGCGTGGACGAGCACGCGTGCGTTGCGCCTGCCTCATGCTGCCGCGATGTCGACGCTGGCCGCGCTCGGCGATGCCGTGTGCGCACGCCTCCGAGGCATGAGCGACCATAGGGCGCTGCTCGCGGCGCAGGCCTGGAAGCGACGCGGCAAGCACGACGCCGAGCAGGTGATCGGGGTGGCCACAGGGCTGGAGCAGGACGAGATCGAGGATCTGGCCCCGGATGGCAGCGCCGCGCAGTGGCTGGAAGTCAGCCACGCGACCCCCGACGAGACAGAGTTGCTCGCCGTCGCCCGCATGACCCGAACGGTGCTAGGCACGGAGGACGTGCGCAAGGCCCTCGCGTGGGTACGCGCCCTGCCGCGCGCGGGGACCGAGGCCCTGGACTCGCTCAGCCGTGGCGCATGCGCCGAGGTCCGTGGGCAACCGGGCGAGACCCCCGCGGAGAAGGGGTGCATCGCGGCCAACTGGCTGCGGGGCCAGATCGGCCTCTGTGCCTCCCGACGAGTGAACGTTGAGCGTCTGCTGACGTCGTGGGGCGTGCAAGTCGATGACCGAAAGCTCGGCAACGAGGTCGTCGACGCCATCGCGGCATGGGGGCCTCGGCACGGACCGGCCATCCTGGTCAACCGCAGCGGCGTGCACTGCCGGGGACCGGCGCGCAGAGCTACGCTCGCCCATGAGGTGGGGCATCTGCTCCTGGACCGCGACCGCGCGCTTCCCCTTGCCGAGGTGCTCGGCGGACGCGTCTCGCGCGATGTCGAGGCCCGGGCCCGCGCGTTTGCCGCCGAGCTCCTTGTTCCGAGGAGCGAGGCGGGGCAGCGGGTGGCTGGAGCCTCCAACCGGCGGGAGGCCGAGCGGCGGCTGCAGGGGCTGTGCAGGCAGTTCGGGGTCAGCCGCGAGCTGGCCGCCTGGCAGGTCCGGAACTCGGACGTGGGGCTTGCGTCCAGCGTCCGGACCTACCTCCAGACGCTCGTACGCGAGCCGTGGCGGTTCTAGCCGGCGAGCGCTGCCCCGCGCGCCCTAGCGGAAGAGGCTACCACTGCGTCCGTCGGGCGGGCGGCCCTTGCGCCGGCCGCGCGGCCTGGCTGGCCCCTGCTCGGCAGCCGCCCCGGCCAGCCTCTCGGCCTCGGCGCGCTCGCGGTTCAGGGCCAAGAGGCGCGCCAGCACCTCGTCGCGCACCTCGTCCGGCCAGCGCAGGCGCCACGGCTTGCGCCGCCGGCTCCGCCGGCCGGTGTCCTCGTCCTCGTCCGCCTCGTCCTCGTAGTCGAGCAGGAACTCGCAGACAGGCTGGAGCTCGGCCCAGCCGTAGGCGTCGAGCACGGCGCGGTCCATGGCAGCGTGCAACTAGCGGAGCCGCGCGATGTCCGGGTGGCGCTCGTCAGGATCGTGGAAGCGGTTGTAGGTTGAGGTCAGGCCCTCTTCGTTGCGGACCATGAGGGCAGCGCGGAACTCGTAGTAGGCGCGGCCGGCGGCCTCGAGTACGGGGCTGGACTCCCAGGCCGGTGGGAAGGGGAAGGTCTCGAAGCAGTCGGAGGGGGTGTAGCGGGGCCGCTCCTCAAGCGACGACCTCAAGAAGCGCGCCCAGGTATCGTGAACGCGGGACTGAAGCATCGCGAAGGACGAGTACGTAGCGACCGGGAAGACCACGAGATCCTCGGAGTAGACGAGGCCCGGTGGCAGGAACGCGAGCCCGCCGTACTCGCTGATACGACCGATGACCAGCACGCGATCCAGCCCGCGGATGGCTTCATAAAGGTCGCCACGCGGACGCTCGAGCTGCCACCAAGGCGCTGTCGAATGAGCGCCTCGCCGGCCACGTACCTTCGCCTCGACGATTGCCATCAGATCCGGCCACTGCCGCGCCTCCTCCTCCGTCATGTCGCCGAAGTTGATCACGTAGCGGTGGTGCGCGTGGGTGGGGCTGTCGTTCACCTCCTCGCCGCCGAGGTACGGGAAGATGCGCTCGGCGTTGCGGGGGTCCTTGGCGATGAGCCGGTGCATCTCCGCGATCGGCGTGGCCTGCTCCTTCGTGTCGTCGAACGTGAACCCCATGCCGAGCACGTAGCTGCCGATGAAGCTCTTGCCCGCGTTCGCGCGCAGCGGCGCCGGGTCGTCGTGGCCGCCCTGGTGGAACAAGAACGCCGTGATGCGCTGGGCCTCGCGGCCGTCGAGGCGCACCGGCTGCGCCGCCTCGCCTTTGGCAACGTGCACCACGCTCACGACCACCGCTGCCTTGCCCGGCCACTTGAGACGCTTGCGCGCCTCGTAGATCGTCCCGCCGTGCGTGCAGATCCAGCGCAGGCCGGTCCCCCGCGTGTCGCCCTGCGCGATCGTGTTCGTGGCGATGAGGCCGAAGGCGCCGCCCTCGCGCAGCAGGCCGAATGCGCGCCGGAAGAAGTGCGCAACGAGATCCGCATTGCCGTGGCTCCGCTCGTGGATCGCCTGGAGCCACGGCAGGTAGGGTCCGGGAGAGCTTGCAGCGATGGTGTTCTTGCCAGCGAACGGCGGATTCCCCACCACCGCGTCAAACCCCGGCCGCTCGCGCGAGAACACCTCCGGCAGCTCGATCCGCCAGTGGAACGGCCGCAAGGGGAGATCGACCTCGATGCGCTCCCCGCCGGCAAGAGCCCGCCCGACCATCTCGGCAGGCTCCTGCCGCAGCCGCGCGCGCTCGGCCCTGCGCTCGGCGCCGAAGAACGCGGCCACCACGGCGTCCGCCGCAAGGCGCGCGTTCTCGAGCGCGCTGTCCGCTTCGTGCAAGAGCCGCCTCTTCTCGATGGTGTCGTCGGAGTCGCCGAGCGCGTGCAGGGACGCCCTGGCTGCGGTGGCGTCGCTCACCGCGCGGCTCACGATCTGGCGGATCGTCGGGACCTGCTCGGCCGGCGCCCAGTTGAAGGACGCGATCTGCTCGCAGCCGAGGCCGACGAGGGAGTCGCCCTGCCGCAGGGCGTGGTCGAGGAAGGTGAACGGGTGGCTCCTTGCCAGCGTCGTCAGCCAGAGCGAGAGCTTCGCGAGATCCACGGCGAACGGGTTCTTGTCCACGCCGTAGAGGCACTTCGGGGCCACGAGCCGGCGGGCGTGCAGCACGGGATCCTCGTCGGACGGGATGGGCGGCGTCTCGCCGTGGGCCTGCCACGCCTCGACGAGCTTGTCGGCCAGAAACCGGCAGGCGCAGACCAGGAAGGCGCCCGAGCCCATGGCCGGGTCGCAGATCCTGAGGTCGAGCAAGGCCGATGGCCGCGGCCGCTCGCCCAGGGCTGCCAGCACCGGCCGCAAGGTGGTTGCCACGATGGGCTCGGTGAGGGAGCGGGGCGTGTAGTGCGAGCCCGAGCGGCGGCGCTCCTCGGTCGGCTGGAGGTACATGGCGCCGGCCGGCACGATGCCCTGGGTGCGCGGCGAGACCTTGTGGCCGAGGGCTGCCACCAGGGCCTCGACCGTCGTGGCGCCCTTCAGGCGCTCCAGGGCCTGGCCCTCCACGTCGCACGCGGCCCATTTCTTCAAGAGCTTGGCCCGCTCGGCGGCGGGCGCAGCCAGGAGCTGCTCCAGATCCACCACGACGTGGTGTGGCTTGACGCCGATCGAGCGGCCCGCGGCCACGCACAGCTCGAAGCCCATCATGGCCTCGTACACCGAGCCCAACTGCTCGACGTCGAGGCTGCGGTAGGCGAGCCGCTCGCCGCCCAGCACCAGGAGGTTCCTGACGACGTTCCAGACGACGCCGTCGGGAACGCGCGGCGGCGCGATGAGCTCGCCAATCACGCGACTCGACCCATGGGGCCGGCCCTCGAGGAACGGGTAGGCGTCCGGGTCGAAGAGCCGGCCGTGGCGCGGCGGCAGGCGCAGGGCGCCGTGGGCGCCGCCGTCGTGCACCAGGCGGAAGAGCGCGAGAAGCTGTGCCCAGGCGCCGAAGCGCTGGTTCATGGTGTCGGCGTAGCGGCCGGCGTCCTCGCGCAGCTTCTCGAACAGCCCGGTCACCGAGTAGTGCCGCAGGTACACGGGATCGGCCGGCATCAGGCCGCGGTCCTCGGCGTAGAGCAGGAAGACCAGCCGCAGCAGCGTTGCGAGCAGGCCGCCGTACACGTCCTTCGGCGCCTCGCGCAGCACCTCGCGCAGCAGCTCGCCATGGCTTGCCTCGTCGGCCGCCTGGAAGCCGCGGAGCAGCTCGTGCAGGGCCGCGAGGATCTGCTCGGCGAGCGCAGTCGTCACCTGGTTCTGGTACTTGCGGCTCTCGCTCAGGACATGGGGCAGGCGCTGCTTCTCCGGTAGGGTGAACAGCCGCTCGGCCGAGAGCAGCATGTGCAGCGCGGCCAGGATCGGCCGGCCTCCGACCTCGCACATGGCCGCGACCGGGAAGGTGGCGTGGCCCGAGGACTCCCCGCGCGGTGCGTACACGAGGCGAACCGCCGCGCCGTTGGCGAGCACGCCGATCGGCACCTCGCGCTCGCGCAGCAGCCGCTCCAGGCGCGCCTGGGGGGAGGCATGCCAGCCGCGCAGGCCCTCCGGCGGATCCTGGTCCAGATCGGTGCCGGCGGGCTCCTGGCGCAGCAACGCGAGCCATGAGCCGGGGCGCCCGGGATCTGGCACGGCGAAGCTGGGCGCGAGGGTGTCGCCGTACTCGGGCAAGGGCACGGCGAGGTCCGCGCCACCGCAGAGGTCGCCGGCCTCCCAGCCGAGCACCTCCAGGCAGAAGGCGTGCAGATCGAGCGGCAGGGGCTTGTCGCGCTTGGGGTCGCCCAAGCCCACGAGGTGCAGGAGGGCCTGCTGCTCGCGCACGATGTTGCGGTTGGGGTGCGCCTGGGCGGCGAGCAGGGCCAGCGGCGACACGAGCAGCCCGACCGGCTGGACCAGCCCGATCCACTCGCGGTGCGCACGCAGCTCCGGGTCCGGCGCCATGAGCCTCCTACCCCGTCACCGGCCAGAGGTAGACCACGCCCACGAGGTCGACGCGCCTGGCGCGGACCACGTAGCTCGCGCGGATGCGTTCCGGCTCGCGATCGAGCTCCTGGGTGAGAGCCGCGAGGCGCCGGCCCCAGTGTCGCCGATCGGCCTCGAGCTGTCGCCGCTCCTCGTCGTTGAAGCGGAGCTCGAGCTGCCGCTCGTCGTGCTCGGCAGCCTTGCGCTCGATGCGCGTGCGCTGCGCCTCGAGGATGCCCGTCATGTCCTTGGCCTCGCGCTCTCCGCGCGTGGCGAGCAGCCGGGCGGCTCGCTCGGCGATCTCCTCGGCACGCCGGTCGAAGTGCGGCTGCAGATCACCCACGTCCGCGGCGAGCGAGGCGAGCAGCCGGGCCCCCACGCTTTCGGGCACGCTCGCGGCCCCGGCCGCGGCAAGGGCCGCGTCGAGCAGGCGCCAGGCGTCGGCGTCGTCCGCGTAGGGCCGCAGCGGGCCGCGGCGCGTCTCGGGCGCAATCCAGCGGGCCGCGACCGCCACCACCTCGTCGTGCAGCCGTGCGGCGCCGCTGCCGTAGAGCGAGATCCGGCCGAGCAGCACGACGCGCGGGATGGCATCGCGCGTCTGCCCCACGCAGGCGCGGCTGAGATCGTCGTACACAAAACCCTGCGCCAGAAAGCGGCCGAGCAGCCGCCGCACGAGGCGGTGCTCCAAGTGCAGGTGCACGACGTCGTCGTCGATCGTCCCCTGGTCCTTGAAGACCACCGGCCTGATGGCCGAGTCGCGGCGCCAGTCGGCATGCTTCTGCTCGCGCCGCCGCGGGGCGCGCAGGGTGTCCATGGTGTCCGCCCAGGTAGGATCGGCGCCCGCCCGCTGGTCGAGGGCGGGAAACCGCCAGGCGCCCCGCCCCTTGTCCCCGGTGGCGGCCGACAGCGGCTCGGCCCCTGCGACCTCGAGCGCGGCGTTCAGCGTGGGCGGGAGCATGTC
The DNA here is from genome assembly GCA_016209145.1 of Deltaproteobacteria bacterium. Taxonomy (GTDB): domain Bacteria; phylum Myxococcota_A; class Polyangia; order Polyangiales; family Polyangiaceae; genus JACQWT01. Next base: position 14,276 of record JACQWT010000295.1, on the reverse strand, counting down.
GGGCAGATCCCGTCCCTCGGCGATGCCGAGCTGCCGCTGCGAAGACGACAGCATGTCGCGCAGGCCCTCGATCTGCGCGGCCAGATCCTTCTTGCGCTGGCGCGCCTCCTCCAGCTCCTCCTCCACCGTCGCGCGCTCGTCCGGATCTGGGCCGACCTTCCGGATCTCGTCCGCCAGGCGGGCCTCCTCTTCGGCGCGGATGCCCGCATCGAGAAGCTTCTGCAGCCGTCGCTCGACCACCGGCGAGAGGCTGCCCAGCTCTTCCTCGATGGTCTGCGTCTTCTCGACCAGCACCTGCAGGACGCGGTCCTCGGGGCGCTGGCTGAAGACGAAGTAGTGGCAGCGGACCTCGTCCTCGCGCTGCAGCTTGCGGTCGATGCGGCCATTGCGCTGCTCCATCCGGCACGGGTTCCACGGCACGTCGAAGTGGAACAGATCGGCGCAGTGGTTCTGCAGGTTCACTCCCTCGCGGGCCGCGTCCGTGGCGATCAGGATGCGCAGGGGGTGCCGGGCCGGATCCGAGTTGAACGCGGCCTTGATCTCCTCGCGCGCCTCCTCGTCCATCCCGCCGTGGAACGTGGCGAGGCGCAGGCCCTCCGGATCCTCCGCCGCGAGGGCCGCGCGGAGCTGCTGGGCGAGGTAGCGCTTGGTGTCCGCGTACTCGGTGAAGACCACGACGCGACGGTCGGGATGCTCGCGGATCCACGACACCAAGAGCTCGACGCGGCGATCCGGCCGGCCGCGGGCGGCACCGGCGATGCGGCCCATCTCGCGCAGCAGGGCGATCTCCCGCCCGAGGGGCGGCCCCGCTCGCGAGGCCGCGGTGGCGGCCTCCATCTGCGCCTCCTCCTCCTGGGCGACGTCCTTCTCGCCGAGGTCGGCCCGATCGTCGTCGGCCCCGGGCGCTTCGTGGAGCAGCGAGAGCTGGGGCTGGGCTGCCGGCGGGGCAGCCACCTCGGCCGCGGCCTTCGCCGCCAGCTTCTCCACCGCGCGGGTGTGGACCGCGAGCGTCTGGGCGAAGGCCTCGATGGACGAGAGCAGGCGTTTCTGCAGCGAGACCGTGACCAGCGCGGCCGCAGCCTGAGCCTTGCGGGACGCGCCCTCGAGCCGCTGCTCGCGAGCGGCGCGGTACTCCCCTAGCAGGCGCGCCAGCACGAGCTCCGGGGCGTCGGCCGGCAGGCCGCGGAGATCCACCTGCACCACGCGCCGCAACGGCAGGCCGCCGACCACCTCGCGCAGATCGCTCTTCAGGCGCCGCACCACGACGTCGTCGCGTAGCTTCGGCGCCACCTTCACCCCGCGACAGAAGCGCTGCGGATCGAGCAGCTCGAGCAGCGCGGCGAAGCTGTTGCTGTGGCCGTTGTGAGGCGTGGCCGAGAGGAACAGGCGGTGCTCGAAGCACGGCGCGAGGTCGCGCACCACCGCCGTCAGATGCGAGTCGATGGCGTAGCGCCCCCCGCTCGCGGGCGCGGCGTTGTGGGCCTCGTCCAGGATGAAGAGCGAGCCCGGGCCGGTGCCGATCCCGGTCCCGGTCCCGGCGCCGGAGAGCCAGTCGCGCAGCGGCGCCACGTACGCCTCGTCGCGCAGCAGGGCGTGCGAGATGATGAACCGCGTGTGCGTCATCCACGGGTTGACCCCGTAGCCCTGCTCCCGGCGGCGGGCCGCCATGTAGGCGCGGTCGAAGACGACGAAGCTCAGCCCGAACCGGCTCTCCAGCTCGGCCTGCCACTGCAAGACCACCGACGGCGGGCAGGCCACGACCACGCGCCGCACCTTCTGGCGCATGACGAGCTCGCGCAGGATGAGCCCGGCCTCGATCGTCTTGCCCAGGCCGACATCGTCCGCGATGAAGAGGGCCACCCGCGGCAGGAGCAGCGCCTTGCGCAGCGGCTCGAGCTGGTAGGCCATCACCTCGATGCCCGCCCGGTAGGGCGCCTGGAGCAGCCGGGGGTTGGTCGAGGTGACGCAGTTCCAGCGCAGCGTGCGCAGGTACGCTGCGAAGATCGGCGTGGGATCGAAGCCCCGCCCCGCGGCCGCGCCGAGCGAGGTGCCCGCGGCCGGCCGCGCGTCCACCTCCGACTCCCACAGCACTTCGAGCGGCTCGCCCTGCGCGTCGTCCTCAAGGCAGGCCAGCTTGACGAGGGTTTGCTCGCCCGGCGCAGGCGGGGGCACTACCTCCTCCACGAAGTACTGGCGTGACCGTACCGAGACGATCTCCCCTGGCGCAGGCGCAACCGCCACGGCCGGGACGGTAGCACAGGGAGGGGGACGGGGGGACGTCCGCGCGGGCCTCACCTGGCCGCGGTGCTTGACGAACCACGCCGGCGGCCCTAGAACGAGCACCGTGAGCGGCAAGCGGGCGCTGATGGTTCCTGGGGGCGGGAGGGGCCAGGGCGAGACGCGCCCTGTGCGGCTGCGGCAACGGGAAGGCGAGGGCGTCTCGGTGACCGTCCGGCGACTCCCGATCGCGGACGCCGGCCCTTCGCGGATCGAGCGGCTCGACCTTGCGGCCGCCAGGGTGCCGGGGCGAAGATACCAGGCCGACGCCGGGGACGCGGTCGCGCGCGATGGACGCGTTCAGATCCTGTTCGCGCAGCGGCGGTGCCTGGCCGGCCTCCGATCGCTCGTGGTGGTCAACGTGTCGCCGGAAGGGGTGCGGAACATCCTGGCCTCCTGCGTGGAGTTCCTGCCTCGCTTGCGGGAGTACCTGGACAGCCGAAAGCTCCCGGCGGCAGTTCCCCTGGAGCGAACGGAGGAGCCCGCCCAGGCGGTGGCTCTTGTCGCGAACCTCGCGCTCATCGCCTACGCCGACACCGAGGCTCTGATCGACTTCTACCACGCCTCCGCGTGGTCGCTGAGAGTGCTGGCTCAAGGGGGGCAAGATCTCGCGGTGGATCCCGTGGTGCGGGTGGATCTGTCGGTGACCCTGCTCCGCCTCGTCCTGGACAGGCTGCAGGAACTGGAACGAGAGCTCCCGGAGCCTCTGGTCAATGACTGACTTCGCGCGCTACTCGCCCGCCGCCTGGCAGCAGGACGGACTGGTGGTCCAGCCAGAGCAGGACCCGCCCGCCCGTCCGCGCGGCAGGGGCGAGATCGTCGGCGCCGTGGCAGTCGTCGCCGTGGTGGCCGTCGTGTCGTTCGCCCTGATGCCTGGTGGCGTCGCGATCGCCGGCCTTCTGCGGGGTGTCCCAGGTGGTTGCTCGGCAAGCGTACGGGATGACTCCATCCCATCGCAGCCCAGCCCCGTGAGCAGAGAGGTCTTCGGGCGGCTCGTGGAGTGGTGGGCGCGGGACTGCCTGTGGTTCTCGTCCACGACGAAGCGAACGGCCCATCCGGCTTTCCGTCGGATCGTGTCGATGGGTCGTGCCGCCGTGCCGTTCTTGCTCGAGGTCCTCGAGACGCCCGGCGACTGGGACATCGCGCTCGCCGAGATCACGGGTGCGGATCCGGTGCCGCCGAGCGCGACGGGCCGGAGAGCCGAGACCATCAGGGCGTGGCGCGAGTGGGCTCGGCAGCGGGACCCGGTGGATGGGTGAGCAGGAAGATCGGGCCCACCTGGAAGCGGCGTTTCCCGGGCTGGTGGGCACGACCTACCGCATCGCCAGTCCCTGCCGCTGCGACTACAACTGCGTCGCGTTTGCGGCCGGGGACACCAGCAGGCGGTGGTGGCCGCACCCATCGCGATACTGGCCGAGTGGCTGCCCGCGCGAGCCGACGGTAGGGGCGTTCATCGCGACCTTCCAGCACGTCGGGGGCTACGGCCCGTGCACGGACGGGACGTTCCTACCCGGCTGTGAGAAGCTCGCGATCTACGCGGACGCCGCTGGTGTTCCGACCCACGTGGCTCGCCAGAAGGGCGCGCGCTGGCACAGCAAGCTCGGCGACGCCTGGGACATCCTGCACGACCTGGGCGCTCTCGAGGGGGAGCAGTACGGACGGGTCGTCGGGTTCCTGGCAAGGTCCACGCGTCCGGCGCGCAACAAGGCCAAGCGCCGGCGTCGGGTGCGCGGTGGACCTCGTTGACGGGCCATGGCCGGGGCGTGCCAGCCGTCACCCCGCCCGCAACTCCCACCGCCGGACCCGCTCGATGGCCCGGCGCTGCCGGGCGCCGGCCTGGTCGTACTGTCTGTTTCCGCGTGTCGATGCGGATGGTGCCCGCGCTTGCAGACGCCTAGCGTGCCGGCATGACGTACCAGGTTCGGACGCCCACGGAGAAGCAGGTGGCCCTGGCCGTGTCCCTTGGCATCACGACTGCCGGCAAGTCGTTCCGCGTGCTCTCTGCCGAGATCGCGGACGCCATGGAGCGCAGGGCGTTTGCAACGATCGAGCGCGACGGCATCGTGCCGGGAACGCTTGTCGAGTACACCGGGCCGCGGTCGGATCTGGCTGGGATCTGGCGCGTGAGCAGCGTTGCCCGAGACGGCTTCCTCCACTTCAGACGGACGCCCAAGTACTGCCGGCCGTGGCACGTACGTGCGGTGAGGACGCGCGTGTGCCGCTGAAGGGATCCGCAGGACTCCCCGGCTGGGGGCTTGACGCCCCGCGAATCTCCCGCGGCCTCCGCGAGACCAGGTCCGTCGGCCGCCCCTCGAGACTCCGCGCGGAGGCGCAGCCGGCATGCCAGCCGCCCACGCCTACCTACCCCAGCGCCGCCACGCGCCGCAGCGTCCCGGTGCCTGCCAGCTCTCTCGAGCTGAGCTTGCAGGGTCCGCGCGAACGCCGGGTCGGCCGCGAGCGCGCCGGCCTCGATGTAGCGCCGCCTCGGCGACGTTGGTGGAGGTCACCAGGGCGCGCTCGCCGTCCACCACGACGCACCTGGCGTGCAGCACGGCGCGCGGCCCCGGGCGGGCGAAGAGCGCCCGGGGGTCGCAGAAGGTCTGCGGCAGCCGCCGGCCGGGCCACTCCCGGGCGGGCCGCAAGGCGTGCCGCCCATCCTCGCTCATGGCGGATCCCGAGGCTCGAGCCGCACCCGGACGCGACCGTAGATGCCGCCCTCCCGCACCTCGGCTCGGAGCTGGTCAGCGTCGAGGCGGGCGCCTCCGAAGCTGGCCTCGCGCAGGAGGCGAAACCACTCCCCCGCGTCGAAGCTGCCCGACTTCGGCGAGCCCTCGAGCTCCAGGCGCACGACAGGCACCAGATCCCCAAGGCAGGGCGTGAGGCTCCACTCCGCCGACCCCACGCGCTCGACGCAGTTCGCCCGCACGTCCTCGACCTCGCCGGAGAGAACGAGCTTCTCGTCCGCTGCATCGACAGTAACCGCCACGCGGGCGTGGCCAACCACGTCGCGCGCGCCGTGCCCGCCGTCCCACGTTCCGAGCCGCAGATCCGCAGCGGCCAGCGTGAGCGAGCCAGGCCGCCTGCCTGCGCCCGTCACGACCGGAGGGAGGCGCGGCTCCACGCCCGTGACGTCGAACGCGAGCTTCTCGACGAGCGCGTTCTCGCTGCTGGAGGACAGCAACTGCTCGCCGAGCTTCCTCAGGGCGCCAGCCTGCCACGCCGCGTAGAGCGCCTGGTTCAAGCCGTGCGTGCTGGCTGCGACCTCGATCGTGGGCGCGGCCGGGTCGGCCAAGGGCGGCAGCGACGGTGGCGGAGACGCAACCAGGGGCGGTCCCGGGATGCGCACGTCCACGCTCCCGGTCGGCGCGATGTTGACGGAGATGCAGGGCCGCAGTTCGACGGCGCGGGGCGTCACCAACGGCTGGTCCTGAAAGGTGATCCTGATCTCGTCGTCCGGCCGACCGGGCAATGGCGACCGGAGCGACTCCAGGTGGCCCAGGGCCGCGCTGATCTTGGTCGCGACGGCCTCCGCCATTTCCTCGGCCGCGTCGCGCACCCTGCCGCGAAGCTCCCCCTCTCCCGCCGCGGCGAGGAGTGGCGCTGCGACGCCCAGCGTGACGCCGAGGATGAACGCCCGGAAGGGCGTTCCCAGGAGACCAGCTTCGTGGGCCAGTTCGACCAGACGCTCGTTGGGCTGAGTGCGAGTGCTCCGCACGAAAACCGCCAGACGCCCGGCCTGCACCAGGAGGCCGAACTGTGCCTCCAGGTCCAGCGCGGCGCCGTCGGCCATGACCACCCGCAGACTTGCCGTCACGCCCCCTTCCGTGAGGCGCATCGAGAACGGCACTGCGACCACCGGTTCCAAGTCCATCCCCTCACGTCTGGCCTCCGCCTTCAGGGCGCCCCACCGCTCGCGGACGGCATGCTCGACCACCGCGCGCACGGCCGGCGCGCCCACATCGGGGTCGAAGAGCCCCGCGCTCGCTCGGACCACGTACCCGCACGAGGGCTCGCGTGCGGCGTCCCGCAGCGGCCCGACGACGACCGGCAGCGTGACCTCCTTCTCCCACTGGCGACCGTACGTGACGCGCCACGACCGGAGCCAGATGCCGGGCCCTGTGCCTTCCAGCTCGCCACGGCGGTCGAGAGCGTCCAGCAGGTCAGGAGGCCGAACGGCGACCTCCCCGGCCGGTCCGCCCGTCACAACCTCGTATGGGGTCGGTGCGCGGAACGTCACCCCGACTTCGGGCGGCGAGCCGACCGCCCCGAGCGCGACCGGCAGTGCGGCGAGGAGCGCGACGGCCCCCAGCCCGCCGAGTGCCGCGGATTCGCCCCGGGCGTCCATCAGTGCCTCCCCGAGAGCCGGTACATGATCCAGACGCTCACGAGCTCCATCACGACTACGAAGATGGTGCAGCGCTTCACGGCCGAGGTCATCGCCGCGGTGACGTCCCCGGACGTGTCCTTGGCCTCGGCTGCCTTGGCCACGACGATGGACGGGAGTGCCAGCGCGTAGGCGAGGACGAGCCAGGCCCCGCGCACTACCGGCGCAACCTTCTCAGGCGGAGGGCTCGTGAACGTCGAGACCAACCGGGCGAGGGCGTCGGGGACGTCGTAGATTCCGAAGAGCACCCAGCCCCCGGCAACCATCGACGCGATGAACAAGGCGACGGTGGCGAGGTATGACACCGCCAGGGCGATCCAGGCCGGCGACCAGAGGTATCGTCCCGGTCTCACTCCCACCCCCTCAAGGGCAAGGATCTGTCCGTGCAGGCGAAGACCGCCGAGCCACGCGTTGATGGCGCTGCCGCTCGTGGCGGCGAAGACGATGGCAGAGATCGGCGGCGCCAGCGACAGGATGTACGAGCCACCGATGACGGCGAGCACGGACCTCTCCTTCAACCCGGCAGTCACGTGGACCATGGCAAATGGGATCGTGAAGCCGAGGAGCGCGCCCACGACGGCATAGAACGACATCGGCTTCGCCAGCGCCTGCACGAAGGCCTTCAGCATGACGACCATCGCCTGGGCGAACAGCCGTGGCGTGGCCGCCTCGCCAAGCCCGACGGCAGCCATCCGCAGCGGGGCCAACAGGGCGCCCCGCCGCCGCGGACGCGCGGCGGCCGGTGCGGGCGGTCGCTCCGCGCCGAGCAACTCATCCACGCGCGCCTCAAGGGACGCGAGCGAAACGCTGCGCTCGTCCGCAGCGGCGAGCTCCGCGGGGCCCGGCCAGCCCGGATCTACGACGACGAGCGCCTGGTGCGCCTGGTCGAGGAAGAGCACCGTGTCCGAGGCGCCGCCCGCCAGCGCGAGGTCGTGGGTGATGACCAGGACGGCGACGTCATGCTCGCGCGCCTGCTTGACCAGCAGACGGGCGAGGCGCCGCACGCCGAGGTGGTCGAGCCCGACGGACGGCTCGTCCAGCACGAGCAGGCGCCGGCCGGCGGCGAGGGTCCTCGCGACGGCCACCCGCTGCGCCTGACCGCCGCTCAGGGCGCTCACCGGTCGACCGGGGGCGGCGATGGAGTCATCGAGCTCGACGGCGGTCAGCCAGTCCGCGGAGTCATCAGCGACTCCCGCGGCAGCCCGTGCCAGCGCCACGTTGCCGACGACGTCGAGGTGGTCGAGCAGTGCGCCGCGCTGCGGGACGAAGGCAGGCTCCGCGGACAGATCGCGGCGTCTCCAGGTCACCGCGAAGCCCTCTGCGCGGAGCGCGTCAGGTGCAAGCAGCGCCCGAACCACGGTCGTCTTCCCGCCGCCCGAGGGGCCGAGGAGTGAGACGACCTGACCGCGGAGGAGGTCAAGGGCCACGTCGAGGGCCACGGGCGTGCCGTCGGGGAAGCGCACCGCGAAACCCTCGACCGACAGAACCGCGTGAGCCACCGCGCGCGACGCGCTCTCCGTCCTTGCCACCACTGCCCCTCCTCTCACCGACGCCCCAGCGGCCTCTGGCAGCCCAGGCGTCGCCGTCCGGCAGGATGTTCGGGCAGGACAAGGGAAGAATCCGTCGGGTGGCACGGGAGGTGGCAGTCCAGGCGTCGCCGTTCGGCAGGATGCTCGCCATGCCTGTGGACTGCGTCAACAGCTTCTCCCTCGTCCGAGCGGCGGCGAGACCGGGGCTTGCCGCGATCCGCCGCGGCCGTGACGTGCGCCCCTTGCACCTCCTGCTGGGACGGCAGCGCCGTTGCCAGGCCCCTGCGCAGCGCGCCAAGCGTTCTGGCCTCCTATTCTCGAAAAGCGGGAATAGGCCGGCCGATCCAACGGGCTCCGGCCAGCTCGTCCGGCTGCGCCACCAGGGCCGTGGCCCCGCGCGCGTGCGCCTCGAGCGCCGCCTTGAGCGGCGAGCGCGCCAGGCCGGGCCGATCGATCCGCCGGGGCGAGCATGAACACCGGCTCGGACGGCTCGGCCGTGCGCGCCAGCACCGCGGCCGTCTGTGCCAGCGCGTGCGCCCCCAGCTCGTCGAGGCAGCTCGATGCGTCATGCGCTTCGATGCCCGACGGACGCGCGATGCCCACGCGCGCGCGCAGCGCGCGCCTCTCCCTGTTGCAGATCCCGTCCGCCCACGCCAGCAGCCCATGCGGGCCGGGGGGCTGCTTCCCGCCGAACAGGCTCAGCGGCTCGCCGCGCTTGCCGCCCTCGCGGCGCCTCCCCGGCTTGCCTCGCCGGCCCATCGGCCTGCGAGCGTAGCACGTCCGCTGCTCTGTCCGGGCAAGCTGCCCTCTTGCGCGGCTGTGCGGGAGCCAATAGGCTTCCGGGCACGGGAGCTCCGAACGGCTTGGTGGCTGAACGAGTCCTCCAGATCGACGCGGGGCGCCACCAGATCTTCCGGCCGCAGGCCGGGGTGACGCTTCGTCTGTTGCACGCCGGGAGCGGCTACCAGGCGTTCCTCATCGACGTGGAGAGTGGCACGTCGTGCCAGTCGTCGCCCCACGACGGCCAGGAGCTGCGCTACGTGGTGTCGGGGACGGTCGTCTTCAGCGTGGCCGGCGACGAGCACGTCGTCGGCGCGGGCGGCACACTGCACCACCGCTCCTCGGTCCCGCACGGCTTCCGCACCGAAGATCAGCCGGCGTGCTTCGTCACGTTCGCACTCTCGCGGGACTACGACATCCGCCGGCTCCTGCGCGGCCTGGCCGAAGGCGAGTCCTAGCCAGCCCCGGTCCCGCCCTGCCCGTCGAGCCACTGCTGGAGGATCAGCGCGGCTGCCGCCCCGTCCACGCGCTGCCCGATCCGGCGTCGCGAGGCGCCCGCGGCGCGCAGCTCGCGCGTGGCCTGCACCGTGGTCAGCCGCTCGTCGACGAGCCGCACGCAGAGCCCGGTCGCGGCAGCCAGGTCGGCGGCGAAGCGCGCGGCGCGACGGGCGGCCGGGCCCTGCCGGCCCGACAGATCGAGGGGCAGGCCCACCAGGAAGGTGGCCACGCCTTCCTCTGCTGCGAGCAGGGCGAGGGCCGCGAGCAGGGCGGGGCGGTGGCGGCCATCCAGGGCCGGTCGCGGGTGGGCGAACAGGCCGAGCTCGTCCGAGATCGCGAGCCCGACCCGGACCTTGCCCAGATCGAGCGCGGCCACCCGGCCGGAGCAATGCTGTCCCGCCATCTTTCGCCCTTACTTGACCCCCCGCCCTGCTCCTACCATAAGCCGCACGAGTCAGGGATGCCGGTCCGGCCGCCGGACCGTCCGAGGAACGATGGAGTTTCGCGCCGTCCGGGGGATGAAGGACATCCTGCCCGAGCAGGCCGTGCGCTGGCAACGGCTCGAGGCTACTATCCGGTCGGTCGTCGAGCGCTACGGCTTCGGCGAGGTACGTACTACTGTCATCGAGGCGACCGAGCTGTTCGTGCGCCAGGTGGGCGAGGGCACCGACATCGTCGAGAAGGAGATGTACAGCTTCGAGCGCCACGGCGACGCCCTGACCGTGCGTCCCGAGGGAACCGCGGGCGTGGCGCGGGCCTACGTCCAGCACGCCTTGCAAGCCCGCGAGCCCGTCACACGCTGGTACTACCTCGGGCCGATGTTCCGCGCCGAGCGGCCCGCCAAGGGCCGGTTCCGGCAGTTCTACCAGGCCGGGTGCGAGCACTTCGGCGACCCCGGCCCCCTGTGCGATGCCGAGATGATCGGCATGGCGGCCGAGGTTCTGCAAGCGCTCGGCCTGCGCGACTTCGCCGTTCACGTCAGCTCGCTCGGCTCGGGCGACGCCCGCGCGCGCTTCCGCGAGGCCCTGCGCGCACACTTCGAGCCGCTGCGCGCTGAGCTCAGCGCCGACTCCCAGCGACGCCTCGACAGCAATCCGCTGCGCATCCTCGACTCGAAGGACGAGCGGGACCGGGAGGCGATTGCCCGCGCTCCCAGCCTGCTCGGGCTGCTCGGCGGGGAGGACGCCCGGCACTTCGAGGATCTGCGCCGCTACCTCGGCGCGCTCGGCATTGCACCCGTGATCGACGCCACCCTGGTGCGGGGCCTCGACTACTACACGCGCACGGTGTTCGAGCTGCGCGCCACGGCAGGTGAGCTCGGGGCCCAGGACGCCCTGCTCGGCGGCGGCCGCTACGACGGCATGGTGCAAGGCCTGGGCGGGCCGGCGGTGCCGGCCATCGGCTTCGCCATGGGACTGGAGCGCATCCTCTCGCTCCTGGAAGAGGGCCCGCCAGCGTCCGGCCCGGACTGCTACCTCGCCCCGCTCTGCGAGGCGGGCCGCGCGCGCGCGCTCGTGCTCGGCAAGGAGCTGCGCACGGCGGGCCTGCGCTGCGAGCTCGACGGGCGCGGCCTGAGCCTGCGGGCCATGCTGCGGCGTGCCAATGCGCTGGGCAGCCGGCTGTGCCTGCTCGTGGGCGAGGAGGAGATCGGCCGCGCCGTCATCACCGTGAAGGATCTCGCGCGGCACGAGCAGGTAGAGATCCCCTGGGAGCAGGCGGCCGAGACGCTCGCGCGGCGGCTCGCGTCGAGCCCGGCCCCGGCCGCCAACGCCGCCCGCGCGCCGGGAGAGGCGGACGAGGCCTGATGGGTCGCCCGGCACTCACCCTGCCTGCCGCGCGCCTGCTCGCGCTCTGCGCGGTGCTCTCCTGGGCGCCCGCGGCGCTCGGGCAGGTGGATCTGGACGAGCCGGGCGGGCTCGGTTCGCCGGGCGGCCTGGCGCCGCCCGGCCAGCCACCCGCCCGCCCCGGGCCGGGCGGCGCCAAGCCGCCCGAGACCCACGCTGCCTCGGGCGCCGAAGAGGCGCCCAAGCTCCCGACGCGCGAGCCGAGCTTGCCGGAGCAGCCGATCGAGATCCCCAAGCCCGTGCGCGACACCATCGGGACGAATGCGGATGCCGACTACGAGCGCGGGCGGGCGCCCGAGACCGAGCGGCAGTTCTACGGCCTGTGGTACGCCGAAAGGAGCGGCAGCTACCAGTTCCGCACCGCTTTTCCGTTCTGGGCCGAGCGGCGCCAAGAGAATGACCGCGCCTCGCTCTTCGGGCTTAGCTACTACAACCGCCGCAGCCCGCAGCAGGACGCCGACATCCTGTTCCCGTTCTTCTGGCGGCTGCGCAACGACGACACGAGCACCTGGGTCGTGCCGCCCGTCGTGCACAGCAGTTCCCCGCGGGGTCACCACAACTGGGTCGCCCCCTTGTTCTTCGAGGGAGCGGACGCGCGGGGCGGCGGCTACCTGCACATCCCCGCCCTGCTGACCTTCACCCTGCACAGCGAGCGCAGCGGCTTCTCCATGGTGGGGCCGCTTTACTGCAAGTGGAAGGGCGGCTCCGCCTGCGATGCGCGCACGGCGGACGACATCGATCTCGGCCTGGCGCCCCTGTACTTCTATGGCCGCAACGATCGACGCGAGTACGAGGTGATCCCGCCCCTGCTCCACTACTACGAGTACGAGGAGAGCGGCGAGCGCTCGCTCAACGTCTGGGGGCCCCTGTGGCTCGAGCGCGACCGCAAGGGCGGCGTGCTCGACGTCTTGCCGCTGTACTGGCAGAGCTGGGGCGAGAACGAGGAGCACTACACGCTCCTCCCGCTCTTCCACTACGGCTACAAGGGGGCGAGCAACCTGCTCGTCACTCCCCTGTTCCTCAACGCCAACGCCGAGGACGGCGCCCACACCTTCGTGACCTGGGGCTACGCCCGCCACCGCGGCCGCACGGAGCTCGACATGCTCTCGCCGCTGTTCTGGTGGTACCGCGACCCCGACGCCGGGCTCGACCGCAAGCTCCTGTTCCCGCTCTACTACCAGGAGAGCTCGCCCCGCAGCGACGACCTGGTGCTGTTCCCCTTCTACGGCCGCTTCCATCGCCGGAACGTCTCCGACAGCTTCTGGGTCACGCCGCTGTTCCGGCACGAGACGAGCCTGACCGGGTGGGAGACGAGCATCCTGCCGCTGTTCCACGTCGGCCGGAGCGACTACTCGACCCACTTCGTCGTGGCGCCGCTGCTCTGGGACTTCGCCTCCCCCAAGAAGCGCTCGACGGTCTTCTTCCCCGTCTACTGGCGCTTCGCCGACCGGGACTCGGTCCACCAGCTCATCGGCAACACCTACTACCGCTCCGAGCGCGTCGCCGGCGGAGTCGACTGGGAGTTTCACTTCTTCCCGGCCTTCTCCTACGGCGAGACGCCCCAGGGCCACTGGTGGAACGTGCTCTACGGGCTGGCCGGCTACACGCAGGACGGCACGATGTCCAAGATGCGCATCGCGTACCTGCCGTTCGTGCTGAGTAAGTAGCCTGCCCGCGGGGCTACCCCCTGGGGCGCTCAGATCCGCAACAGTCGCACCTGCGGAAAGCGCGCTTGCAGCCGTCCGAGGTCATCGGGGTCGGAAGTCAGCACCCGATCGCCCCGTGCTGCCGCCGACGCCATGACGATAGCGTCGATGGCGCCCGCGCCGGGCAAGGCCGCGATCGCTTCGCCGGCCGTCCGGGCGAGCCCCTCGCCCAGCGGCTCCACCGAGCAGGCACCCAGCAGCCGCGCCACGCGGGCGCCTCGCGGTCCGCCCCGCCAGACCTCGGCGACGACGACGGTCGGAACCGTGAGATCCGCGCCGCGCTGCAGCGCCTCTTTCAGATGGGCCATCAGACGCCGGTCGCCGCGCTCGAACGCCACTGCCGCGCCGCTGTCCAGCGTCAGGCCAGCCATTGGGCCCGAACCTCCGCCAACTCCTCATCGCTGATGCGCCCGGCCGCGGCCTCGTACTCGGCAAGCAACTCGCTCAACCGACGACGCCGCAGGTCACGCGCCAGAGCCTGCGTGATGTGGGCGCTCAGGGTGGTGCCGGAGCGGCGCGCAACACGCCGTACATCGCGAAGCACCGCCGCGTCCACGCTGATCGAGATCTTGGCCGCGCCGACGGCGCGCGCCCGCCGCCGCCGCGTGCCCGCCGCGGCGCCGCCGGATCGCTGCATCGAGGAGCGAGACCCAAGCATGGCGAGAATCCTACCTCTGGTAGGACGTCAAGTCAACTCTAGGCGCCACCCAGACAGTAGCACACCCGGGCGGCCGGCAGTCGCGCCGCCCGCGCGCCTCAGCGCCGTGCCCATCGCCGCGCGCAGCCTGAGCCCCAGACCGAGGAGCGCGAGCGCGAGCCACGCCGGCACGGAGGGCGTGGCGCCAGGACCGCCGATCCTGGAACCAGCCAGCATCCGGCTCGATCTACGCCAGCAGCTCGCCGGCCGAGCCCACCACCACTGCCCGGCACAGCCAGGCCTCGAGCTGCTCCCAGTCCCGGCAGCGGCGAACCTCGGCAGCAACCGGCTCCGGCACGAGCAGGCCGCGCGCCGCGAGCACGGACAGGATCGCCTCGGCCTTGCTCTCGGCCTTGCCCTCGGCCTTGCCCCGGGCCTCACCATCAGCCTTGCCCCGGGCCTCGCCCTCGGCTGCCCCCTCGGCTCGCGCCTCCTCCCGCGCCACCGCCAGCGAGTGCTCCCAGGTGAACTCCGCCAGCTCCCGCTGCCGCGCCAGCTCCTGCGCGCTCGGCTCCGCCGACAGCAGCTCCAGCGCTCCCTTCGCCTTGCTCATCACCGCAT
>JACQWT010000294.1:20851-21581 GCA_016209145.1 Deltaproteobacteria bacterium | reverse complement strand
TGGGCGGCGCGCAACGAGCTCACCGACCGCGACTTCGCGGTGAAGTTCCTGCTGCCCGAGCTGTCCAAGAACGAGGAGGCGCTGAACCGCTTCTTCCTCGAGGCGCGCGCTTGCGGCCAGATCCGGCATCCCGCCATCGTGGACGTCTACGACATGGGCACGGCCGAGGATGGCTCGCCGTACCTCGTCATGGAGCTGTTGGAGGGCGAGGCGTTCGACCAGCGCATCGTGCGCGAGGGCCGCCAGCGGCCCGCGAAGGTGTGTCGCTGGGTGTCCACCGTGGCCCGGGGCCTGGAGGCAGCGCACGGCCGGGGCCTGGTCCATCGGGATCTCAAGCCGGGCAACATCTTCTTCACCACGGGCAAGAACGGCGAGGAGCTCCCGAAGGTGCTCGACTTCGGCATTTCCAAGACGAACGCCGGCGTGGCGGGCACGCGCTGCGAGTTCGTCAGAACGAGCACCGGCACCGTGCTGGGCTCCCCGGCCTACATGAGCCCGGAGCAGGCCCAGGGTACGGCGGAGATCGACGCGCGCACCGACGTCTGGTCGCTGGGTGTGATGATGTACGAGGCGCTTGCCGGCAAGCTCCCCTTCGACGCGCCCAACTACAACGCCCTGATGCAGGCCATCATCAACGAGCCGCACCTGCCTCTGAATCTGGTCACGTCCGAGGTGCCCCTGGTGCTCTCGGAGCTCGTCGACGAAACCCTGAAGAAGAACCGAGTCGAGA